>JANXUA010000043.1 GCA_025352085.1 Caulobacteraceae bacterium | reverse complement strand
CTTGAAGTGCTGATGCGCTGGGACAGCCTGGACGCGGGGTGACCGGCGGCGGCCTCGCAGTTCGGGCTCGGGTTAATCATTAGGCATCGCGAGTCTTGATTTTTCCCACCCACCCGGCCTATTCAGAATAGCGTCGGTGGAACGGTGGGTTCGCAACTTCGTTTAGGAAGTCGTCGATATCTTCTGTCCGCGCAGTTGAAACGGCGCCCATAACCAACGCAAAGGACTATTGAAGACCATGACCTCCATCACCCTCCGCACCGTCCTCGTCGCCGGCGCCGCCGTCGCCGCCCTGTCCGTCGCCGCCTGCCAGAAGCCGGCCGACAACACCGCCGCGGGCGAGAACGCCGCCGCCGCCAGCTCGGCCGCGATGACGCGAACGCCGCCGCGTCGACCGCCACGGGCGCCGCCGCCGACGCCAACGCCGCCGCCGCGACCGCGAACGGCGCCGCCGCCGACGCCAACGCCGCCGCCAACTAAGCCTTTCGTCTTAACAGACGTTGAGTTTCGAGAAGGGCCGTCCCGATGGGGCGGCCCTTTTTCGATCCGTGACCATTTGAAATTCCTTAGGGCTAGAGCAGGACGATTTGGGCGATTCCGTCCAAAATCGTCCTGCTCTAAATGCAAAAGTGTAAAGCCTTATTCAGCGTTCAGATGTGTTCCGTCTGAACGCATCAGGCGCTAGTCGAACGCCGAAGCCCGGTCATCGGATGGGACGGCTTGTCCTCCGAGTCCGGGCCGCGCGCCGAACCACAGCGCCAACAGCAGAGCCGCCACGCCGAAGGCGACATCCCAGCCTATCAACCGGGGCGTGTGCTGGGCCAGCAGGCCCGGCGCGCCTTTGAACACATCGTCGGCCGAGACCACGACGACCGCGCCGAAGAGATTGTTCACCAGATGTAGGCCATAGGCAAAGGCGATGCTGCCGGTCCGGATCGCGATCAGGGCGGTCACCACCCCAAAGGCGGTCGCCTGCAGCGCCTGGGGCGTTCCGTTGGGAATGTGCAGGGCGCCGAACAGGGCGCCGCTCAAAAGCGCGGCAACGACCGGGCGGCGGGTGGCGAGCAGCAGGCTTTGTGTCAAATAGCCGCGGAAGATGAATTCCTCGGCGAAGGTCTGGATCGACAGGCCGAACAGGGCCGCCACGGCGAGGGGGCCCGTCGCGCCGGACGCGATGATCCGAAAGCCCGATGGACTTATCGCATAGTCGATCAGGGTCCCCGCGACGAGGACGCCGAGCCACAGGCCCGCGCCCCGTGCGACCGAGCGCCAGCTCCAGTGGCCGATGATGTCGGTGAAACGCTTCGCCTGAATGAGCCGCGCCGCGCCGATGAAGCCCAGCAGCACCGCGCCGAACACCAGGCCGTTGGCGGGGAAGAACACCAGGGGATGGTCCGGCCGGGTCAGCGCGTCGGTCAGGATCCTGGTCGGCACGCCAGCCAGCGTCAGCGGAACAAACACAAGCGCAATGAATCCAACGTAACCCGCGACGAGCCCCAGGACCGAGGCCGCCGGATAACGCCACCATGCGGTCCTGCCGCGCGCCGCATAGTCGAGAAAGGTCATCGGCTAAGGGTATGAACGAAGTTGCGTTGACAAAACCCTACCCCCAGATGGCCCGTCGCATATTCAACACAAGCGGCGGTCCGCCTGCCCGCCACTCAGATCAGTCGAATATCCACGGCCAACAACAGGCCGACCCACAGGACCAGAGCCAAAACATGCAGGCCGCCCAGCACGGGGCGATCGGCTCGAAAACTGACGAGGGCTTGCGAAAGCAGGAAGCCGAAGACCGGACCGATGATCAGATAGGGCAGGAGAGCGGCGCCGCGGCCCGCGCCTGGAGGTTTTTTCGGCCAAGCGCGCCTGTGCATCGTCCGCGGCCCTTCGTGACAATCGACGCGGCTTCAACGCGCCGACCGCGAAGTAGTTGCGTCAAAATGTCGCACTAGCGCAATGGAAATTCGCCCTGCGGCGGCCGAACCGGGCGCGCCGCTTGCCAAGACCGGCGCAACGCCTTAGCGCCGAAGCGCCCGCCGTTCAGATCGGGTGTCCGGAATCAGATCATGCCGCCGAGCCCCCGATGAGCGCGCCTCTCGACGAAACCGTCGAACGCCGCCTGAAACTGGCGATGGATCTGGGCGAGCGCGCATTCTCCCTGCTGATGTTCGCCGGCCTGGCCGTCAGATTCCTCCCCGATCTCGGAACGTCGCCCATCAACGGCCTGATCCTGTTTTCCGAGGCCCTGGTGATGGCGTTCATGGTCTGTCGGCGGATCACTCAGGACGTCTCGACCCGACCCTTCGATTGGCTGGTCGCCCTGGCGGGCACGGCGGCGCCTCTCCTGGTCCGGCCGGCCTCGCAGGGCACACATGCCCTGGTCCCGCAGGCGATCATCGTCGGCCTATGGCTGTTCGGCATGCTGTTTTCCATCTGGGGGAAACTCACGCTTCGGCGCAGCTTCGGCCTGGCGGCGGCCAATCGAGGCGTGGTCCAGGGCGGGCCCTATGTCTTTGTGCGCCATCCGATCTACAGCGGCTATATCGTGATCTACATCGCCTCGCTTCTGGGCA
>JANXUA010000177.1 GCA_025352085.1 Caulobacteraceae bacterium | reverse complement strand
GAACATGTTCGGTCGCTTAAAAGACTGGCGGCGCATTCACACTCGCTACGACCGATGCGCCCACACCTTCATGTCCGCCATCGCCATCGCCGCAACCGTCATCTTCTGGCTATGATCAATGAGTCCTGAGCCTAGGGCAGGATGATTTTAGACGGAACCGTCCACAATCTTAAATCTTGCTCTCGAAGCAAAAGTGTAGAGCCTGATTTAGGCGTTCAGATCTGTTCCGTCTGAACGCATCAGGCTCTAGAACGCACCAAGAGGCGCGCCGATTTTACGGCCTGGCGCTAAACGGCTTTGGGCCGCTAGGTTGAATTCCATGTCCAATCAACCGCCCTCCGGCGCAAGGGTCTCGCCGTCCACGGCGCGCAACCGCGAGCCGATCCTTGCGGCGTTGAAGCCGCGCCTGCCGTGCCGCGGCCTTGTGCTCGAGATCGCCGCTGGCGCCGGCGAGCACGCGGTGTACAACGCCGCCGCGTTCCCCCATCTGCTGTGGCGACCGACCGACCCGGACCCCGACGCCCTGACCAGCATCGCCGCCTGGCGCGACCACGCCGCCCTGCCCAACCTGCTGGCGCCGCTGCGGCTTGACGCGGGCGATCCAGACACCTGGCCGGTCGATGTTGTCGACGCCGTGGTCAACATCAACATGATTCACATCGCTCCCTGGTCGGCGACCGAGGGCCTGATGATGGGGGCCGGACGTGTTCTGCCGTCCGGCGGCGTGCTGTTTCTCTATGGCCCCTATTTCGAGCCCGATATCGAGACGGCGCCCAGCAATCTAGCCTTCGACCTGAGCCTCAAGGGCCGTAACCCCGCCTGGGGGATTCGCCGTCTCGACGACGTGGCCGCTCTGGCCGCCCGGCATGGCCTGGCGCTATCGGAGCGGATCGCCATGCCGGCCAACAACCTCTCCCTCATTTTCCGCAAGACCTGATCTTTGGGCGGGCGCGCGACCAAACGCACCCGCGCCATCGGGCGCCGACGCATAAATGTCCATGACCGCGCTCAGCATTGCGAGCGCCTCCCGCTTCGGTCGCTGGAACGAGTTGCGGCCAATGATCGAGCCGAACCCGCCGCCGGCGTTGATGGCGCAAATCTCGTCGAGCAGGTTGTCGTCGTCGAAAACGGCGGCGCCGCCCGAGAAGATGACGATGCGGCGGCCGGCGAAAGCGCAATCGACGACGTGGCGGACCCGCTCCGCCGCGGTCGCAATGGGAATGTGTCGCTCGTCGAACACCTTGCGGGCGGCGTCCTTCTCGATATGCGCCGTCGGCAACTTGACCTTGATGATGTGCGCGCCCAGCTGAGCGGCGATCTGGACGGCGTAACCGACAACGTCGATCGCCGATTCGCCTTCCGGACTCAAAGCCGACCCGCGCGGATAAGACCAAATGACCACCGCGAGTCCATGGCGCTTCGCCTCCTCGGCGCAGGCGCGAAGCTGGCCGTACATTTCGAGCTTATGCGTCGATCCTGGATAGATGGTGAAGCCGATCGCGCAGCAGCCCAGACGCAAAGCGTCCTGCACGCTGGCGGTCAGGGCCTGGTTGGGATCCTTCTCGTCCCGCAGGACGTCATTGTCGTTGGCTTTGACGATGAGCGGTATGTCGCCTGCGAAATGGCGCGCGCCGGCTTCCAGGAAACCGAGCGGAGCGGCGTAGGCATTGCAGCCCGCTTCGATCGCCAGCTCAAAGTGATAGAGGGGATTGTACGCTGGCGGATTGGGGGCGAAGGAGCGCGCCGGCCCATGTTCGAAGCCCTGATCGACCGGCAAAATGACCAGCTTTCCGGTCCCCGCCAGTCGCCCGTGGTTCAAGATCCGCGCCAGGTTTGTCAGGGTTCCGACATTGTCGGCGCCATACCAGCTCAAGATTTCCCTTACCCGTGGTGTCATCGTCGCTCTCCTGTCAAACCGGCGCAACGCCCGATTGCAGAACGAGTTTCCGCACGGCGTTGGCGAAACCCTCGTTTTCGTTGCTGTCGGTCACCGCGTTCGCCTGCGCCTTCACCTCATCGCTGGCGTTACCCATGGCGATTGAAAAGCCGCTCTTGCGGAACATGAGGACGTCATTGGGCATGTCGCCGATCGTGGCGATCCGCGCGGGCGAGATGTTCAGGAGCTTGGACAAGGTTTCGACGACCGTTCCCTTGTTGGCTTTGGGGTGGGTCACGTCGAGATAGTAAGGCTGCGAGCGCGCCGCGCTCGCCTTTCCCGCCAGCACCTTCCGAACCGCGGTCTCGCAGGCGGCGACCAGATCGAAATCATCGGCGACGCCGACGATTTTTACCGCGTGCGCCAAATGTGCGTCGGTGAACGACGCCACGACCGTGGCGTCGAATTTCACCGTCCACGCTTCGCGGGCCACATGGGGCGCCCGACTATTCCGGATTAGCCACTGCGATTCGGTGTAGATCCAGGCGTCCAACCCCTGATCCAGTATCAGCTTTACAGTCTGTACGGCCGCGGCTGGATCAAGCGTGTGGCTCTCGATCACGGAGAGATCGGGATTGACCAGCGCGCCACCGTTGAAGCCGGCGATGGCGGTCCGCAGCGCGAGCGGCTCGATCAGCATGCTCATGCCTCGGGGGGGCCGCCCGCTGGTGATGGCCAGGGCTATTCCCGCCTCATCAAGCTCCCGCGCCGCCGCCTTCGCCGCCTCGGTGAGCACCTTGTCATTGGTGACCAGCGTGCCATCCACGTCCGCCAGCAACAGGCGAATATCGTGCCGAGCCGTCATTGCGTTTGCTCCGAGGCGGGGGTCCTCAACCGAGCGAAGTCCTTGGTTCAGCCCTTGAAGCGGAAACCCGCTAAGCCACCGGGCGTTCCCAAGACTGGTTTGCTTTAGGTGGCGGGGTTGATCGGCGGTTAAAAAGGGCTCGAATCGCGTCATCTCACGCGTCGTTTCCCTGCGGAGACAGTCTGCAAAGACTGAAATGGCGGTGCTGTCAGTCGAACGGCAATTCGTCTCCATCGGTTTGGCCGGGGGAGGCGCGCAGCCGGGGCGAGGTGACGGCGCGGCCACGGATGGCGCCGCCGCAGGCCTCGATCCTCACCAGGTTCCCGCCATCCACTGGCGTTTTCCACAGCCCTTTGAGGCCGCCAAGCGCGGTGGCGAGAACGGTGAGGGCGAGCGCGAGATCGGCGCTCATGCCGCCGCGCTCCGATCGCCTCGCAGCGCCAGGCTCGCCTCGGCCGCGGCGATCAGGGGGGCGAAGCGGGTCGCGACGGCGCAAGTCGTCCGCGGGTTTCTGACGAGTGCTGGGTACAACGCCCGGGGTTCCATTCGGCGGCCTCGGAACCTAGGGTCTGTGGATGCGCGCCCACCATCTCACGCTCCAGACCCATGCTCTCGATTTCTGGCTCGCCCGGGGCGCCGTCGCGTTGATCGCCGGGCTGCAATTCTTGTTCGTGAACAACAATTTGATCATTGGTCCGCGATGGCTCGCGCCGACGTTTGAGATCGCGATGCTGGCGCCGCTCTCGATGGCGACAGCCTGGAATCAGCAGAGCTTCCATCGAGCCACCGCCGATCATCATTGGTTGAAAATACGCCGGCGACGCCAGATCATCCGAGGCTTGGCCTCGCTACTCACCCTTGCCGTGATGGCGATCAATTTCGAGGCGCTCGTCTCGGTGATGCGCGCGCTTTTAGGCGGAGCCAAAGGCCCCAGCGGTCAGTCCTTGCTGGTGGATGCTCTGAACATTTGGTTCACCAATGTCATCGTCTTTGCCCTTTGGTTTTGGAACACCGACCGCGCCGGTCCGGCCGCGCGCGGACTAGGATCCAAGGTCGCGCCCGATTTTCTATTCCCTCAGATGCTGGGGGCTGGTGACGAGGATCCGGGATGGACTCCCGGCTTCTTCGATTATTTCTATGTGTCGTTCACAAATGCGACGGCGTTTTCGCCAACCGACACTATGCCGCTCAGCGTGCGCAGCAAGCTCCTCATGACCATTGAGGCGATGGTATCACTGTTGACCGTGGGGCTCGTCGCCGCCCGTGCCGTCAACATACTGACGTAAGCCGGCCATCGGAGTCAGGATGGGACATCCGTGATCGACGGCGCGCCAAAGGTACCGCATCTCACCGTTGATCTTCACGTAGACCTCGTCCAAGCGCCACTTCCAGTGGGTGAACTGGCGCATGAACTGGCGCATGTGCTTGACCCGTTTCCTGCGGATGTCGCCGGCGAACATCGGGCCGAACCGGTTCCACCACAGCCGGACCGTCTCGTGATGGGGTGGACGCCCCCGACGGCATCAGTGTGCCAATGTGGAGTCCTCAAAACCCTTAGGAGGCGTCCATGAAAGAAGTTAGCACAATCGGCTTGGACATAGCCAAGCAGGTTTTCCAGGTTCACGCGGCCGACGCGGAGGGAGCGGCGCTCTTCTCAAAGAAAATCACGAGATCGAAGCTACTCGGGTTCTTTGCGTCGCAGTCGCCTTGTCTCGTTGCCATGGAAGCGTGTGGCGGCGCCCATCACTGGGCCAGGGAGCTAGCGAGGTTGGGCCACGAGGTGCGCTTGATTCCGCCCTCGTATGTGAAGCCATATGTGAAGCGCCAGAAGAACGATGCGGTCGACGCCGAGGCCATCTGTGAAGCCGCGAGGCGCCTGAACATGCGCTTCGTGGCCGTGAAGAGCGAGGAGCAGCAGGCGAATGCACTGCTTTTCCGAACGCGCGACCTGCTGGTTCGTCAGCGAACGCAGATCGTGAACGCCCTTCGGGGGCACATGATGGAGTTCGGTTGGGTCGCGCCCAAGGGACGCTATCATGTCATCGATCTCCATGGGCTTATCGAAGATCCCGATTGCGCCCTGCCGCCCGCGGCACAAGCCATGTTGAAGATCATGCTGGATGCCCTCGATGGCCTCGATCGTCAGGTCAGTGATCTGGACAAGGAGATCGCCCGTCGGGCTCGCGAAGATGCGACGGCGAAGCGACTTATGACGATCCCGGGCATCGGGCCCGTAACTGCGGTGGCGCTTGCAGCGCTGGCGCCACCCTTCGAGGGATTTGCCAGAGGTAGAGATTTTGCCGCCTGGCTCGGTCTCACCCCCCGACAGATGTCGACGGGAGGCAAGCAAAAACTCGGCTCGATCACCAAGATGGGAGAACGCACGCTGAGGCGGTTGTTGATCATCGGAAGCACCGCGGTGGTCAGGCAATCGACTCGCCCGGGAGCGCCGAAGAACCCCTGGTTGGAGCAGATGCTTGGCAGGAAGCCACGTATGCTGGTCGCAGTAGCACTGGCCAACAAGATGGCGCGCATCGTGTGGGCGGTGATGACGAGAAATGAAGACTACCGAACTCCCGCTGCAGCAATCTGACCGCTGCAGTTTGAGGTCGTCGGAGGTGTAGGCGAGCGAAGGAGGGTATGGCGCAACAGTCGACAGACGGGGCCGGAAAACCAGTATTTGCCGTCGTGCATAGAGCACGCTCTCGTGATGTGGATCCGGTCCGCGAACTCCCATAGGGGCCAGCAGCTGAAGGCTGCGCAACAGGCCGGACAGATGGCAGCGATCGACCTACCGCCAGCTCGAATTCTACCCTTGCATCTTCAGGGGCGTCCACAGATGGCAAATGTCGATGCCACGCTCGAACAGCAGATCCTCGACGTTGCGCAGCGACAGCGGATAACGGACGTACATCAGCACACGACCAGCCGGATTACCTCCGGCGAACTGTCAAAGTAGCGGAATGGGTTGTCGATTTGGCCGTCCGACCCGGCTACCGCGCGCCGGTTAGCGCCTCCTGAAGTTTGCGCCGACAATGCCACTGGTGAATTTGACCTGACCAGGCTTCGGGAGTCATGGCGCGCCTCCTCTAGCGATGGCGTGATTTCCGCGACCGCCGTGGGGTAAGGTCAAGCCCCATTCGCGCCGTTTGGTCGGCGCATGATGGCGGCTCGGTCACGGGATTGCCCTCGGGGCGGAAGGAACGTAGCGTGCCAAAGCTACGCAATTGCGCCACATTCCTGCCGAGGACCCCCGGATGGCTGCCGCACCACTCTCACTTTCCGAATTCAGGGCCCTGGGCGAGCTGGCCAAGGCGCGCCGCACCCTGCTGGTGAGTATGTTCGCCGGCACGAAGCTCAGACTGGGCAACGCGGCCATGGCCTCGAACGCCAAGAGCGTAGCTTCGGCGGGCAAGTCGCTCAAGTCCGGCGTCACGACCCTGGTCAAGGGCGGAGCCGACGCCACCAAAACCGCGACCGCCCCGGGATTCAAGGTCGCGGTCGAAGAGTTCATCAGGCAATGCGCCGATGTCGACAACATCCAAGAGGTGATGGAGGCGCTGGGCGGCGAGATCTTCAAGGAGCTGGTCAAAGAAATCACGCCCATCCTGGGCGTGCTGTGGAGCGCGAAGAAGTTGGCCCAGGCGACCATGATCGTGGTCGAGGACGCGCGCAATCTCTACAAACATGGCGACTATCGCCAGGGCTTCCGGCCCGGCGACCCGCTGGCCGCGGCCGACGCGATCAAGATCATCATCGAGCGCGACATCGGCATGCACTCGGTCGACCTCGCGCGCCAGGCCACCGTGACCGGCGCCAAGATCGCCGGCCTGTTCGCCGACATGGGCACCGCCACGAATGCCGGCATCGGCATAGCCAATACGCTAGCGACGCTAGGGCTGAAGCTGTTCGCGCTGGGCCTCGACATTAAGGACATGCGCGCCGGAAACCGTCGTCTGGCCCAGCCTGAAGCGTTGGACGCGACCGTCTTCGCCGAATGCCCCATCCTGGGCTGCTATCTGCTGACCTGCGCCGACACCTCGTCCGTGGCCAACTTGTTCGTGGCCGACATTGGTCTTCCGGGTTGGATGGACAAGGTCGAGAAACTGAAGTCCGAGAAGATGGATCCGCTGCTCAAGATCGCCGCCAAGGCTATCGACAAATCCAACCTTCAGCTCGACGGCCTGCAGTCCAACAAGGGTACGCATCAGAAGAAGGGCTTTTTCGCCAGGATCAAGTCGCAGGTGGCGAAGAAGATCCTGGGCTGACGACCGAGACGGTCAAAAGGGTGCTGACACGCTAACGATAAAAGGTCTCCGGTTCGGGGCGGCGGTCGAAAATTCACCGATGACCTGGACGATTGCGCCGCCGGCAGGCAGTCGGAGACCATGAATCCCATATCGTTCAGACGCCATCGGTTCCCGCCGGACGTGATTCGCCGCCCGACCCTGCGCCGCTTACGGGCCGCGGCTCACCAGGCTTGGGCGGAGGCGACCCAAGCCACGTGAACCGGGGGAGGAAGGAGGCTTCCTGCGGGCCCCAAAGGTCAAGTTGTCAAAACCTTATCCCTCGCCTCCAGCCTTGATCCAGATCAAAGACCGCGCGATTGTGGCCTGTCAGCTTTCGCCTTGGCGATTGAGGACGCTTGCCCATGTCGGACGACGCAAATCAAAAAGCGATTGAGGACGGCGGGCCCTTACCGGACCATGTCACGCGCGAGGTCCCGCGTGGCGCGTTCGCCTTGGCTCTCCTAACGGCGGGGCTGCTTCTTGCTACTTGGCTGGCCGTCTACCTATTCGTGTTTCTGCCGCGCGGACCGGTGTCCTAGGGGTGGTGGCCCAGAGCGAACAGGACGTGGTCGCCAGCGAGTTGCGCTGGGGAGTGTTTGTGGCCTTGGTGGTCGCCATCATTTTTGCGGCTATCGTGTGGGCGGCAGTGGCCATGGGCCGCAATCCGCCCAGCGACGGCGGAGTGATTGATCCCAAGACCCTGCATCTGTCGCGCGAATTCACCGAGGCCAACCTGGGAACCTCGGTCGGGCAGGACGGGGCGGTGGTCGCGCGCGTCGTCGCGGCGCAGTTTCAGTTCATCCCTGCCTGTATCGTCGTCCCCGCCGGGCGTCCGGTGACCCTGCGCTTTTCCAGTCCGGACGTGATCCATGGCCTGTTGATCGTCGGCACCAACGTCAACACCATGGTCGTCCCTGGCTATATTTCGCAGGTGCGGACGGTGTTCAGCCGCCCCGGCGTCCTGCTCATGCCGTGCCACGAGTTTTGCGGCCTGGGGCACAGCCAGATGATCGCCACCGTGCGGGTGGTCGCGCCGGCCGATTTCAAACCCGGGCCGGACGGGAGGGTCGCCTGTGCTCACGGTTAGACGTCTGACGCTGGCGCATTTGTGGGTCGCCTTCGCAACCTTCGCCGTGGCGATCGTACTGGGGGTCTGGCAGATGTGGGCGCGCAGCCCCCTGCCGGCGCCATGGAGCGGCCCGGCCAACTATTATCTGTCGGTGACGGCGCACGGCGTATCGATGGCCTACGTGTTGACCACGTTTTTCATCATGGGCTTCGGCTACTTCGTCGCCGAGACGGCATTGGAGCGACCCTTGCCCGCGAAGACCTGGGCGTGGGCGGGGTTCTGGATGGGGATCGCCGGCGTGGTGATGGCGGTGGCCAGCATCCTGAGCGGTCGCGCCTCGGTGCTCTATACCTTCTATCCGCCGATGACGGCGACGCCGTGGTTCTACATCGGTTTGGTTCTGGTGGTCGCCGCGTCATGGATCTGGTGCGTGCTGATGATCTTGGCGATGGCGGAGTGGAAGCGGGAAAACGCCGGCAAGCCCGTGCCTTTGGCCATGTACGCCACCGTGGCCAATGCGGTTATGTGGCTTTGGACCACGGTCGGCGTGACGGCGGAGCTGCTGTTTCAAGTGATCCCGGCTGCGTTCGGATGGACGCAGTTGATCGACGTCGGCCTGACACGGACCCTGTTCTCCTGGACCCTGCATCCGATCGTCTATTTCTGGCTGCTGCCGGCCTATGTCGCCTTTTACACGCTGGCCCCGCGGGCGGCGGGTGGGCGGCTCTACAGCGACACGCTTGGCAGGCTAAGTTTTATTCTGTTTCTGCTCTACAGTCTGCCGGTGGGCCTACATCACCTCTTTATGGACCCGGAGCATTCCACGGGGTTCAAGTTTCTGCAGATGGCTCTGACGGTGCTGGTCACCGTGCCGACCTTGCTGACCATTTTCACTGTTCCGGCGTCGCTGGAGATTGCCGGGCGCGCCCGCGGCGGCCGGGGC
>JANXUA010000170.1 GCA_025352085.1 Caulobacteraceae bacterium | reverse complement strand
CGCAGCTCGTCGGCCCGCCGACTGTTCGCGCGCAGATAGGTCGCCTCGATCCCGCTGAACGCGCCGCCGGCGTCCCGGATGGCGACGACGAGGGCAGGGCGGGTCGCGATCCAGTCTTCGGTGCGATAGGCGCAAAGAGGGACGGCGGGATTAAACCGCGCCACGTGAGGCCCCGGACGATCGCCAGGGATGTGGCGCAGGCGCAGGTGGGTTTGCGCGAGGGTTCCGCCAATGGCGCGACCGCCCTCCCAAATGCGCCCGGCCGTCGCCACATCTTTCGCGGCTGGAGATCATAGGGAGGGGCGCCAACATCGCCGCCGCCGTTCCGGTCGGGCGATTGTCACGATCGATCAGACCGACGCTGCGCAGATGTTCCAGCGCCTCCCGCCAGTCGCCCGCGCCGAAGCAGCTGACCACAACCTTGCCGTGGTCGACGAGAAGAGACAGCGAGCGATCCGCGCGGCTGTGGCCCGGGTAGGGGACATTGGCGCGGCGACCGCCGGCGTAGAGATCGCCGCCCAGAGTGCAAACGATGTTGCGAAGGGGCATGTCACGCCACGGCCGGGGTGCAAGCGGGCAGGAGGCTTGCCGTCATCAGGCCATGGACATGGCGCCGAAGGGTGTTCTCTTTCGCCGACCAATGGATCATCGCGGGCTGATCGCCGTCGCGGCGCGCCGCCCAGAACCGGTCTCGCGCGAGCGTCGCGAGATTCGACGCCGCCAGGAACGAGGCTTGGTTGGTGGCGCCAGGCGCCTGCCGAAAAAGCCGCGCATCGATAATGGACATCGTGGGATCCTCAGGTCCGAGCCGGAAATTCCCCGCTCTTCGGGACCAACCCAGCCTCACCGGCCTCCCTTCTCCTCGTCGCGCGACCGCGCCCGCCAGTGACTATTGGGCGTTCTCATGATCGGTTTCGACCGCATCCCCAACTTGCTCGATCTTGGGGCGCAGCCTCCATTTAATATGGTGGAGGGGCGTGGTATGAATTCAACCGATGCGTTTCGTCTTCGCCCTTTTGGCTGTGATAGCCATGACCGTGAGCCCGGTAACAGCCGCGGTCGCTCAAAGTGCTTGCGTCTATCAAGCGTCCAGTTCGATAGCCGACACGGATATGACATCAATGTCCGGTATGAATGACATCGGCGATCCGTGCTGCGACCAATCGACTCCGCATAGTAAAAAGACGGGTCTTGGTTGTGCCCAAGCTTGCTCGGCGGCTTGCGTTGTCGTGACAGCGTTCCCCCCGCCGCTCACGACAATCGCATTGGCTTCGGCCCAAGCTGAAATTCCATGCGTGCGTGCGGCAATCCTGCACCCTTTTGAGCCTCAGAGGCTCAAACGACCTCCAAAATCGATGGGCTAAACGCCGCCGGCCTGTGTGGCCACGGCTTTTAAGCGCGCGCGTTTCCGTCTGACCGCTTGGCCAAGGGCCAGGATCGTATCAGCGGCGTCGCGCGATGCGTCTCGCCTTCGGCATGGCGCCGAAGGTGTCCCATCGAATTGAAGGACAGCTCACAATGACCCGCTACAATCCTCCCACCGCCGCCGCCGGAGTTCTGCTTGTGTTACTGGCGGGTGGAGCCCTTGCCGCCACGGCGTCCGCGCATTTGGACGCGCGCTTCAGGTGCCTATTGGCCCATCCCCCCTCCAATCCTCATCACGTCATTACAATCTGCGACGCGCGGACGCCGGAGGCTCTCGCCCGACTGCGGGCGGCCAAGTGCGATCCCGCCATGACGAGCGATGCGGCCATGCGGGCTCAATGCCTGGCAATGATGATGAGCGAACATCGGACCTACGATCCGAAATCCGGCTCCGTCGGCTGATCGGCGACTACCTCGCGGCCCGACTATCTTGGGTCGCGGGGACGTGGAGGCGCTGGCGGAGCGGCGATAGCGTTTCTATGGCGCTTTCCAGCCTTCACATTCATACCCCCGGGAACTCGGGTGTCCGTAGGGAATATTTTATGCGCGCGATTTGTCCATTTGCCGTTTTTGTCATGGTCGCCGGCGCGGCCCAGGCCGCACCCTTGACCTACGAGGCAGCCTTGAAGTTAGCCAACGAGACGGCGCCCAGCCTCCAGGCCAGGTTCGCCGACGTTCGCGCCGCCCGCTCTTTAGCGATCGCGGCGGGCCGTTTACCCGACCCGAAGCTCGCGCTCGGCGTGGAGGGATTTCCGATTTCGGGGCCGTTCGCCGGGCGCCCAGGCGCCGACGATTTCAGCGACATCCGCGTAGGTGTGATGCAGGATGTGCCCAATGGAGCCAAGCGACGGGCAGCGCGGGTGCGCGCGACGGCCGATATCGGCGCTGCGGAGGTTGGCCAGATTGCAGAAGCCCGCAATGTCCGCCTCAATGCCGCGTTGGCCTGGATCGACCTCTACTATGCCGAACGGCGACTGGCCGCTCTCGAAGAGATCGCGCGCGCGCTCACGCCGCTGCACGACACGGCGGCTTCGCGTCTCGCATCCGGCGCCGCGCGGGCCGGTGAGGCGTTGCAGCCCGAACAGTGGATTGCCGCCCTGGCTGATCGCCATACGGGCTTGGTGGCGGAAATCGGAAAGGCGCGCGCCGAGCTGACCCGATGGACTGGGGAGAGCGTGCCGGAAGTATCCGGAGCGCCTCCTGACTACACTGTTGATGCGGTCGCGCTTCGGACCGGCCTCGACGCTCTGCCTGCCTTGACCGCCTATGACGCGATGGGCCGCCAGGCCGACGCCGACACCGACCTCGCCAGGGCGGACAAGCGCCCTGACTGGAGTTGGGAGTTGGCCTATCAGCATCGAGATTCGAAATTCGGCGATATGGTGATGGTGCAGGCGACCGTCAGCCTGCCGCTATTTGGCTCGACCCGGCAGGACCCGATCATTTCCGCCCGCGCCGAGACCGCCGGGCGTGTCCGCATCGAGCGTGAGGCGGCGCGCCGCGAATTGCTGGCGGCGTTGGACGTCAGTCTCGCCGATCACGCCATGCACCACGAACTGTTGGCCCGCGCCAGCGACATACTTGTACCGCTGGCCAAGCAGAGAGCCGATCTCGAAACCGCGAGTTATGCCGCCGGAACGGCGAGCCTGTCCGATGTGCTCGGCGCCCTACTCGCCCTGGCTGAAGCCCGGACGGCCGTCATCAATCGCCAGGCTGACGTCGAGCGGGACGCCGTCCGCATCAACCTGACCTATGGAAGAGATGCCAAATGATCGCTCTATCGTCATCGCGCAGGCGCCTCGCGCTCGGTGCAACCGCCATCGCCGTGGTCGCGGGCGCCGCTGGTTACGGGGTCGCGACCTTGCAACGGCCCAACGCACTGGCCGCGGCAGCCACCGCCGCGGGGGCGAGGAAGCCGCTGTACTATTACGATCCGATGGTCCCCGCTCAGCATTTCGACAAGCCGGGTAAGTCGCCGATGGGAATGGAGATGGTTCCCCGGTACGCAGGAGGCGAGGCATCGAACGGCGCGACGCCCGGCGTGCAAATCGACCCCACCGCCGCGCAGAGCCTCGGAGTGAGGCTGGCCACAGTGCATCGAGGTGATTTGGCGTCCACCGTCGACGCGGTCGGTGTCATAGACTTTAATCAGCGGGAAATGGCCATCGTCCAGGCCCGTTCGGC
>JANXUA010000073.1 GCA_025352085.1 Caulobacteraceae bacterium | reverse complement strand
CTGGTTCTGGAGGGGGTGACCAAGCGCTATGGCGACTTCACAGCCGTCGATGATCTGTCGTTTAGCGCCGAGGCGGGCAAGATCCTCGGCTTTCTGGGTCCCAACGGCGCCGGCAAGACCTCGACCCTGCGCATGGCGCTCGGCCTGGTCGCGCCGTCGGCCGGGCGGATATCGGTGCTGGGCGAAACGGACGCGGCGCGTGTGCGTCACCGCGTCGGCTTCCTGCCCGAGGAACGCGGTCTTTACCGACGTATGACGCCGGTTGGCGCCATCACCTTCCTCGCCGGCCTCAAGGGCGTCCCGCACGCGCTCGCCCGCCGCCGCGCGGTCGACATGCTGGAGGCGCAGGGCCTTTTGTCCGCCATGCACAAGCCCATCCGCTCCTTGAGCAAAGGCATGGCGCAAAAGGTGCAGTTGCTTTCCGCCCTGGCGCATGAGCCGGAGATGGTCATCCTCGACGAGCCGTTCTCGGGCCTCGATCCGGTCAACCAGCAATCGCTGGAGACCTTGATACGGGGTCTGGCCGACCGCGGCGCGACGGTGGTCTTTTCCACCCACGTCATGCAGCACGCCGAGCGTCTGTGCGATCAGGTCGTGCTTATGGCGCGTGGGCGCAAGGTGTTCGACGGCACGGTGAAGGCCGCCCGGGCGACGACGCCGCGTATCCTTCTCCTCGAAGGCGTGTTCGCCGCCGGCGTGCTCAGCGACCTGCCGGGCCTGGGGCACATCACCACCACCCCGCTCGACACCGGCGCCGTGCGCGCGGTCGCCGAACTCCACGCCGGAACGCAGGTGCAGACCGTGCTGAAGCGGGCGTTCGACAAGGGCCTGGAGATCAGTCGTTTCGAACTGAAGG
This sequence comes from Caulobacteraceae bacterium, assembly GCA_025352085.1. Lineage (GTDB taxonomy): Bacteria > Pseudomonadota > Alphaproteobacteria > Caulobacterales > Caulobacteraceae > Acaudatibacter. Next base: position 1,658 of record JANXUA010000073.1, on the reverse strand, counting down.
AGCCGACCTTGCACGATGCCTTCATTGGCTTGACCGACGACGGCGAGGCCCACGCATGAGACGTCTGCTGAAGATCGCCTGGCGCGAATACCTGGCCTATGTGCGCACGCGCGGGTTCTGGTTTTCGCTGCTAATGCTGCCCGTCGGCATCTCCATGATTGTCGTCGCGCCCATGGTGACGGCCAGGTCCACGCCCACGCCGACGGTCGCGATCGTCGATCTGACCTTGCGCAGTCTGACCGGCCCGGTCGCTCTGGCCCTCGCGGTGCGCGCCGACGGCGTAAGGCCGGTGGGGTTGGTCGTCCCCGCGCCGGGCGCGCCCTATCATGGACGAGACGCGGCGACGGCGGCCCTGCGTCCGTACCTCACCGGCCCGCGCACCTTGCCCGGCGGCGGCCAGCTGGACGTCGCGGCGATTATCTGGCCGTCCGGCGATGGCGTCACCGTTGACTATTGGAGCCGGGACGTCGCCAGCGGCCCCGTGCAGAGCGCCATCAGCGAAGCGGTCAAGTCGGCCGTGCGAACCCAACGTCTGCAGGCCAGCGGTGTTGACCCGGCCGCGCTGAAGGCGATCGACGCCTTCGCGCCCGGCGCACGCGCGTTCTCGCCCAAGGCCGAGAAGGGCGCGGTGGCGCTGAAGGACCAACTGCCGGGGATCGCCGGCGCCGCAATTGGTTATTTGCTATGGATGGTCGTGCTGACCGGCGCGGGCATGTTGCTCAACAGCGTGATCGAGGAGAAAAACAGCCGCATTCTTGAGGTCCTGCTGACCTCGGCGTCGGTGCCGGAAATCATGGGCGGCAAGATCCTGGGCGTCGCGGCGGTGACCGGCACGATCCTGACCTTCTGGATGACCATCGCCGCAATTCTGCTGGCGATCAACTCGCCGGATGTCACCGCCGACGTCGCCGGTTTTCTGCTCGGCCATGGGCGGTGGGCCTATTTCGCTATCTATCTGATCGGCGGCTATCTGATGTTCGCCACCTTCTATGTGACCCTTGGCGCCTTTTGCGAGACCCCGCGCGAGACCCAGACCCTGCAGGGGCCGCTGATGATCCTCATGTCCATCCCGCTGATGTTCATGTCCCTCGCCTTCACCCATCCGGACGCCACGATCCTGCACGTTTTGAGCTGGGTTCCCCTGTTCACCCCGTTTGTCATGGCCGCCCGCGCCGGCGCCGATCCGCCGCTGTGGGAAATCGTCGCCACCTCGGCGCTGATGTTCTCGGTTACTGCCCTGGAGCTGTGGGTCGCGGTGCCCGCCTTCCGGTCCGGCGCCCTGGCCACCGGGCGGTTCGAACTGAAGACCTTCGTGCGCACCCTGTCGCGCCGGGGCGGCTGACATACCGTAACCGGCCGCTAGTCTTCCGGACGCGACAAAGCGAGGCAATTATATCATGTGCCGGTTTTCATCATCGATCATCATTGTCGCCACGAACTTGCCGACGACTAAATATTTTTAATCCCGCGATGATTGTTAGCAAAATCGAGGCAATAAATCCGACGTATTTTGCTACTTCATCTGTGCGAAAAATAGGTGAAATGGCACCAAAGAACAATGACGATAAGATCATGAATTTGAATGCAGCGAGATCAAGTCCCTTGAACCGCCGCACAACCCTGCGGGACTCATTCTTCGATGTTGGTGGCATGGGTCA
>JANXUA010000069.1 GCA_025352085.1 Caulobacteraceae bacterium | reverse complement strand
AAGCCCCAAACGCGCCGTGCGTCGAGGTGTGGGAATCGCCGCAGACAATGGTCATGCCCGGCTGGGTTCGGCCCTGTTCGGGACCGACCACGTGCACAATGCCGTTGCGCACATCGCCCATCGGGAAAAATTCGATGCCATGCTGGGCGACATTTCGCTCCAGGGTCTGCAGTTGCAGACGCGCTTCTTCATCGACCATGGCCGCGACGCCCAGCGCCTGGCCTTGCGTGGGGATATTGTGATCGGCGACGGCGAGGGTGCGATCGGGTCGCCGCACGGGTCGGTGCGCGCTTTTAAGACCGGCGAAGGCCTGCGGCGTCGTCACCTCATGGATCAGGTGCAGATCGATATAGAGGACCGCCTCGCCGTTGGCGTCGGTCGAAACGACGTGCGCGTCCCAGATCTTGTCATAAAGCGTTTGGCCGGTCATGGCCGCGCTTTTACGGCCTCACGGTCCCCAGCGTCCAGTTGGGAGATGCGCGGTCGCGATCACCTTTGTCCTCCAGGCATCCCATGTCCGAAAGCGTGGCGCGCAGGGCCGTATCGAGGGGGGTCGTCGGTTCGGCGCCGAGGAAGGCCGTAAGCTTGCCGTTGTCCAGGCCGATCGGCTGGCGCCAGAGATAACGCATCTCCAGCAGCTCGCGGCAAATCTCCACGAATGGGGAGAGCGCCGCGATCAGGGGCCACGGAAACACCGAGCCGCGCAGTTTGGACTGGCCGGTGACGCGGCGGATCGCGCTGACCAGATCGTCGTCCTGGCCGAGCCAATAGCCCTTGAAGTGGAAGACGGCGAAGTCGGCCAGTTCGCTCTCGCGTTCGATCAGGCGCGCGGTGGTTTCGGCGAGATCCGGCAGATAGGCGAAGGCGTGGCCGATCCCGACCGGGCCCGGCGCCACGACGCTCTTGACCCGTCCCTTACCCTTTTTGATCAGCCACGACATCGCGCTGTTGGGAGCGGCCGGTCCGATGAAATCGCCGGCGCGCACGATCAGGACTTTCGCGCCGGAGGTGGCGGCGCCGCGCAGCATTTCTTCCATTTCGACGCGGATCTTGCCCTTGCGGGTGACCGGCGTCTGCGGCGTGTCCTCGGTGATCAGCGGGCCGGCGTCCGGCGCATAGTTATAGACCGTGCCGGGCAGGACGATGCGCGCGCCGCCGACCTTGGCCGCGGCGATGGTGTTGGCCAGCATCTGCCGGGCGAGGCCGCTCCAGTTGTGATAGCGCGGCGGGTTGGCGGCGTGGACGATCAGTTTGGCCCCGCGCGCGGCGGCCATGACGTCGGCGCCGACCATGGCGTCGCCCTTCACCCAGTCGATGGGCGTATTGGCGCCGGCCTTGATCGCCGCCGCCGCCGGATCGCGGGCGAGGGCGCGGATGGTCCAGCCGCGCTTGAGCAGGGCGGCGGTGACATGCAGGCCGAACGAGCCGCCGGCGCCGATGATCAGGGCGGTTCCGGGAGCGTCAGATGGGGTGGATTGGGTCATGGAAGGCTCCGATTGAAGACGTCCTGATCATGACCCACGCGGAAGATATGCAAAATTGCCTAATTATGTGCATCTGCTATTCAATTGTGCATGGAGCGATCGCCAGACTGGAATCTCTACCGCTCGTTCGTTGCGGTGATGGACGCCGGCAGCCTCTCGGGCGCCGCGCGCCTCCTCGGCATCGCCCAGCCCACCGTCGGCCGCCATATCGAGACCCTGGAGGCGGCGCTCGGGGCCGCGCCCCTGTTCACCCGCTCCGCCAGCGGACTGCGGCCGACCCGGGCGGCCGAAGCCCTGGCCCCGCACGCAAGATCGATGGCGAGCGCGGCCGAGGCCCTGCTGCGCGCCGCGTCCGGCCAACCGGCCGATATGAGTGGCGTGGTGCGGCTCACCGCCAGCGACATCGTCGCCTCCGAGGTCCTGCCGCCCATCCTGACGGATTTTCGCCTGGCCTGGCCCGGAATCGATATCGAACTCGCGCCCTCCAACACCCAGCAGGATCTGTTGCGCCGCGATGCCGACCTCGCCGTGCGCATGGCCAGGCCGACGCAGAACGCCCTGTTCGCCCGGCGCGTCGGCGCCGTGGCCTTGGGTTTCTACGCCCATCGAACCTACCTCGAGCGCCATGGCGAGCCGCGCGACCTCGCCGATCTGCGCCATCACGCCATACTCGGCTATGACCGCGAGACGCCCGCCCTCGCCGCCCTCGACACCATCGGCTTTCCCGTCGGGCGTGATCTCTTCGCTCTGCGCACCGACGACGACCGCGCCCAGCTCGCCTGTCTGCGCGCCGGCTATGGCGTCGGCGTCTGCCAGCGACCTCTCGCCCGCCGCGATCCCGATCTCATCCCCATCCTTGCCGACGCCTTCGGTTTCGATCTGGAGCTGTGGGTGGTTATGCACGAAGACCTCAAGGCCGACCGCCGCATGCGGGCCCTGTTCGATCACGTCGCCGACGGCCTGAAGGCCTATCTCGCCGCCGGTCGCTAGGCGGAATTTTGCGCCTTGAAACTTTGGCCTTTGCCGACTAGGTTCCGCGCCTTCGCCGAACAGGCGCTGCGCGCTCGTAGCTCAGCTGGATAGAGCACCAGACTACGAATCTGGGGGTCGGGCGTTCGAATCGCTCCGAGCGCGCCATTTTTTCAACGGGTTAGGTTTTTGGCGTGTCAAATTCCGACACCGCCTCGATCCTATCCATCGTGGCGGTCTCATCGCCGTCACTCACCCCGCCGTCACCTTCGTCTCCATGATCACCTTCCCGGTTTCGAGGAGGGATTTGAGGTTGGAGAGGATGCGCGGCCAGCCGGTGGAGACGGCGGCGATGAATTTCGACTCCGGCTGGTCTATCGTGTGGGTGATGGAGAGCTTTACGGCCTCGTCGACCGTTTCGAGCTCGATCGCGCAGCGCGAATAGCCTTCGGATTTCAGTTCGGAAAACTCGTTGCGCCATTTGAGGACGAGGCGGCGCGGCGGATCGATCTCGATCACCTCGCCGGCGTCGGCGACGCGGCCGTCGGCGAACACCATTCGCCAGGTTGCGCCGGCCGTCCAATCGCACTCCTGATGGATGCCGAACCAGTATTGCCGGGTGAACTCCGGCTGGGTCAGGGCCGCCCAGAGTTGCTCAGGGGTGGTGCGGATGAAGATGACGTAGACGAAGGTGGAGTTGGCGGACTTAGTCATGATCGTTTCCTTCAAGGGTTCGTTTGAGGTCGAGGAGGGCGTTCAGGCGCGGGCGTTCGAATTTGCCGATCCAGCGCTTGGCGATTTCGTTGATCGGCACGGGATTGATGAAGTGCAGCTTTTCGCGGCCTTGCCGTCTGCTGGAGACGAGATTGGCCGCCTCCAGGACCATGAGATGCTTGGCGACGGCCTGGCGGGTCATTTTCAATCCCTGACATAGCTCTCCCAGCGTCTGGCCGGTCTTCGCGTGCAGCCGGTCCAGCAGCCGGCGGCGGCTTGCGTCCGCCAAAGCGCGGAAAACGGCGTCTTCGTGCATTCCTCTAATATGCAACCATTGGGTTACATGTCAAGAGACATTTCGGCTTTGCCCGCCCGTGTTCAATTGGCCAAATCGCC
>JANXUA010000169.1 GCA_025352085.1 Caulobacteraceae bacterium | reverse complement strand
GTGCCTTCCATCAGTTCGTTGAACGTGGAAACGTAGCCTTCGCCAACGAGGTAGCAGGGCTTCTGCCAGCCAAACACGGTGCGCAGCGGCATCGACCACGGGGTGCATTCATAAGTTTGGTTTCCGGCAAGAAAATCAAGGAACAGCGGCGAGTTGGTGAAGCTCCACGCCTTGCCGCCGTCGCCCTTGCGGAACACGTCGCGGAAGAAGTTCTTCGTCCGCTCACGGTTGAAAAAATGCTTCTGGTCGGCAGCACGCTCATAGGCATAGCCCGGTGAGATCGTGATCTCGACCCCGCGCTTCTCCATGTCGTCGAAGAACCCGGCCAGCCGGTCGGGCGAAGCGCCGTCGAAAACCGTGCAGTTGATTTGAACGCGGAAGCCGCGCGCCTTGGCCATGTCGATCGCCTCGATCGCGACTTCGTATGTACCGTCCTGGTCGACCGCATGATCGTGCATACCCTTGTCGCCATCGAGGTGGATTGACCAGGTGAAGAAGGGTGACGGGGCGTACTCGTCAATCTTCTTCTTCATCAGCAGCGAGTTGGTGCACAGGATCACGAACTTCTTTTTCGCCAGAAAGCCCTGCACGATCTTCGGCAGGTCGCGGTGCAGCAGGGGCTCGCCGCCGGCGATCGACACCACCGGCGCGCCGCATTCGTCGATGGCGGTCATGCACTGGTCGTAGCTCAGGCGCTGGTTGAGGATCTCGTCCGGATAATCGATCTTGCCGCAGCCGGCGCAGGCCAGGTTGCAGCGAAACAGCGGCTCAAGCATTAAGACCAGCGGATAGCGTTTGACGCCGCTGAAATGCTGTCTGGCGATATAGGCGCCGATCCGCGCCACGGCCGTCATAGGAATCGCCACTGATGGCTCCTCAAATAAATCGTAAGAGGGCGTCTATAGCCCGAATCGCCGCTCCGACGCCAATCAGGTCCGAAGTTCCGCCGGCAGACGAAACTCGATGTCTTCCTTGACGCCGTCCATCGGCACGACCTCGTCCGCGCCCAGGCGTTTGAGCGCGTCGATGACCTCGCGGATCAGTTCCTCGGGCGCCGAGGCGCCGGCGGTGAGGCCAATTGATTCCTTGCCTACCAGCCACGCCGGATCCAGGGCCGATGCATCGGCGATCAGATAGCTGGGCAGCCCCTCCTCCTTGCCGATTTCGCACAGGCGGTTGGAGTTGGAGCTGTTCTTTGCGCCCACGACAAGGATGACATCGGCCATCTTGCACATGTCCCGCACCGCCGTCTGACGATGTTGAGTGGCGTAGCAGATGTCGGTCGTGTCGGGGCCGACAATGTCCGTGAAGCGCTCCTTCAGAGCCACGATCACCGCCTTGGTGTCATCGACGCTCAAAGTGGTTTGGGTGACATAAGCCAGGGGCGCGCCTGCCGGCAGGGGCAAGCTCGCGACTTCCTCGACCGTCGATATCAGAAATGTCGGTGCGTCGATCTGGCCGATCGTACCCTCGACCTCGGGATGCCCGGCGTGGCCGATCAGGATCATGGTACGGCCGTGGCGCACATAGCGCTTGGCCTGGGCGTGCACCTTGGAAACGAGTGGGCAGGTAGCGTCCAGAACCGGCAATTTGCGCGCCGCCGCCGCCTGAACCACGGACTTGGCGACACCGTGGGCGCTGAACACCGTGTGCGCGCCGTCCGGCACCTCGGACAGTTCCTCGACGAAAATCGCCCCCTTGGCCTTGAGACTGTCCACCACATGGCGGTTGTGGACGATCTCGTGGCGCACGTAGATCGGCGCCTGGTATTTCTCCAGGGCCCGCTCGACGATATCGATCGCCCGAACGACACCGGCGCAGAAACCGCGCGGTTGGGCCAGGATCACTCGCATTATGGGGACGCTCCGGGTTTAGGCGATCAAAGGAACGCGCACGGCGTCGGCGGGTGGATAGCAGGTATAGAGCCAATTGGGGAGAGAAAGGCGCGCGCTCCGCGACGATCAACGCAAAAAAGGAGGTGGCGGCACACGCCACCACCCCATATTTCAGGTTCAAACCTCAGTCTTCATCCGGCGGTAAGGCGACCGCCGCAACGAGATCCACGTGGGATCTCAGGCGTCGACCGGCGCGCCGCGAACGCCTTCAGCGAAGTTCAGCGGCTGACCACGAACACCTTCGGCGACGTTGACCGGAGTTCCACGAACACCTTCGGCGACATTGACGGGGGTTCCGCGAACGCCTTCAGCGCGGTTCAGCGGCCGGCCACGAACACCTTCGGCCAGGTTGACCGGAGTTCCGCGAACGCCTTCAGCGAGATTGAGAGGGGCGCCACGAACGCCTTCAGCGACGTTGACCGGAGTTCCACGAACACCTTCGGCGACGATCGGAGCGCCGCGCACGCCTTCGAAGCTTGAAAGGCCGGCGCGATGACCTGCCATCGTCGTCGTGGACGCCGAAGCGCTACCAAACGCCATCGCCAGAGCAAGCGCCGCGCACGAAATGAAGAGAGGTTTGCTTTTCATGATCTGATCTCGTTTCTCTGAGAGCGTCGTCGCTCCAAGGGTAAAAGTGAACCGTCAACCACTGCTAAATAATGCCCTGGGGGTAGCTTTGCGTTCCAACGCGGCCCCTGTCAACTGAACTAATTGACATTAGTTAACATTAATCGCCTTCGATGAGAGAATCAATAGGCTTTGGCTAAAGAATGCAACCAGCCCCTGCTTTCTCAGGCGTCTTTCAGTAAAAATGGTCGTAAAATCAATAATCTTCAGCAGCACAAAGTATTTGTGAAATATATTTCGTTGTAAACGGGAAATTTTGGTGCAAGTATATTGAATATAAACGGTTTGAATACAATAATATGATCTCAATTTTAGAACTTAAAGATCACGTTACCAAACATGAAGATTCGATTTCGAGTCGATCACAAGCAAAAACGCAGAGGCTTTCGCCCATGCGTCCAAATGCCCACTTGTCGACCGCACATTGATTCGACTCCCGGGCGGCGGATTTGCGACCCCGGGCGGCGTTCGTCCGATCAGCTCTTATTGCCAAACAACCCGGCGGCCATCCCCAGCAGGCCCCCCGCGCCGCCACCGCCCGCGCCGCCAAGCGCGCCGAGAATTCCGCCCAGGCCGCCTTGATCACCGGTGGCGTCGGCATGTCCTTGGAGCAGGCTCATGGCGACCGGTAGGAATTGATCGACCATGCCGACGTCCAAGCCCGTCTTTTCGGCGACCGCGGCGCCGATATCGGCCGTCGAGCCACCGCCCGACACATGATCAAGCACGCCGCTCAGCATGCTTTGCGCCTGAGAGGGGTCGATGCCAGCCTGGTCCGCCGCGCTGTTCAGGGCGCCGCTTGAGCTAATGCTTGAGATGATGTCATTGATGTTCATAGGGTCGCTCCTGCAAAAGTTGAAACGCATCTATCGGGCGCCGTCATCGACATCAACGTGCGCTTGGGCCGCAACTAGAAATCACGGTTTCGTGATGAACTTTGCGCCACGGCTTGCAACTGCGCAATTTTTCCGACGCCCATGGCGCGGTCGGTCGCGCCGATGTTACATTGAAACACTGGAAAGGGCCGGATCCGCCGGACGTCCAAAGAGAAACAGGGAGACATCATGCGCCTATTGATCCTCAGTTCCGTGCTCAGCCTGGCCATGGCCGGCAACGCCTTTGCCGCGGCCGACGCCGCGGCGCCGGCGGCGACCGCCGCCAAGGCGGCCCCGGCAAGACCCGGCATGATGGCCCGAATGGCCGCCGCGCGCGCGGCAAAGGCCAAAAAGCCCGCGGCCACTCCGATGGTGGCCGCGTCAGCCGCCGGCGCCATGACCGCCAAGTCGACGGCGACGACCGGCGCTCACCGCGGCGGGACGCCAGTGGCCAATCGCTCGGCGATCTCGATCTCCTGCTCGAAACAGGCCGACACCAAAGGCCTGCACGGCAAGGACCGCGAGAAATTCCGTCGCGGCTGCATGAAGGGCTGAACCAACAACGTTGCAAAGCAAGCGCCCGAGCCCTTGGTCGGCGCGGGCGTTTTGTGTTTCAAGGCCCTATGGCGAAGGCTAAAACGGCGGCGCATCGCGCAAGGTTCGCGATGGCGTTGTTCGCTGGACAAGGGATCGGATCTGACCGCTCTGGCGACCCTGGTGGGCTGGATATTGATGGCCCTGGCCGCCGGCGGCGGGGCGTACGCCGTGCTGGCGGCGGTCCTGACCCGCCGGTTCATGGCGAGGTCGCCGACGACACGCTCCGTCGACCCGGCCGTCTCCCTCATCAAGCCTCTGCATCGCCAAACCGTTGGCCTCGCCGAGGCGCTGGATAGCTTTTGCGCGCAAGACTATGGCGGCCCCGTGCAACTATTGTGCGGGGTTCAGGACGGCGGCGACCCGGCCGCGATCGTCGTGGCGGCGCTCAAATGCCGACGCGCCGACCTGGATATCGAGCTGATCAGCGATGCGCGCGTCCACGGGGTCAATCGAAAAGTCTCCAACCTGATCCATCTCGCGGCTGCGGCGCGCCACGCAATTCTGGTTTTGAGCGACGCCGATATCGTCGTGAGGGCAGATTATCTGCGCACCGTCGTGGACACCCTGAGCCAGCCGGGCGTGGGCGCGGTCAGCTGTCTTTATGTCGGCGCGGCACGTGGCGGGCCGTGGTCGAAACTGGCCGCCATGGCCATCAACTATCATTTTATGGCCAACGCCATCGTCGGCCAGGGTCTCGGTCTTGCGACGCCGTGTTTCGGTTCGACCATCGCCCTGACGCGCGAGACCCTGACCCGAATCGGCGGGTTCGAGGCGTTCAACGACCAGCTGGCCGACGACTACGAAATCGGCCGGGCGATTCGTGCCCTTGGCCTGACGGTCGACCTGCCGCCGATGACCGTCACCCACCAATGCCACGAAGCGACCCTTCGCGAACTGATCGGTCACGAGATTCGCTGGGCGCGCACGGTGCGACTGATCAATCCGGGCGGTCACACGGGCAGTGTCGTCACCCACGCCTTTGCGATTTCCCTGATCGCCGGCGCGCTTTTAGGCTTCTCGTTGCCGGCGATCGCCCTGATTTTCGCCATTCTTGGGGTGCGTATCGCCGCAAAATTCGCTATCGACGCGGCGGTCGGCGCACGGGCCGGGCCGTGGTGGCTACTTCCCGTGCGCGATGTGCTATCCTTCGGCGTGTTCCTGGCGAGCTTCGCCGGGTCGTCGGTGGACTGGCAGGGCCGACGCTATCGGGTGGATCGCAACGGCGTGCTCACCTCCCTCTGAAGGTTCTTCAATGCTCCGTACTTTGTTCATGCAGGCTCCCTCGTTCGACGGCTTCGATGGCGGCGCCGGTTCGCGCTATCAGGCCAAACGAGAGATCAAGTCGTTTTGGTATCCCACCTGGCTCGCCCAACCGGCCGCCCTGGTCGAGAACAGCAAGCTGGTCGACGCCCCGCCGCACAGGCAATCGTTGGCGGACGTTTTGCCGATGGCCAAGGATCACGATCTGGTGGTGTTGCACACCTCGGCGCCGTCTTTCGCCTCGGACGTCAAGACGATCGAGGCGCTCAAAAGCATCAACCCGAACCTCAAGGCCGGCCTGATCGGCGCCAAGGTCGCGGTCGACGCCGAAGGCAGCATGAAGAGCGCTCCGGCGGTGGATTTCGTCGCGCGCAACGAGTTCGATTTCACCATCAAGGACGTCGCCGACGACAAGCCGTGGGCGGATATCGAAGGTTTGAGCTATCGCAACAGCGAAGACGTGATCGTCCACAACGCCGATCGGCCGATCCTGGAGAATATGGACAGCCTGCCGTTCGTCTCCCCGGTCTATCAGCGCGACCTGACCATCGAGAACTATTTCATCGGCTATCTGAAACACCCGTACATCTCAGTCTACACCGGCCGCGGCTGCAAATCGCGCTGCACCTTCTGCCTGTGGCCGCAGACCGTCGGCGGCCACCGCTATCGCACGCGCAGCGTCGGCCATGTGATCGAAGAAATCGCCTGGGCCAAGAAGGCCTTCCCGCAGGTGAAGGAATTCTTCTTCGACGACGACACCTTCACCGACGACCTGCCCCGCGCCGAAGCCATCGCCAGGGAACTGGGCAAGCTGGGCGTCACCTGGTCGTGCAACGCCAAGGCCAATGTGCCCCACGAGAGCCTCAAGGTGCTCAAGGAGGGTGGTCTGCGCCTGTTGCTGGTCGGCTATGAGAGCGGCAATCAGCAGATCCTGTACAACATCAAAAAGGGCATGCGGGTTGAGGTGGCGGAAAAATTCACCAAGGACTGCCACGAACTGGGCATCGCCATTCACGGCACCTTCATCGCCGGCCTGCCGGGCGAGACGCGCGAGACCCTGCGCGAGACGGCCGCCTGGGCGGCGAAGATCAATCCCCACACCATCCAGGTCTCGCTGGCGGCGCCCTATCCGGGCACGTTTTTGTACAAGCAGGCGGTGGAAAACGGCTGGCTCGACGCCGAGCACGCCGAACTGGTGGACGATCATGGCATCCAGATCGCCCCTTTGCACTATCCGCACCTTAGCCACGACGAGATCTTCGCCAGCGTTGAGACGTTCTACAAAAGTTTCTACTTCCGCCCGAGCAAGATCGGCTCGATCGTTAGCGAGATGGTGCGTAGCCCCGACATGATGAAGCGTCGCCTGCGCGAGGGCGTGGAGTTTTTCGAGTTCCTGAAGGAACGCAAGAGCGTCGCGGCCTGAAGCGTCGCGGCCGGATCAGAAACGAGTCCTGATTCCGAAAACGACGCTTGTGGCTTGGGCGCGGTCTCTGGCGACGCGAGCGAAACGGGCGGCGGCGCCCACTTTGCCGTCCCACGATACGCCCACATACGGGGCGACCTGGCGGGTGATCTCGTAGCGCAGACGCAAACCGACTTCGGCGTCCGATAGTCCGGCGCCGATCCGGTTGGCGGGCACATCCTGCGCCGCGAGATTCAATTCAACGCGGGGCTGCAGAATCAAACGCTGGGTCAGGTGCTCATCGTAATAGCCTTCGAACCTGGCCAACACGTCACCCCTTTCGGACACAAACAGCGCCGCCGAGACCTCAAACCAATAGGGCGCAAGACCTTCGACGCCGAGGGTTGCATAGGTGCGGTTTGGACCGGGTCGAATGTCATGGCGCACGCCCGCCTGGAGATTGAAATACGGGTTGATCGCGTGGGAGAACAGCGCCTGCGCCTCGGCGCTGTCGATGGATCGACCTATCGTCGCTTCACCCTCGGTCTTGACCACCAGGCGATTGATGTCGCCGCCGAGCCATCCCTCGCCGTCCCACCGCAAGCCGTCGCCGCCCTTCTGAACGCGATATTCGGCAAGATTGATGAGGACGCCGGCGGCCGACATCCCCCCGTTTTCGTGGCGCAACATGTGGCGCGACGAGACCATCGCGGGGCCGCCGAACACCGCGTCGGCCGCGTGGTCGGTTGGCGGCGCTGGGGCTGGAACGGCGCCGATCATCTCGTCTTGCGCCGCCATTCCCGGTGCGGGCGCGGGGCCCGGAACCTCCATCGTCGGGGGAGCCGGTTCGAGGGGGGACGCCGGTTGTGCGGTGGGCGTGGCGGTTTTGGACGCCGGTTGCGGGGCGCCGGACTTGACCTTGGCGACCGGCTTGGGCTTTGCGGGCATGGTCATACCCGGCATCGACATGTCCATCTGGGCCGCGACCGGCGTCGCCAGCACCAACGCGACGATCAGTGTAACCGCGCCCTTCATGCCGCATCTTCGCCGCGGCGCACGGTCACGACACGGAACATCCCCGCGTGCATGTGCAACAGCATGTGGCAATGGAAGGCCCAGTCGCCGAGGGCGTTCGCGGTCAGGTCGAACGCCACTTTGCCGCCAGGCAGCACGTTGACGGTGTGTTTGACCGGGTGGTGGCCGGTCCCGCCGGTGACCACTTCGAAGAAGTGTCCGTGCAAATGGATGGGATGCGGCATCATGGTGTCATTGATCAGATTGACGCGCACGCGCTCATTGTGCCGAAAGGCGATCGGCTCGGCGCGATCACTGAACTTCACGCCGTCGAACGACCACATATAACGCTCCATATTGGCCGTCAGATGGATGTCGATCTCGCGCGACGGCGCGCGCGCGTCGCGGGCGGGTTCGAGCGATTTGAGGTCGCGATAGGTCAAGACCCGGTGATCGACCGTTTCCAAGCCGGTGGGGCGCTCGCCGGTGCGATCGGTCGGCATAGGCGACAGCGTCGCGACGCCTGGACCCATTTTCACCTGCGGCGCCACCGACGGATCACGCATCTTCATCGCGCCCATCGGTGCGCCGCCCATGGCGTCGCCGGTCATATCCATGCCGGCCATGTCGCCGGACATCGCCATGGCGCCCATACCCATGTCCCTCATGGTGAGCAAAGGGCGCTCCCGAATCTTCGGGATCGCCGCAACCATCCCCAAACGCGGGGCGAGCGTGGCGCGGCATTGTCCCGAACGATCGATCGCTTCGGCGATCAGGCCATAGGCCGCATCACCGGTCGGCCGCACGATGACGTCATAGGTCTCGGCGATGGCGATCTGGAACTCGTCGGTCTCGATCGGCTGGACCGGCTGCCCGTCGGCGGCGACGACGGTCATGGCCAGACCGGGCAGGCGCACGTTGAAGTTGGTCATCGCCGAGGCGTTGATGATGCGCAGCCGCACCCGCTCGCCGGGCGTGAACAGGCCCGTCCAGTTCTCGTCCGGGCCATGACCGTTGATCAAATAGGTGTAGACCGCGCCGGTGACGTCCGAGATATCAGTGGGGTCCATTCGCATCTTGCCCCACATCAGACGATCGGACAGCGATTGGTCCTTGCCCGCCAACAAGCCTGCCAGGGTCTGCTTTTGGCCGTTGAACGCCCCGCTGGTCGCCTTCAGCCGCCGCAGCAGCTCCATCGGGTGCAGGAAGCTCCAGTCGCTCAAGACAATGACGTGTTCGCGATCATAAGCGATCGGATCGGCGCCGGCGGGATCGATGATGATCGCGCCGAACAGGCCCATGGCCTCCTGCATGTTCGAATGGCTGTGATACCAATAGGTGCCCGCCTGTTTGACCGGAAATTCGTAGACATAGGTCTGACCCGGTTTGATGCCGGGAAAGCTGATGCCGGGAACGCCGTCGTACTGAAACGGCACAAGCACGCCATGCCAATGGATCGATGAGTCTTCGGGCAGGGTGTTGGTGACCGACAGGCGAGCGTTTTGGCCTTCCTTAAGCCGGATCAGCGGCCCCGGCAGCGTGCCGTTGATCGTCATCGCGTGGCCCGTCTTGCCGCCGACCGTGAACGGCGCGTGGCCGATGGTCAGCGCAATGTCATGGCCGGACACAACATCGGATGTCGGGATCAGGCCCGGCGAGCCGGTCGCAGCCCAGACGGGCCACGCGCCGCTCATCGTCAACCCCCCTCCAACGAGCGCGGCGCGGCGCAGGAGAGAGCGGCGATCCAGCAAGTTTGGGTTCATGGCTCGGCCATCGGTGATCGTCATTGCAACCTATACGCGCGACCGGGATCAATCCCTCAGCATTGCCGCCAATCGAGCGCGAGCGCGGCGCACACGGGTCTCGACAGCCTTTTCGCTGATCCCGAGGACGCCGGCGACTTCAGCCTGTGACAGTCCCTCAATGGCGCGCAGAACCAGCGGTTCCCTGATGGCGCCGGGCAAGGCCGCGATAGCGATCGATGCGCGCCGCAGATCTTCGCGGTCCGACAACGCTTGATCGATAGGTACGCTTTTGTCACTGACCGCCGTCCCCACTTCCAGCGGAACGGCGAAGGCGATGAGCCGCCGCACGGCGCGCCGGCGGCGCCAGTCGCGGCACTTGTTGATCGCGATTCGTGAAATCCAGGGTCTGAAGGAACGGCTGGGATCATAACGCCCGAGGGCCCGGAACGCCGCGACAAAGGTATCCTGCGTCAGGTCAAGCGCTTCATCGGGGTCGCCGATCGCGCCGCGCACAAGGCGGTAGATCGGCGAACGATGGCGGTTCATCAATTCGCGAAAGGCGCTCTGGCGGCCAGCCAGCGCGAGCGCGGCCAGTTCTCCATCCGAATAGTCATCGCGCGCCGAAGTCACCTTGGGTCGGTGGTCAGCGCCTTGACCACGGTCTGATCGAACCGGGCGGCCTGCTCGGGTCGCAGGAGCGCGCGCATCGCAAAGACGTGCTCCAGCGTCAATTTCTGAAGCCGCCCCATGACATCGTGCGACGCATCGACGGCGGCGACCACAGCTGGACCATAGCCATGTTCGACCTCAATGGCCTCCGCCAGCTTGGCGTTGTCCGAACGCAATTCAAGTTCGAGCGCCTTTCCGCGCACCGCGAAATCGCGTTCCAATACCTCGAGACGGACCCGTTGCGATGGATCGAGATTAAGGTCGTGGTGGAACAAGGCGTGCAGCGCGCTATCGGCTCGCGGCGGCGTGGGCCACATGGCCCGCCCTATGAATACGCCGGCGGCGGCGGCGACAAACACCAAGGTCGCGACCAAGCCCATACGAAAGCCGGTCACGGACGGCCCCACAGCAGGGTAGACGGCGCCATCGCCGCCGTGGACCCGAATGCAAGCACGTCCGGCGCCGCCTGGGCCGGTCTGACCGGCAGACCGATGCTGGCCACCCCCAAACCGAGCGCCACCAGGCAGGCCACGGCGGCAAACCGCGCGGACCCATCGAGGCCACCCGCCGCGCCCTCGGCGACCGCCACCAAAACCGCGTCATCGATCATCGCCAACCGCGCGGGCTCGGGCCTCGCGGCAAGCCGGTTCAATAGAGCGTCAAGATCGACCATCGCAGGTTCTCCCGTATTGGCCTTCTATACGCATTGAAGGCGCCAATCCCTTGTCGAAGGCCCTGTTCCTCAGCCGCAACGCATATCGACGAGGGGGTTTGCGCCAGCGTGCGTATAATCAGCGAACTGTTCAATGGAGATTTTAATGACCTTTCGTTCCCTGCCGGCCATCGCCCTTGTGGCGGCGCTTGTCGCCGCCGGGTCGGCGCCGGCCCACGCCAGACTTGTGGCCTCAACCCCGGCGGCGGCAGCGACCGTCGGCAAACCGACCAAGATCGTGCTCACCTTCAGCGAAAAAATCATTGGCATGGTCAGCGGCGCCGACCTGACCATGACCTCGATGCCGGGCATGACAACGCATAAGCCCATGAAAATGACCGGCTTCACCGCCGCCATGAGCGCCGATGGCAAGACGCTGACCCTGATGCTGAAACATCCGCTTGCGGTCGGCGACTATCAGGTTGACTGGCACGTGGCCAGCGCCGACACCCATCACACCCAGGGCCAATTCGCGTTCACCGTGAAATGACTCCGTGATCGAGGCGCTCAATATCGCCCTCAGGTTCGCGCTCTACGCTAATCTGATGTTGCTGTTCGGCCTGCCGCTGTTCGGGCTCTACGCGCTTGACGAGGCCGAGCATCGCGCGGAGGGGCTCATAGTCTTTCGCCCGCTGATCACGGGGCTGTCCATTGCGGCCATCGGCCTGTCGATTCTGAGCATAGTGGTCATGACGGCGTCGATGGCCGGCGTTTCGCTGCGTGACGTCGATCCATCAGCAGTGACGGCAATGATCACCGATACGCCCATGGGCCATGCGTGGGGGGTGCGGATGGCGGCCTTGGCGCTCACGACGCTCATTGCCATAGCGCTTAAGCGGCCCACCGCGCGCATAAGACTAAGTTTCGCTACGTTTGGCGCGGCGGTCGCGCTCGCCTCGCTCGCCTGGGCCGGACACGGCGCGGCGGGCGAGGGTGCCGTCGGCGGGGTTCAGCTCGTGGCCGATATCATCCATCTGGGCGCGGCCGGCGCGTGGGTTGGCGCCCTAGCGGCCCTGGCGTTCCTGCTGTTTCGTCCGCTGACCGGCGCGGCCGAGGATGATATCCGCCTGACGCACCGCGCGTTCGACGGCTTTTCGACCGCCGGCACGATCATTGTCGGCTTGATCGTCGCGACCGGGCTCATCAACGGCTATGCGCTGGTCGGACCGCGAAATATCCTCTCGGCGCCATCGACCTTGTACGGCCAAGTGCTGATCGCCAAGCTGGTGTTGTTCGGTGCCATGCTCGGCTTGGCCGGCGCAAATCGTTACCATCTTACCCCGGCTTTACACAAAGCCATCCATAACGGCTCCCCGGATCGGGCCATTGGCGCGTTACGTAAGAGTCTACTTCTGGAGGCGAGCGCGGCGACCGTGATTCTCGGCTTGGTCGCGTGGTTGGGGACGTTGCAACCACCCCTGTCTCAATGACCGACGCTTAACGCCTAAGTCCAAAGCCGCCCGCAACTCGGCTCAAGGAAAGTCGCCATGCCGAAATCGACCGAAACTCCGACCCTTGATCCGGTCTGCGGCATGCGGGTCGACCCATCGAAAACCGCGCACCACGTCGAACATGACGGTCGCGACTATCATTTTTGCAGCGCGGGGTGTCGGGCCAAATTCGTCGCCGAGCCCGCCCGCTATCTCGGCGACAAGCCGCACGTCGAACCGAAGACTTCGGTGGCGGCGATCTGGACCTGCCCGATGCACCCGCAAATCCGGCGAAATGGGCCCGGCGCCTGCCCGATCTGCGGCATGGCGCTCGAACCGGAACAGCCTTCGCTCGATGACGTCCCGAGTGCGGAGCTCGTCGACTTCACGCGCCGCTTTTGGGTGTCGGCGGCCCTCGCCGCGCCGCTGTTGATCCTGACGATGGGGACGGACATGTTTGGGCTGCATCTCGTGGCCCCGGAATTCTCTTCATGGCTTCAACTCGCCCTCGCCGCGCCGATCGTGTTGTGGGCCGGAGCGCCGTTCTTCCAACGCGGCTGGACGTCGCTCAGGACCCGTCATCTCAACATGTTCACGCTCATCTCCATCGGGGTCGGAGCAGCCTTCCTCTATAGTCTGGTCGCAACTCTCGCGCCCGGCCTGGTCCCGCAGACGCCGGGGATGCGCGGCGGGATGACGCCGGTTTACTACGAAGCGGCCGGCGTGGTGGTGGCGCTCGTCCTGCTGGGGCAGGTCCTCGAACTTCGAGCGCGGGCGTCGACCGGCAAGGCGATCCGCGCCCTGCTGAACCTGGCCCCCAAGACCGCCCGCCGCATCGCGGCCGACGGCGGCGAAACCGAAATTCCACTGTCCGACGTGCTGGCGGGCGACCGCTTGCGGATTCGCCCAGGCGAAGCGGTTCCGGTCGACGGGGTGGTGACCGAAGGTCAATCGTCTGTCGACGAATCCATGCTGACCGGTGAGTCGCTGCCGGTCGTGAAGACATCGGCCAGCGCGCTGACCGGCGGCACGGTGAACGGGACCGGCTGTCTGGTGATGGAGGCGCGCGCGGTCGGCGCCGACACGGTGCTGGCGCGTATAGTCCGCATGGTCGCCGACGCGCAGCGAAGTCGCGCGCCGATCCAGGCGGTGGCCGACCGCATTTCCGGCTGGTTCGTCCCCCTCGTCCTGGCGATCGCGATCGCAACCTTCATCGTCTGGGGCCTCATCGGCCCCGAACCCCGGCTTGGCCACGCCCTGCTCAACGCGATTGCCGTATTGATCATCGCCTGCCCGTGCGCGCTTGGCCTGGCGACACCGATGTCGGTCATGGTCGGGACCGGGCGCGGGGCAAGGGCGGGCGTTCTGGTCAAAAATGCCGAGGCGCTTCAGGCCTTCGAGAAAGTCGACACCTTGGTGATCGACAAGACCGGCACGCTGACCGAAGGCAAACCCAAATTGGTCGGCATCGAGACCGTCGGTGCGATCAATCCAGACGATCTGCTTGCGCTTGCCGCCGCCGTCGAGGGACGTTCCGAGCATCCCCTCGCTCGCGCAGTCGTCGCGGCCGCCGCCGACCGTGGTCTCATCGTAGGCGAGCCGCAAAATTTTGAGGCGCAAGTCGGCCTGGGCGCCGGCGCCTTGGTCGGCGGTCGTTCGGTCGTCATCGGCAACGCCGCGCAAATGCAACGAATCGGGGTCGACCCGGCGCCGCTGAATGATGCCGCCGAAGCTCGGCGGCGAGACGGCGCGGGCGTCATGCTGATCGCGGTGGATGGCGCCCTCGCCGGGTTGATCGCGGTCGCCGATCCGGTGCGCGCCAATGCGCGGACATCTATTGTGGCGCTGCGCAAGCAGGGGCTGCGGGTGATCATGCTGACCGGAGACAACAGGACGACGGCCGATGTCGTCGCTCGGGCCGTCGGCGGCCTCGACGGCGTGCACGCCGAACTGAAGCCCGAAGACAAGGCCAGGATCGTGGGGGAGTTGAAAGCCTCGGGCGCGAAGGTCGCCATGGCGGGCGACGGGATCAATGACGCGCCCGCGCTGGCCGCCGCCGATGTCGGCCTTGCCATGGGAACCGGCGCGGATGTGGCCATCGAAAGCGCGGGAATCACGCTCACCAAGGGCGATCTCGCAGCGGTCGTCCGCGCCCGAACGCTTGCCAAGGCGACGATGGGCAATATACGGCAGAATTTGTTGTTCTCGTTCCTGTTTAACGGCGTTGGCTTGCCGATCGCCGCCGGCGTGCTCTACCCGTTCACGGGCCTGCTGATGTCGCCGATGTTCGCCGGGGCGGCGATGGCGCTGTCTTCGTTCGCCGTGGTCTCGAACGCCCTTCGGCTCAATCGTGTCAATCTTGGATAGACGCCGCGCCCGGTCGCATCGCGTTTCGAGGCTTAAGCTGCCGCCCCTCGCAAAGGGTTGGGTAAGCGGCGTTGAAAGGGTATGGGCTCTGGCTGATGAGCCGCCGCCTGATCGTCACCGCCGATGACTTCGGCGCCGCCTTGCCCGTCAACGAAGCGGTGGAGATCGCCCATCGCCAGGGGATCCTCACCGCCGCCAGCCTGATGGTCGGCGCGCCGGGCGCCGCCGACGCGGTGGCGCGAGCCAACCGGCTGCCGACCTTAAGCGTCGGCCTTCACCTGGTGCTGGTGGAGGGTCGCCCGACCCTGCCGGCGGCGCAGATCTCGCACCTCGTCGGGCCGGGAGGCTTGTTTCGCACCGACATGGCCAGGGTCGGCGCGACCATGTTCTTCCATCCAATCGCACGCCGCCAGCTGGCCGCCGAAATCACCGCCCAGTTTCAGGCCTTCGCCGCGACCGGTCTTCGCCTCGATCACGTCAACACCCACAAACATTTCCACCTACATCCGACCATCGCCGGCCTGATTCTGAAGATCGGCGCCCGCTACGGCATGAAGGCGGCGCGCATTCCGGTCGAGCCGCGCGCGGTCATCGCGCGTATCGACGGGCGGGTCGTCCCGCCCGATCCCTTGTTCGACATGATGGCCCGCCTGGCGCGAGGCCGCTTTCGCCGCGCCGGCGTGAGTATTCCCGACCAGGTGTTTGGATTGCACTGGAGCGGGGCGATGACGGGCGATCGCGTGAAGGGGTTGATCGAAACCCTGCCGCCCGGCCTCACCGAAATCTATCTGCATCCGGCCGCGCACGGCCACTTCGTGGGCGCGGCGCCCGGCTATCGTTACGCCGAAGAGCTGGCCGCCTTGACCGCACGGGAGGTGGTCCGGGCCGCCGTCGATTCTCGGGTCACTCTTGGCGGATTTGGTGATTTCGCGCATTAGGGCGCGGGCGTCGACGAGCCTGAGGCAAATATAGAGCATGAAAATTGGCGTCATCCTCGCCGCGATCGTCGGTCTGACCGTCGCGACCCTGGTCGTCGGTTACATCGGCTTTGCGGCGGTGTTTCAGGCCCTCGCGGTCATCGGTTGGCGCGGCCTGGCCTTCCTGTGCGTTTATTCCGCCGCGCCGTTTGTCCTGCTCGGCGGCGCCTGGTTCGTGCTCGACGGGGCGGCGCCGGCGCGTCAATGGGCCGCCTTCATCTGGGCGCGCGTGGTGCGCGACGCGGGGACGGAACTTTTGCCGTTTTCGCACCTGGGAGGATTTGTGATCGGCGCGCGGGCGGCGATCCTGCGCGGCGTCGCCCCTACCGCCGCCTATTCCACCACCATCGTCGACGTGACGGCGGAGATCATCGCCCAGCTCGGCTTTACCGGACTGGGCCTGGCCCTGCTGATGCAGCGATTGGGCGACTCTTCCAGCCACAACGGACTGGTCGTGGCGACCGTCGCGGGGTTGGGACTGTCAGCGCTCGCCGCCATCGGGTTCATCGCCCTGCAGCGTCGCGGCGTGCATCTAATCGAGCGGTTGGCGGAACGATTCGTTCCGGCCGCCGCCGGCGGCGCCGGTCTCGTCGGTCGGGCCCTGCACACGCTCTATGACAATCCCGTGCGCATCGTCGCCGCGGTCGGCGCCCATTTCGCGGCGTGGATCGCCAGCGCCGTCGGCGCCTGGCTGGCCTTGCGCCTCGCCGGGGTGGACATCAGCCTGAAGTCCATGCTGGCCATCGAGAGCCTGGTGAGCGCCGTCCGCAGCGTGGCCTTCCTCGCTCCCATGGGCATAGGGGTGCAGGAGGGCGCCTACGCGGTGATCGGTCCCTTGTTCGGCTTGGGGCCCGAGCTTTCCCTGGCCCTGTCCCTGCTCAAGCGCGCCCGCGACGTGGCCATCGGCGTTCCGGCCCTGTTGATCTGGCAGGCTGAGGAGGGCGTGCGGCTGGTCGGGCGCCGCGCCCGGATCCGTTAACGGGTCGGTGGGCGCGGGCGCCCCCGGGGGCGTCGGTTCGGGCGCCGGCGTCGGGAGATCGGTCGGCGCGGGATCGCCAAGATCCGGCAAGGCCGGCAGGGCGTGTTTGTCGTCCACCTCGCCCTGACGCATCTGCAGCCAGGTCGAGCGCAGGGTGGCGTAGGGATCGGCGGCGTCGCTGAGCAGGGCCTTGAGGTCCGGGTCGGCTTCGGCCCGGGTGTTGAGCCCACCGATCACGGTCACGCCCACCGTCAGATCGACGTTGGCCGCATAGCGCACCCAGGTCATCGGATTGCTGGCGGTGTCTACCCCCGTGCCGACCAGATCGCGCAGATCCGATGGCCCCAGAACCGGCAGGAAGATGTAGGGTCCGGGCCCGACGCCATAGCGTCCCAGCGTATCGCCAAAACCGTTCGGGTGGTGCGGAACATGCAGCTTCGCGGCGACATCGATGGCGCCGACGATGCCGATCGTCGAATTCACCGCCAGACGAAACACCGATTTAAGAGCCGGAACCGGCCGCAGCTGCAGGAAATCGTTCAGGATCACCACCGGCTCTTTGAGATTGGTGGTGATGTTGTGGATGCCCTTGCCGATGAAGCCCGGTGTCAGGCCGTGCGACAGGAGGGCCAGGGGCCGGATGATCTTGCGATCGATCCAGGCGTTGATGACATAGTTGCGGCGGTTGAAATGCTCCCACGGATCAGGATTGGCGCCGCGCGCGAAGACCGGCGTCGACACGCCGCCGCAGGCCAGAACGCCGACCAGGATGAAAGGTAACAGCGTTCGACGCACGCGGGACTCCTTAGGGTCGTTTCGTCCATAGTCCGCGCCGATACCCTGACTCAATCGAAACTTGCCCAAAGACGGCCAACGGTTAGAAACGGTTTGTAAGCGGCAATAAAGATTTCGGTATGCCGGAGGGCGAACGTGGCGACAGGCAGAGAGTTCCCAAACTGACCCGGCCTGGCCCGATTACCCGTCTTGTCACGTTCAGCGTCGACCGCGCCCGCTGGATCGCTGTTTTGGGCGTCATCATCGGCGTGCTGGCCGGCGCCTATGTGGCGATGCACTTTTCCCTGACCAGCGACACCGACAGCCTGATCGCCAAGAGCCTGTCGTGGCGCCGGCGCGAGGCGGCTTTCAACCGCCTGTTCAACCCGCAGGGCGACCAGATCGTCACCGTCGTCGACGGCGCGACGCCCGAACTGGCCGAGCAGGCCGCCGCCGGCCTCTACGCGACCCTGCAAAGCCGCCCGGATCTGTTCCATGACGTGCGCCGCCCGGACGCCACGCCGTTCTTCCAGCAGAATGGCCTGTTGTTTGAGCGCACGGCCGAGGTGCAGAGCGAAATGGCCAAGCTGGTCAGCGCCCAGCCGTTTCTGGGCCCCCTGGCCGCCGACCGGAGCCTGCGCGGTCTGGCGGGCGCCCTCTCGACCACCCTCGACGGCGTGACCACCGGCCAGGCCAAGCTCGCCGATCTTGATCCGCCGATTGTCGCCCTGGCCCATACGGTCGAGGGTCAGCGCGCCGCCAGGACGGTCTACTTCTCCTGGCGCGCCCTGATCTCGGGCAAGGCGCCGCCGCCGCGCGAACTACGCCGCATTGTCGTCGCCAGTCCCGTACTCAATTACGCCAAGCTGCAGTCCGGCGAGGGCCCGACCGCCTTCATCCGCAATGCCGCCCGAACCGCTCATTTCGACCCGGAACGCGGCGTGCGCGTGCGCCTGACCGGTCCGGTTCCCCTGCAGGACGAAGAATTCGCCACCCTGGCCGAGCGCGCCGGTCTGATCGCCACACTGGCGGTCATCGCCATCGTCTCCATGTTGTGGATGGCGGTGCGATCGGCGCGGTTGATCGGCGCCATCCTGTTGGTGACCATGGTCGGTCTGACCTGCGCCGCCGCCGTCGGCCTGATGATCTTTCACACCTTCAACGTCATATCGGTGGCCTTCATTCCGCTGTTTGTGGGCCTGGGCATCGATTTTGGCATTCAGTTCAGCGTGCGGTTCCGCAGCGAGCATGCGCCGGGCGCGGCGGCGCGCGAGGCCTTGATCGCGTCAGGTCAGGGCATGGGCCGCTCGCTGACCCTGGCGGCGGCGGCGATCGCCTGCGGTTTTCTGGCCTTCGCGCCGACCGCTTATGTCGGTCTCTCGCAATTGGGCGTGATCGCCGGCGCGGGCATGTTCATCGCCCTCGCCCTCAACCTGAGCCTCCTGCCCGCCCTCATCCGCCTGCTCGATCCCCCCTCCGCCGCGCGGAAACCGGGGCGGAATCCGCTCGAGCGTCTCGACGGCTATATTCTCGGCCACCGCCGCCTGGTGATCGGCACGGCGCTCGGTGCGGCCGCAGTGTGCGCCCTGACCCTGCCGTTCCTGCGCTTCGACTTCAATCCGATCCATCTCAAGAGCGCCAAGGTCGAATCGGTGGCCACCATGCTCGACCTGATGGCCGACCCCGATCAATCGCCCAATACATTGGAAGAGGTGACGCCGTCGCTGGACGCGGCCAAGGCGCTGGCCGCGCGGATGACGCGCCTGCCGGAGGTCGCTGAGGCGCGCACCCTGCAAAGCTTCGTGCCCGACGATCAGCCGGCCAAACTGGCGGCGATCACCGACGCGGCGACCTTGCTCGACTTCACCCTCGATCCCCTGGTCACCGCGCCGCCGCCCAGCGACGCCGACACCGTCGCCGCCTTGCGCAAGACCGCCATCGATCTGCGCGCCGCCGCCGCCACGGCCCCCGCCGAGGCCCGCGACGCCCTGCGTCTGGCCGGCGATCTCGACTGGCTGGCGGCCGCGCCGCCGACCGTTCGCGCCCGCGCCGGCGAGATCATCATGCCAGGCCTTGAGACCGTGCTGGGCCAGACCCGCACGGCCCTGACCGCCCAGCCGGTCACCCTGCAGACCCTGCCCGCCGATCTGACGCGCGATTGGCTGGCGCCGGACGGCCGGGCGCGCGTTTCCCTGGTTCCCAAGGGCGATTCCAACGACAACGCCGTGCTCAAACGCTTCATCGCCGCAGTCCTGAGCATCGCCCCCGACACCACCGGCGCGCCGTTCGATCTGCAGCAGGGCGGCCGCACCGTCGCCCTGGCCTTCGCCGAGGGCGGCCTGCTGTCGTTCATCGCCATCACCCTGCTGCTGTTCGCGGTGCTGCGAAAGGTGCGCGATGTGGCCATCACCATGGCCCCGATCGTGCTGACCGGGCTGCTGACGCTGGGAAGCTGCGTCGCCATCGGCCAGTCGCTCAACTTCGCCAACATCATCGCCCTGCCCCTTCTCTTCGGCATAGGCGTGGCCTTCCACATCTATTTCGTGATGGCCTGGCGCTCCGGCGGCGCGCACCTGCTGCAGTCCAGCCTGACCACGGGGATTTTCTTCAGCGCCCTGGCCACCGCCACCGGCTTTGGCAGTTTGTGGGCCTCCAGCCATCCGGGCACGGCCAGCATGGGCAAGCTGTTGATGATCTCGCTGGTGTGGACCCTGGCCTCGGCCCTATTGTTCCAGCCGGCGCTGATGGGACCGCCGCCCGACGATACAAAGGCCCAAGCCTGATGGCCCACACCAACCAACTGGCGGTGACGCCGCTCAACCCGACCATCGGCGCCGTGGTCAGCGGCATCGATCTTCGCGATGACCATAGCGACAGCGTGATCAGCGACGTCCGCGCCGCCCTCCTCACCCATCAGGTGTTGTTCTTCGAGAACCAGTCCCTCAACGCCCGCCGTCAGCGCGATTTCGCCGCCCGCTTCGGCGAACTGCACACCCACCCGCTCTATCCCGGCGACGACGCCGTGCCGGAGATCATGTTGCTGGACAACCACGCGGGAAATCCAACCGACAACGACCACTGGCACACCGATGTCACCTTTCTCGAGCGCCCGGCCATGGGCGGTCTGCTGTACGCCCGCGAGCTGCCGACCAGCGGCGGCGACACCCTGTGGTCGAGCATGACCGCCGCCTACAAAGCGTTGTCAGCCCCCATGCGCGGCTTTCTGGACGGGCTCAGCGCCGTGCACGACTTCGCCCACGCCTTCCCGCCCGAAGGCCTCGCCGGCGCCGCCGCCGGGCGCGAGCGCTATGAGGCCGCAAGGGCCGAGCATCCGCCGGTGATCCACCCGGTCGTGCGCACCCATCCCGAGACCGGCGAGCCGGGCCTGTTCGTCAACAGCGTCTTCACCGCCCGCATCAAGGGCCTGCGCCGCGAGGAAAGCGCCGCCGTGCTGGCGTTTCTCTACGCTCACATCCAGAAGGCCGAATTCTGCGTCCGCTGGCGCTGGAGCCCCGGGTCCCTGGCCTTCTGGGACAACCGCTGCACCCAGCACTACGCCGTCAACGACTATCTGCCGCAACGCCGGGTGATGACGCGGGCGACGATCTTCGGCGAGAAGCCGTTTTTTCGGGCGGCGGGGTAAAGCATTCGACGATTGGTTTGGGCCAGATGCGTCGTGCGCCCCCTCCGTCACGCGCAAGAGGGCGCGCGCCACCTCCCCCGCCGCGCTTCGCTTGCATGGTAGGAGCGACAACGTTCTTGCTCCTCCCCTGTGCCTCTTCACGGGGGAGGTGGCGCTGCGCCCTCTTGCGAAGTGACGGAGGGGGCATCAGCTTCCCAACCGCTCGCTCATCTGGCGATGGAAGTGCACTATGGCCCCTTCGAACAGGCCGTAGGTGAAGGCGTCGTTGGCGCCGCTGGCGAGGCCGCGCTGGATCGACTCATTGACCGCCCGATCCTCCTTGGCGCCCTCGTTGACGAAGTCGATGCCTTGGCTGACGCCGGGGCGGTCGGCGGCCAGGGTGGCGCGATCGGCGAAGGTCCAGGTCAATTGCCGCGTGCGCGCGGGGCCGTCGGGTTCGTTGATCACCAGCGTCGCGCGCTTGGGGAAGGTGGCGACGATGACGTTGGGAAACCGGTGATAGACGTAAGTGAGGCCGCCGGACCCGTCGCGGGCGGTCGGTTCGACGGCGCGCTGACGCTCGACCGCCTGATAGGGAAACACCACCCGGCTGTTGGCCCCAAAGCGCTCGACCACATTGAGGTTGTCGTATTGGCGCGGAAAGAAGGTGTCCTTGTGCGTGGCCTTGATGTGATAGCCCTCAAGGAACCCCTCCATCACGATCTTCCAATTGGCCTCGATCACCGTTTCGCCGGCGGCGACAAGGGTGAGGTCGGGATCGAGCCCGGTCGGCCCGTCGACCGGCGGCGTATCAGCGCCGGCGGGCGTCTGGGTGACGAAGATCAGGCCGGCGTGTTCCTCGCAGCGGACCGGAACCAGGCCGTGCGCCGAAGTATCCAGATCCGGAAAGCCGTCGATGTGCGGGACGCTCCTTAAGGCGCCTTCCAGATCATAGGTCCAGGCGTGGTAGGGGCAGACGAGCGCCCGGGTTTTCCCTGAGCCGCAGGCCAGTTGCGCGCCGCGATGGCGGCAGGCGTTGCGGAACACTCGCGCCACGCCGTCGGCGCCGCGCACGGCGATCAGCGGCGTCCCGGCCGCCTCGCGGGCGAAGTAGGCGCCCGGCTCGGCCAGCGCCAGGCTCGGGCAAAACGGCGTCGGCGTGGCGTGGAAAACCTCGGTGAGCTCCCGCGCGAGGCGGGCGGGCGAGACATAGTTGCCCACCGGTTCGCGCCAGGTCGCGGCGCCCCGGTCGGTGGCGCCCTTGTCGATGTGGTCGAGCACCCTGCCGACGACCTTCCAGTCGTCCATCAAGCCGTCCATGTCGGCCTCCGAAAAATTCGCGTGACGCGATAGAGCGTCCTCCCCCGCGAAGCCGGGGTCAACCGTGACGTTGGGGCAATCGCGGGGCGCGGGACTACTCGGTCTATCTGCCCAAGTGGCGGGTTAGGGCCCGCGCGACGAACATTGAGGGAATCTCTGCCGTCCCCCACCCCAACCGTCTTGGCCGGGCGTAAGTCCCGGCCACCCATTGGGCGAGTGGGTGGTGTGGCCGTGCGCGCGCTCGGCCATGGCAAAGCCTCGCTCAATGGATCCCCGGGACTGACGCCCGGGGATGACGGAGATAGGGGGAAGCGGTGGCCGCAGGACGCCCCTCACCGCTTCAAACGCGGCATGCCCATATAGTCGCGTTTGCCCAGCGGGACGCCTTTCATGCGCAGGATGTCATAGGCGGTGGTGGCGTGGAAATGCAGGTTGGGCATGGAGAAGCTGAGCAGGAAGCCCTCGGCGGTGAATGGCATTTTCATTTCGCCGAACTGGAACATCACGTCCTTGCCTTCGAGGGCGTTGATCTCGTCGGGCGTCACCGCAGCGACGGCGGCGCGGGCGTCGGCGACGACCTTTTGCAGGGCCTGGTAGTCCAGCGGCGGGATCTCCGTGCTTGGCGAAAACATCCCCTTCTTCACCCCCTCGATGGCGCCGGCGGTATGGTGCGCCACCGACAGGACCTGAAAGCGGAACGGCAGCATATTGGGAAAGAGGCGCGTTTCGACGACCTCATTGAGGTCGATGCCGCCCGCCGTGCAGTGGGCGAGGCCCTTGTCGAGAAAGCCGACCGCGGCGTTCAGCGATTGCGTAAAGCTC
This sequence comes from Caulobacteraceae bacterium, assembly GCA_025352085.1. Lineage (GTDB taxonomy): Bacteria > Pseudomonadota > Alphaproteobacteria > Caulobacterales > Caulobacteraceae > Acaudatibacter. The sequence continues at coordinate 7,710 of JANXUA010000169.1, read as the reverse complement.
GCCACCGTCGCGTCGTAGAGTGAAATCGCCATCGCCGTTTCGTCTCCCTTTAAAAGGAGACTATTTCAACAGCTTTTCGGTCAGGGCGTCCAGGTGCGCCACCAGGCCCTTGGCCCCGCCAGCCGCCAGCGGGGCGGCGAAGTCGGAGCGGCGGGTGGCCAGCTGGCTGATCGCGCCATAATAGACATCGACGATCTTCCAGCCGTCGGGACCCGAACGCATGCGATAGGTCAGCGCCGTCGGCGCGCCTTTTGTTGGAACGATGTGCGACTGGACGATCTTGTCGAGGCCGCGGGTTTCGACCTTCGGCTCGATGGTGAAACGCTCGCCGCCGAAGGCGTCGAAGTTGTGCGCATAACTGGCCGCCGACAGGCGTGCGAAGCCCTTGATCAGGGCGGCGCGGTCGGCTTCCGACATCGTCGTCCACGTCGAACCGACGGCGACGCGGGTCATCAGCGGGATGTCGAAGGTCGAATCGACCACCGGCGCGAGCTTGTGGAAACGCCCCTTCGCGCCCAGCGCCGAGCCGCCCTTCATCACGTCGAGCAGGGACGAATCGAAGCTTTCGATCCTGGCCGCCGCCGGGTCGGATTGAGCGGCCAAGGCGCCGCCGGCGCTGATCAGGCTGAGCCCGCCGAGCAGGGCGGCGAGGGAAAGAGACAGACGGGGGGTGGGCATACAGGACCTCTTAAAAGAATGACGTTCGCGGCTGGCGATAGGGGGGCGAGCCTGAATAGGCGGTGAACGCCCCCTCCGTCACGGCGCAAGAGGGCGCCGCGCCACCTCCCCCGTCCTCTGCGGGACATGGGAGGAGAAACAAACCTATCGCTCCTCCCCTGTACCTCTTCACGGGGGAGGTGGCAGTTCGCGGTCTTGCGAACTGACGGAGGGGGGCAAAACGGGTTCCCGCCGCGTTCACCCCATGTTGAACACGCACACCTTGTTGCCGTCGAGATCGCGGAAATAGGCGCCGTTGAAGGTGTCGCCGCGCAGGCCGGGGGCGCCTTCGTCGGTCCCGCCGCCGGCCATGGCCCTGGCGTGGGTCTTGTCGACCAGGTCGCGGGTCGGCGCGAACAGGGAGATCATCTGGCCGTTGCCCACCGACGCGGCCTTTTCGTCATAGGGTTTGCACACGCCGAACATCTGCATGTCCGCGTCATTGGCCCAGAACTGCATCCTGTCGTCGATGGCCATGCCGCGCCTGGCGCCAAGCTCGGCCAGGACGGCGTCGTAGAAGCCCTTGGCCTTGTCGAAATCATTGCTGCCGAGGGTGATGTAGCCGATCATGGTCGTTCCGTTCCCTTAGGTGTTGTGTGCGGCCAAATCGTCGCGCCGCGCGCGGCGCCCGGCAAGCGAATTATGCGATGGCGACGACCTCGATTTCGGCGCCGGCGAGGACCGCCGTATCGCCGACGGTCTTGCCGAGCAGGGCCTGAGCGAGGGGCGAAACATAGGAGACGGCGCCTTTGGCCGGATCGGCCTCGTCCTCGCCGACGATGCGGTAAGTCTGGCGCCGGCCATCCTCGCGCTCGAAGGTGACGGCGGCGCCGAAACGGACCTTACCGTTGTCGCTGACAGGCTCGACCAGCTGGGCGTTGGCGCGGCGGGCGGCGTAATAGCGAAGATCCCGCGTCGCGCGGGCCATCGGCGTGCGGTCGGCCTTCACATCGCCGCTGGCCTGCGCCGCCGCGTAGGCGCTGCGCGCCGCCTCCAGGCCGGCGTCGAGCGCCGCCAGACCCTCGCGGGTGACGAGGTTGGGATGCGGCGAGATCGGCCGGTCGGGCAGGTCGGCGGCGGCCGCCTCCAGGTCTTCCTCGCGGGTGAAGGCGACGCTCATCCGCCCGCCTCGCGCGGCCAGACGACTGGAAACAGCGCATGGTTCATCGCCGCGCCGGGCGGCAGCTGCGACTCCAGTCCCGGAAATTGCGGCGAGGTCTCCCAGCGGCGCGGCGCGTGGGTGGCGTCGTCACCGAGGAAGCGGACCGAAAACACCCGCCGCCGGCGATCCGCGCCGGCCGAGGAATGCAGGGTCAGCATGTGGAAACAGACCACGTCACCGGGCTCCAGCGGCCAGCCAATGATCGGAAAGGCGGCGCGGTCGGCCTCGATGTCGGGCAGGTCGGCGAGGCTGCCTTCGGGAAACCATTTGGCTTGCGCGTCCATGAAGCTGCGCGGCATCATCCACGGGCCGCGGTGCGATCCGGTCACGAACATCAATGTCGAGGCGGCGCTGACCGGATCGACCGGGATCCAGAAGCTGCAGTTCTGGCGGCCTTCAACATTGTAGAACGGCTGATCCTGATGCCACGGCGTCGGCGCCAGGGTGCCGGCTTGCTTGGTCAGCATGTGGTCGTGGTAGAGCCGCGCCGCGCGCGATCCCATCAGCTCGGCGGCGAGCTCGCCCAGACGCGATTCGAAAATGAAACGGCGGTAGGCGTCGTTGGTTTCCCAGTTGCAGAAATCCTCGACGAAGCGGCCCGGATCGTTGGCGCCGCTGGCGATCTTCGCCCGCGCGCTCGGCTGGGCGAGATTGGCGTCGATGCCGTCGCGCAGCAGGTCGATCAGGTCCGGCGGTATCACCCCGCGCAGACACACCGCGCCGTCGCGGGCGAAATCTTCGGCGGGGGTGGTCATGGGGCGCTATCCATTGGAGCGCGGGCGCCTCGCCCGCGTCTAGCGATGCCGCGGGCGAGGCGCCCGCGTTCCAAAAAAGGCGTCATCGCCCCGCCCCCGAAAGCGCCCGCAAGATCTCCGGGCCGCCGCAGACGCCTTTCAGGATGCCGTTGTCGACCAGCCGCACCGGTTTGCCGGCGCCGTGGCATATCGCGACGATGTCGCTGAGCGGCGTCGCGGAACTTGTGGTCGGCAGGTCGGCGCCGTCGTGATCGGCCGCCGGGCGCATGACGTCGGCGCCGGTGAGGACCGTGAGCGGGTTCATGTGCGCCACGAACTGGGCGACGTAATCGTTGGCGGGGCGCAGGACGATATCCTGGGCCGTGCCGGTCTGGACGATCCGGCCGCCCTCCATGATCGAGATCTGATCGCCGAGCTTGAGGGCTTCGTCGAGGTCGTGGCTAACGAACACGATCGTCTTCTTCACGGTGTTCTGCAGGCTGATCAATTCGTCCTGCAGGCGGCTGCGGATCAGGGGGTCGAGGGCGGAAAACGGCTCGTCCATGAGCAGGATGTCGGCGTCGCCGGCGAAGGCGCGGGCGAGGCCCACGCGTTGCTGCATGCCGCCGGAAAGTTCGTCGGTCTTGTGCCCGGCCCATTCGGCGAGGCCGACGAGCTCAAGCTTTTCATCGACGATGCGCCGCCGTTCGGCCTTGCCGAGGCCCTGGAATTCCAGCCCCAGGCCGACGTTGTCGCGCACCGTGCGCCACGGCAGGAGGGCGAATTGCTGGAAGACCATGGCGACGCTCATCCGGCGCACGGCGCGCAGGGTGGCGGGATCGCAGGCGGCGACATCAACGACGCCGCCGTCGTGGCGCACGCGCACGGCGCCGCGGGTGACGGCGTTGAGGCCATTGGCGGCGCGCAGCAGGGTCGATTTGCCCGAGCCCGAGAGGCCCATCAGCACCGAAATCTCGCCGGCCTTGACGGTCAGATTGGCGCCGGCCGCGCCGAGCACCACGCCGGTTTCGGCGGCGATCCGCGTGCGATCGGCGCCGGCGTCGAGCAGAACCAAAGCCTTGGCGACGGCGGGATCGCGCCGCCCGCGCCCGGCCTTGCCGAACAGGATGTCGACGCGCTGGAAGTCGATCGCCGGCATCAGCCGCCTTTCATGGCGAGATTGGCCGGATCGAACGGCGAGTCGGCAATGACCACCGCGGCGCGCGTCTCGCCGAGGATGACGATCTCCAGTTCGGTTCCGATTGCGGCCAGGTCGGGACGGACCATGGCCAGGGCCAGGGATTTTTCCACCCGCCAGCCATAGCCGCCGGAGGTCGCGCGGCCAACCAGGGCGCCGGCGTGATAGATGGGTTCCGACCCACGCGCGTCGGCGTCGGTCACGCCCTTGACCTCCAGGGTCACCGCCGCATTGGCGAAGCCGCGTTCGCGCCAGGCGATCAGGGCGTCGCGGCCGAAAAAGCCCGGCTTCTTGAACGACACGAACCGGCCGAGGCTCGACTCCAGGGCGGCGTATTCGATGGAAAGCTCGCGCGGGATCAGCTTGTAGCTCTTTTCCAGACGCAGCGAATCCATCGCGCGGATGCCGAAGGGTTTGAGATTAAAGTCCGCGCCGGCCTCGATGAGGGCGTCGAAGATATAGTTCTGCATCTCGATCGGATGGTGCAGCTCCCACCCCAGTTCGCCGACGAAATTGACCCGCAGCGCCGTCGCGCTGGCCGCGCCGACATTGATGGACCTGCCCGTCAGCCACGGAAAGGCGGCGTCGGAAAGATCGGCGTCGGTGAGCCTGGCGAGGACGTCGCGCGCGCGCGGCCCGGCCAGAACCAGCACGCCAATCTGGGTGGTGATCTTGTCCAGCCGCACCGAGCCGTCGGCCGGCAGGGCTTTCAACAGATAGTCGTGGTCATGACGTTCGAGCGCGCCGGCCGACACCAGATAGAAGCTTTGCGGCGTCTGGCGATAGACGGTGAATTCCGACCGCACGCCGCCCCTGGCGGTCAGGAGATAGGTCAGGCTGACCTTGCCGACCGCCGCCGGCACGCGGTTGGTGAGCAGGCCGTCCAGCCAGGCCTCGGCGCCCGGCCCGCTGACCTCGAACTTGGCGAAGGCGCTCATGTCCATCAGGCCGACGTTTTCGTGCACATGGCGGCATTCGGCGCCGACGATGTCGAAGTAATTGGAGCGCCGGAACGACCACTTTTCCCGCACGGGCTGGCGATCGTCCGCATCCGGATGGTTGTCGTTCAACAGCACGTCGGGCTTGGCGAGATCGACCGCGCTCAGAGCGTAACCGGGCGGCGCGAACCAGTTCGGGCGCTCCCAGCCGAACACGCTGCCGAACACCGCGCCCAACGCCTTCATCCGCTCGTAACAGGGCGTGCGGCGCAGGGGCCTTGCCGCCTCGCGCTCCTCATCCGGATAATGCACGGTGAAGACCCGGGCGTAGGCTTCCTCGTTCTTGCGCTTGAGATAGCCGCGCGACGCATAGGCGCCGAAGCGGCGCGGATCGACGCCCATCATGTCGATGGTCGGTTCGCCCTCGACGATCCAGTGCGCCAGTTGCCAGCCCGCGCCGCCGGCGGCGGTGACGCCGAAACTGTGCCCCTCGTTCAGCCACAGGTTCTTCAGCCCCCCGGCCGGGCCGACGATCGGGCTGCCGTCGGGGGTATAGGCGATGGCGCCGTTGTAGACCTTCTTCACCCCCGCCTCGCCGAACGCCGGCACGCGGGCGATGGCGGTTTCGATATACGGGGCGAGGCGGTCGAGATCGTCCTGGAACAGTTCGTATTCGGAGCGCGGATCGGGGCCGTCGACATAGCAGGCCGGCGCGCCGACTTCGTACGGGCCGAGCAGCAGGCCGCCCGCCTCCTCGCGCATGTACCAGGAGGAATCGGATTCGCGCAGCACGCCCATTTCGGGCAGGCCGGCGGCCTTGCGCGCGACGATGGCCGGGTGGGCTTCGGTGACGATGTACTGGTGCTCCACCGGCATGACCGGGATATCGAGGCCGACCATGGCCCCGGTCGCCCGCGCGAAATTGCCGGTGGCGCAGACCACGTGCTCGGCGGTGATCTCGCCCTGATCGGTTTGCACCAGCCACTCGCCGTTCGGCTTTTGCGCAAGGCCCGTGACGGTGGTGTTGCGATGGATGACGGCGCCGCGGTTGCGCGCGCCGCGCGCCAGCGCCTGGGTCAGATCGGCCGGTTGAATGTAGCCGTCATCCCGGTGCTGGATGGCGCCGATCAGGCCATCGACGTCGCACAGCGGCCAGATATCCTTGACCTGCGAAGGGGTGAGAAAGCGCACGTCGACGCCGATCGTTTTGGCGACGCCGGCGTAATATTGGTACTCGTCCCAGCGGTCGGCCGTGCGCGCCAGGCGGATGTTGGAGACGGCGCGAAAACCGACATTGAGCTCGGTCTCCGCCTCCAGGGTCGGATAGAAACCGACCGAATATTTGTGCATCTGGCCGACGGAATAGCTCATGTTGAAGAGCGGCAAGAGGCCGGCCGCGTGCCAGGTCGAGCCGCTGGTGAGCTCGCGCCGCTCCAGCAAGACGCTGTCGGTCCAGCCCATGCGGGCCAGATGGTACAGGGTCGAAACCCCCACCACCCCGCCGCCGATGACCACCGCGCGCGCATGAGACTGCATCGATCACCCTCGGGGCAAGCCGCGCGCGTCCGGCTGGCGCGCGAAAGAATGACGATAGGGACGGGGGCGAAACTGTCGAGAGAATGTTTGCGGCGTGGAGGTGGGACGGTTGCGACGTTGGCGGTTCGCGGGCGGTCGACGGGCGGTGAAATGGCTGTATTTGGCGGTCGAATGGCGGTATTTGGCGGTCAAATGGCGGTCGGTTGGCGGTCCGATGGCGGGTCCTCGGCGGTCAAATGGCTGGTTTCGGCGGTCGCCGCCGGCGCATCTTCGTCGTCAAGCCTTTCATTTTTATCGGTAATCTCGGCGTGGTGCAGGCGCTTGCGATCCTGTTCGCGCGCCCGCTCCCATTGCGCGTGCACGCGGCACGCATCCATCAGGGCCATGCGCGCCTCCTTGACCGCCGCTGCGCCGCCGAACCCGGGCGCGAAATCGGCCAGTTGCAACAGGGCCGCGACGGTGAGCGCCGGATTGGCGTCGGTCATGCGCGCGTTGAGGGCGCGCAGCTCGGCGATCCGCTCGGCCACCGCCGGCTGCAGGGCCAGGCGGCTGGAATGGCCATGACCGGGCGTGAACCCGGCGTCCTCATAAGCATCCTCCAACCGCGCGCCCTTGGCGCGGGCCTGAGCGAAAGCTTCGTGGCGAGGATTTTGCAAAAACGGCATGGCTTGGGCTCGCGATGAGGAGTTTTTTATATAACGATGGGCATTTATGAAATTGCATAATGCAATATATGAGTGCGAAAGTCAAGCATGGGCCGTACGCCCATCCTCCCCACCGTCATCCCCGGGCGTCAGTCCCGGGGATCCATTGGGCGAGGCCCCGCCATGGCTGTGCGGCCGCACGGCCACCCCGCAACGCGCGCCCAATGGATGGCCGACACGAACGGTCGGCCATGACGGAGGTTGGAGTGACTAAATGATACGCGGGGACAGGGCGCTCCCGCTCCAAGCGCCCCTTCGCCTATTTCATCGCGCCGTCGATCTGATTGGCCATGTCCAGGTGGGCCTGGATGGTCGGGGCGGTCTTGGCCGCGAAGGCCTTGAGCGCATCGTTGTCGCCGTGGTCGGCAAAGCCCTTGAACAGGGTCAGGGCCTCATGATGGGCGGCGACCTGCTGGTCGATGTAGGTCTTGTCGAAGTCGCGCGGCGCGGCGGCGTTCAGATTGTTGATCAGGCCCTCGCGCCGCTTGTCCATCGCATCGGGCGGGGTCGCCGCCACGCCGCCGGCCAGGATTTTTTTCAACGCCGCCGTGCTGGCGGTGTGGTCGTGAACCATCTGGGTCGCAAACGCCTTGACGGCATGGTTGCTCGATTTCTGGGCCGCGATCCTGGCGGCGGCGATTTCGTACATGTCGCTGGTCGCCGCGCCGGTGACGAACCCGGCCGTGGTGAGGGCGCCGGCGGTGGCGGCCACGGCGCCCAC
>JANXUA010000010.1 GCA_025352085.1 Caulobacteraceae bacterium | reverse complement strand
GGCCCCGCGGGCGTCGACGATGACCATGCCCCGAGACAATGCGATTCGAGTCGTCACCGGCGCCCAGGCGCTCTCGCCCTATTTGGGTGAACGCATGCTCGCCGCGAGACTGCTCGACACGGGTGTCGTCCTGCGTGAACTGATGCCGCAGGATATCAAGCTCGACAGCGATCAGTTCACGCAGGAAGAAGCCGTGGCCCTAGCCGGCTATCTTGCCGCGGTGGTCGGGCGAGCTCACGGCCGACAAATGGACGACGCCACACGTAAGGCGTGGCGTGTCGCTCTCGGCAAGTTCCATACGGCGACCCTTGACGCGCCCTCTTGGTTTTGGTCCAGCGTTACGGAATTGCTCTCCATTCACGAGCTGGCTTATCTGGATCATTGTCGCAGGTTTGCGCTCTCCAGCGCTGAATGAGTCCTCCGGCTGACGACCCCACCCCCAACAATCGCGCCCCAACGCGGGGGCTATGCGCCGTCCGGTCCGCTCGTGGTCGCGTCCGCGCGGCGGGCGAGCAGAAATGACAGGACGGCGGCCTCCTCGGATCGAAAATGTTCCCGCCCCGCGTCCAAAGACGCATCATGATCGGTTTGAATTTCAAGCCAAAGAACACCGTCGAAGTAGGCGTTGATGATTTCGGGATGGATATAACACTTGCGGCAAATATTTGGGGTGTTGCCGAGTTTTGCGGCGACCTGCTTAACCGCTTGAGCGATACTGGTTTTCGCGCGCGCTTGACTGTCCGCCGTTTCGAATTGAGCCAGCGCCAAGGCCGCCATCACCGAGCCGGTCCAGGTTCTGAAGTCCTTGGCGGTGATGACCGCGCCGCTGACCTCTCTGAGATAGGCGTTGACGTCCGTCGAGGTCACCGCCTGCCTCAATCCATCGCCATCGACATACTGGAACAGGTGCTGGCCGGGTAAGTCCTGGCAACTTTTGACGGTGCGCGCGATGCGGCGGTCGCGCACGCTCAACCGCCATATCTTGCCGCTCTTGCCCTTGAAGTGAAACCGCAGATCGGACCCGTCAACCTGGACGTGACGCCCCAGCAGGGTGGTCAAGCCGTAACTCTTGTTGTCTTTCGCATAGCTTTCATTGCCCACCCGGATCATCGTGCTTTCCAGCAGGTGAATCACCGTAGCCAAAACCTTGGCGCGTCCCAGACCGTGGGCGGCCATGTCGGCGGCCACTTGGCGGCGCAGGCGCGGCAAGGTCTCGGCGAAGGCCAGCATATGTTCGAATTTCACCTCGTCGCGAAGCGCTCGGAATCGCGCGTGGTAGCGGTATTGCTTCCGACCCTTGTAGTCCTCACCGACCGCCTGGAGGTGGCCGTCGGGGCCGGGGCAAATCCAGACCTTGGTCCGCGCTGGTGGTATCGCGAGCGCCCTGATCCTGGCCAAAGTCGCCGGGTCCGCGATCGGGGCGCCGTCGGGATCGCGATAGCTGAAACCCTTGCCCGCGCGCCGGCGCGTCAATCCAGGCTGACCGTTCGTCGTATGAGTGAGACCGGCCATGCTCTGGGTCGACTCCGTGATGGGATGGCTTCCGGTTTTGCCCGCGACTCGCCCAACGCCGAACGGAGCGGAGCGTTCCGGGGTCGCCCTCGCGTCTTGGATGTCTGACGACAACGTTGGTGGTTCCCGCCACGCAGCGGACGCGGCGCGCTAGGCCTGCGGCGGGACGGGCTCCCATCGGCGGGCGGCATAGGAAGCAGCCAGGGCGAACACCGAGCCGAGCAGCCATCCGCCCAGAACGTCGCTGGGCCAGTGCACGCCCATATAGACTCGCGAGACGCCGATCGCGGCGACCAACAGGGTCGCCACGCCGAACACCACCGGCCCGGTCGCGGACCGGGCTGCGGTGGCGGAGACTAAAGTGGCCAGGGTGAGGTATACTGTGGGGCTCATCACCGCGTGCCCGCTGGGAAAGCTTGAGGAATAAACCAAATCCAGATGGGGTACGAGAAGCGGGCGCGGGCGATTGACATAGTGCTTGATGACCTCGGCCGTCACTTGGGCGCCGATCGCGGCGGCGACCAACACAACCGCCGATCTCCCCCGGCGATGGATCGTCAAAAGGGCGGCGGCGATCATGGTGATCAGGGTGAGAGTCGTAAACCCGCCCAAGGCGGTGACGTCGCGCGCCGATTCTTGCAGCCAACGTGGGCCCAAGGGCAAATGCGCGGGCGCCAACGATCGCAACGCCAGTAACAGGCTTCGATCAAATCCATCCATCCGGCCGCCGACGATGGCGGCGGTCAGAACCGCGAAGGCCGCCAGGACGGTGAACACTGCCACGCCCGTGGCGGTCGATCTGTGGGTCATGGCGCTCACGCCGTTGGTCCGGCGCCGACCAAAGCGCGAAAAGCGTTGGCGCGGTAGGAGATCGTTACCCGACGCCCGAACGACACCCGCTCGCCGTCGAGAATGACCGGTATGCGACCGTGGCCGACCAGGCTTATCCGCTTTACTTGGCTGACCGCCACGGCTGGGTCCTCGCGCCAAACGGCGAAAACGGCATGGAACGCCAGTGAAAACAGTCCTACGGCTGTAACCGGCTCTACCGCCGCCGCTTCCAAGAAGGCGTCGTCCGCCTTAAGCGCTTTGGAGACCAACGGGCACATCACCACGACAGCCTCCGCCTTGCCCTGCGCCCCGTCGTCGAACTGGTATTGCAGAGCCTCATCGGAGCGGCGAATGGCCGTAATCGATCGTTTCGCCGCCTCCACGGGGTGACCCCCGCGCACCGCTTCGCGCGCGTCGGCCCATAACGAAGGCGCGCCGGCAACCGCCGCGCAGAAGAACGAATAGCGGCCCGCCCGTCCACCGCTCACAGTGCGCACGCGCGGATCGGCCAGAGTGGCCGTGAGGGCGGCCTCCCATTCGACCTCGCCATATAGAGCATGCGGCAGCATGTTCATCGTGCCGCCGGGAAGCGCGATCAGAGGCTTGTTCGCCGGCCCGCAGATTCCTGCGGCCGTGCGGAGCGTGCCGTCGCCGCCCAAGACGCAGATGACGTCGCCCGCTTCCGTCGCCTTCAGCAGCGACTGGCGGACCTTACGCGGCGCCGCCGAAATCACTGTCGCATCAGGAAAACCATGATCCGCGAAGATGGCCCGCATTCGATCCGCGGAAGCCGCGCCCGCGCCGCCGCTACCGGAATTGACGACCGCCGCGATCCGCCCGCGCAAAAGTTCGGGGCGGTCCATCACGACAACCCGTCGGCCGTGCGACCCATCGCCGATGGCGCGCGCGGGCGTAGCGGGGCCAACCACTGCTGCGCGGCGGCGAATTGACCGTCAGTCCACGCCATGACCTGCACATTCAGTTCGTTCGCATCAATATCGACCACGTTGAAACTCGCGGGGACGCCCCGTTCCCGCGTGGACAAGGTGCCTGCGCCGACCGCGTGCGTCCGCCGGTCGCCAAACGGGTAGCTCTGACAAAACGGTGCATGGGTGTGGCCGCTGAGCACGATGTCGACGCCCGCTTGCGTTAAGCGCCTCGCCGCCGCCGTTCCCCCGCGAACGCGCGCCGTCATCGGCTCACCGACCGCTTCCACCAGCGGATGGTGACAGACCAGCACCCGGATATCGTCTGGCGGATCACGATCGAACGCCTCAATCGCCCGCCGCGTCTGGGGCCGCGAAATTTCGCCCTTCGACCAGTTCAGACGCATTTGCCAGCCGCGGGCGGTGTTGACGTTGCGCACGGAAACGCCGGCCATCGAAAAAATTCCCACCGCGTGCGGACCGATCGACATTCCGTAGTCGTCGAATGGGCGGACAACACGATCAATCAGTCCCATCCACGGCGTGTCGTGATTTCCGGGCGTGCACAGGCGAGGCCCGGGGAATGCCGCCAGCCAATCCGCCGCGACGGCGAACTCAGCGAGGCTTCCCGATTGGGTGATATCTCCGCTCACAATCATCAGATCAAAGGGCGCGCGCCGGGCGAAATCAACCACCGCCGCGACAGCGCCGCGATTCTCGGCCCCGAAATGGATGTCGGACAGATGCAAAAGCCGGACCGGCATGAATTTATTTCCCGACGCCTAGAGCAAGATGATTTTAGGCGGAACCGTCCAAAATCCGAATCCTGCTCTAGATACAAAAGTGCAGAGCCTGATTCAGCGTTTGCATCTGTTCCGTGCAAACGCATCAGGCTCTAGGCTTTGTGAATAGCCAAAACCGACGGAGGTTCCCTGATCCGACGCCGCCGCGGCCATTGCGCGCGGCGCGCCTTATTCATCCTCAAGGCGGCTGCGCCCGATCAGCCCCATGCCGTCGGCGATGTCGGAGGCGATGGCGCGGCGCAGGCCTTCGGCGTCGCCCGCCTCGATGGCCTCCAGCGCGAGACGATGCTGGTCGACGAGTTTGGCGGTGCCGTAACGGCCATAGACCACACGCATGAACGGACCGAACTGCAGCCAAAGCGCCTCGATCAACCGGTTCAGCGTCGGCCGGTCGTTGGCCGCGTAGATGTTGAAATGAAAAGCGTAATTGCATTCCATATAGCCGATTACATCGCCGCGCTCCATGGCGCGATCCAGCTCGGCGTCGATCTGGCGCAGGCGTTTGAGGCGCGCCGCGTCGATTTGGGGAAGGGCGCGCACGGCGGCTTCCGGCTCCAGCAGCAAGCGGCAGTCCAAAAGGTCGGTGAATCGACTCTGCGACATGGCCGGCACCTCAATCCGGCGCTTGGAGCGGATGGCGATGGCGCCCTCGGCCGCCAACCGGCTCAAGGCATCGCGCACCGGCATCTGGCTGACGCCCAGCTCCAGCGCCAGGCCCCGCGTCGACAGACCGATCCCCGGCACAATCTTGCCGGTGATCATCCGGCGGCGCAGTTCGTCATAGATCGAGGTGTGCAGAAGCGGCTCGGCGCCGGCCGCGTCTCCCACCGTCTCGATCTGAGCCATCGGCATGATTCTGTTTTCGCTTTGCCCGTTAACATCGGGGATTCGCGATTTGTATAGGATCGATCCGCGGATTTCGGTAGCGGTTACGTCGCTTGGCGATTGACGGGCTCGCCGGGAATGCCGATGGATAAGTTTCGGCAATCTGTGATCTCAGAGGCGACGATGGACGAACTCACCCGATGGGTCGAAGAGCGTGGGATCACCGAGATCGAATGCTTCATCCCCGACATGAACGGCGTCCTGCGCGGCAAGGTCCTGCCGGCGGGAAAATTGCCGAAGTCGCCGCGCGACGGATCCCTGCGCTTGCCTAGCAGCGTGTTCGCCGTCACCGTGACCGGCGAATACGCCGACATCGACGGCGATGACGAAACTTTTTCCGATCCGGACATGATCCTGCGCCCGGATATCGCCACCCTGCGCGTGGCGCCGGGCATGAAGACGCCGACTGCCTACGTCTACGCCGACGCCCACCATCCGGATGGGACGCCGTGGGCGTCGTCGCCCCGTCATGTGCTCAAATCGGTCATGGCCCTCTATGCGGCCAAGGGCTGGCGGCCGGTGGTGGCGCCGGAGCTGGAGTTCTATCTGACCGCGCTCAATCCCGATCCGGATTTTCCTCTGACGCCGCCGACCGGTCGGTCAGGCCGCGCCGAAAGCGCGCCGCAACCCTATGGTCTGGAGGCCACCAGCGAATACGAAAACCTGATCGACGATATCTATGAGCATTCGGAGATCGCCGCGCTCAGCCTGGACACTCTGATCCACGAGTCGGGCGCCGCCCAACTGGAGATCAACTTCATCCACGGCGATCCGGTCGCCCTGTCGGATCAGGTGCTGATCTTCAAGCGCATCGTGCGCCAGGTGGCCCTCAACCACGGCGTCTACGCCACCTTCATGGCCAAGCCGATGGAAAGCCAGCCGGGCAGCGCCATGCATCTGCATATCTCCCTGGTGAGCGAAAGCGACGGACACAATCTGTTCGCCGTGTCGTCGGGCAAGGACAGCGCCCAGTTTCGCCATTTCGTCGGCGGTTTGCAGACCTATCTGCCGCAGGTCGCGCCGCTGTTCGCGCCCAACGTCAATTCCTTCCGCCGCATGCGGCCCAGCCACAGCGCGCCGATCAACGTCCAGTGGGGCAAGGACAACCGCTCGTGCGGCCTGCGCGTGCCGATCTCCGACGGCGCCAATCGGCGGATCGAAAACCGCCTGCCGGGCGCCGACGCCAATCCCTATCTGGCTATCGCCGCGTCCTTGCTTTGCGGCTATCTGGGCATGACCGAAAGCCGTGAACCCACGCAGCAGGTCACCGGCAACGCCTACCTGCACGCTCGCACCCTTCCCAAAACACTGGAGGAGGCCCTCGAGCGGTTCGCCAGATGCGAACCGGTGCGCGCGCTTCTGGGCGAGACCTTCGTGCGCGCCTTCGCCGCCATCAAGGAGACCGAGCTTCAGGCGTTTCAGGGCGTGATCAGTTCATGGGAACGCGATCACCTGCTACTGAAGGTGTGACGAAATTGCCGATCAACCCAAACCTCCGTTTTCCCCGCGCAGGCGGGGATCCAGTCTTTCTAACCCCGGGGGCGGCTCGCCAACACGCCTGGCCCGAAGGAAAGAAAACCTGGACCCCAGCCTGCGCGGAGGAGACGGAATTGGCGGGTGTTCGGGAATTTAGAGGCCGCGGCGTTGAAGTGGCGTCCCGGCCATGAGCTTCAACGACGGCCTGGGGTTTTCGAACTCCTACTACCTCGCCACGGCCCATCAGGCGGCGACGCACCCGGCCCTGGCCGGCGAGGCGGAGGCGGATCTGGTGGTGGTGGGCGGCGGCTGCACGGGCCTCGCGGCCGCGCTTTACGCCGCGCGGCGCGGGCTGTCGGCAGTCGTTCTGGAAGGCGGGCGCGTCGGCTGGGGCGCGTCGGGGCGCAATGGCGGCCTGATCATTCCCGGCCTTCGCAAGAGCGCCGGTGATCTCGTCCGCGTCTATGGCGCCGAACGCGCCAAGGCCCTGCTCGAGTTGGCGTTTCAGGCGCGCGATCTGGTGGTCGATCTGATCGCTGAGGTCGGCATCGACTGCGATCTGAAGACTACGGGCCACTTTCTGGGGGCGATCAAGGCGTCCGATCCGCGCTGGATGGAGGCCGAGGCGCGCTGCCTGACCGACGTGATCGGCTATCCACATGCGCGGTTCCTGTCGTCGGTCGAGGCGCGGGCGGTAGTCGATACGCCCTATCACGGCGGCCTGTTTGATGAGGGCGGCGGCCATCTGCATCCGCTTAACTATACCCTGGGTCTGGCGCGAGCGGCCGTCGCGGCGGGGGTCACGATCCATGAGAACACCAAGGTCACGAAGGTCCAAAATGGCGCCAGGGTTCGCGTTGAAACGGACGCCGGCGTGGTGACCGCCCGCCACGCCGTTCTGGCCGGCGACGCCCTGCTTGAGGGCGTGGCGCCGGCGGTACACAGTGCGATTATGCCGGTCGCCAACTATATCGTCGCCACCGCGTCCCTGGCCGATCCGCGCGCGCTCATTCCCGGCGACGCGGCGGTGTCGGACAGCCGCTTCGTGGTCAATTATTATCGCCTGACTGCCGACGGCCGGATGCTGTTCGGCGGCGGCGAGCGCTATACGCCCGCCGCGCCCGCTGACATCGCCGCCTTTGTGCGACCCTATCTGGAAGCGGTGTTTCCGGCCCTGCGAAGCGCGGCTCTGCCCTACGCCTGGGGCGGCCTGGTGTCGGTGACGCAGACCCGCCTGCCGCACGTCGGGCGCCAGGGCGAGGTCTGGTTCGCGCACGGCTATTCCGGCATGGGCGTGGTGCTGTCGACCCTGGCCGGCAAGCTGCTGGTCGACGCCATCGCTGGCGAGACCGACCAGTTTGATCTGTTCGCCGCCGTCGCGCCGCCGCCCTTTCCCGGCGGAGTCGCTCTGCGGGGGCCTTTGCACGTGCTGGGCATGCTTTGGTACGCCCTGCGCGACCGTTTGTAGGAGACTTGAACCATGGCGACCGACGACGAGCTGGGCATGAACAAGCCGATCGACCGGCGCGATTTTCTCAACGGCGTCGCCGTGGGCATCGGCGCCATGGGCGGAGGCTGGATGGCTGGCGCGGCGAGCGCGGACCCCGCCGCCGCGCCCTGGCCGCAGGAGGCCCCCGGCTACTATCCGCCGACGCTGACCGGCCTGCGCGGCAGCCACCCCGGCTCGTTCGAGGCCGCCCACGCCCTGCGCGACGGCGATTTCTGGGAAGATCACACCCACATCACCGAGACCGGCGAAACCTATGATCTGATCATCGTCGGGGCCGGGATCAGCGGCCTTTCGGCGGCGCATTTCTGGCGCGCGGCGACGCCGGACGCCCGCATCCTTATCCTCGATAACCACGACGACTTCGGCGGCCACGCCAAGCGCAATGAGTTCCATCTGGACGGCAAGGTGCATCTGCTCAACGGCGGCACGCTGATGATCGATAGTCCGCACCCGTACAGCGCCGTCGCCGGCGGCCTCATCACCGCCCTCGGCATTGACCCAGTGGCGCTCGGCAAAGACTGCGACCGCAACCAGATCTATCCCGCGCTTGGCCTGCGCCACGGCGCGTTCTTCGACAAGGAGACCTTCGGGACCGATCGTCTGGTCGTCGGCGCGCCCAACATTTACGAGGGGCTGCCCGGCTCCTGGCCCGACTTCTTGAAGCAGACGCCGCTGTCGGCGGCCGCGCGCGCGGACATCGAGCGCGTCGAAACCGGCAAGATCGACTACATGTCGGGCATGACGTCCGACGCGAAAAAGGACCGTCTCTCGCGCATCAGCTATCACGATTATCTCAAGGATGTCGCCAAGGTCGATCCGAGCGTCCTGGCCTTCTATCAGAGCCATACCCACGGCGAATGGGGCGTCGGCATCGACGCGGTTTCAGCCCTGGACTGCTGGGGTTTCGGCATGCCGGGCTTTGCGGGCCTGAACCTCAAGCCCGGCGCCGCGCCGCGCATGAGCTATACGCCCGCCGGCTATATCGAGGGGGGCTCCTACACCTTCCATTTTCCGGACGGGAACGCCTCGATCGCTCGGCTGCTGGTGCGGGCTCTCGTTCCCGGCGCCGTGCCGGGTAGCGATTGCAAGGACGTGGTCACCGCCAAGGTCGACTATGCGCGCCTCGACCGGCCGGAAAATCCGGTGCGCATCCGGCTCTCCAGCATCTGCGTGCGGGCGCGCAACATCGGGGTTCCGCAGGCGCCGGGCGGCGTCGAGGTCGCCTATGCGCGAGGCGACAAGGTGTTTCGCGCCACCGCCAAGGCCTGCGTGCTCGCCTCATGGAATATGATGATCCCGTATATTTGCCCGGAGATGCCATCGACGCAGAAGGCGGCCCTGCACAAGGTGGTCAAGACGCCGCTGGTCTACACGTCCGTCGCCTTGAGCAACTGGCAGGCATTTCATAAACTGGGAATCTCCAGCGTGACGGCGCCGGGCTCCTACCACACCTCGTTCCGCCTCAACTGGCCGGTCGACATCGGCGACTACCGGGCCGAGCGGTCGCCGGATAAGCCGATCCTGGTGCACATGACCCGCACGCCGTGTAAGCCGGGCCTGCCGGAGTTCGATCAGAACCGCGCCGGCCGCGCCGAACTGCTGATGACCCCGTTCGAGACCTTCGAGCGCGAGATCCGCGGCCAGCTTGGCCGCACGCTCGCCGGCGGCGGCTTCGACCCGGCCCGCGACATCACCGCCATCACCGTCAACCGCTGGCCGCACGGCTATGCGCCCGAGTGGAACGCGCTGTGGGACCCGGTGTTGCCGGACGCCGAGCTGCCCAACGTCCTCGGCCGGGCGCGGTTTGGCGCGATCGCGATCGCCAACTCCGACGCCGGCGCGGCCGCCTACACCGACAGCGCCATCGACCAGGCGCACCGCGCGGTGGAGGAACTTTTGGCGGGGTGAGAGGAAGGCTCATTCATCGGCGATCGAACCGATATTCAACCTGGAGCGCGGACGTCCTCGGGGAAAACCGGGACATGATATATTTACCCCGCGCCAGGAACTCCGGCAAGAATTTGGGATTGGGTAAATATATCATGTCCCGGTTTTCCCCCGATGGAGAAGCCCGCCGCGCCGAGCCTCTCGGCGACGGCGGTCGAGATTCCCGGCCCAAACCCGACAACGACGATGGTCTTCGACATAGTTCCTCCGATGCGGAATCTTTCTCCGCAAGGGAGAGGCATTAAACGTTCAGCAGCAGAAACTCCCGCTCCCACGGGCTTATCACGCGCATGAAGGTGGCGAATTCGGCGCGCTTTACCGCTGCAAACGTGGTGACGAAGCCGCGACCGAAGATTTCGCTCAGCTCCTCGGTCTCCTCGAAGAGTTCGACCGTCTCCAGCAGGCCGACCGGCAGATCGAAGGCGTCGCCCGTGGCGATGCCGCTGACCGGCTCGCCGGGAGTCAGCTTGCCCATCAGGCCGAGATAGCCACACGCCAGGGACGCGGCCATGGCGAGATAGGGATTGGCGTCGGAGGAGGGGACGCGGTTCTCCACCCGCCGGTTGGTCGGCGACGACGGCGGAATGCGCAGGCCGGTGGTGCGGTTGTCATAGCCCCATTCGACATTCACCGGCGCCGACAGACCCTTCACCAGACGGCGGTAAGAATTGACGTAGGGCGCCAGAATGCAGGTCACCGCCGGGGTGAAGCGCTGCTGGCCGGCGATATAGTGGAAGAATTCCGCCGTCGGCTTGCCGTGGCCGTCGGTGAACAGATTGCGGCCGCCGTCCTTGACCAGGATCGACTGGTGGATGTGCATGGCGGAGCCTGGTTCATTGGCGATCGGCTTGGCCATGAAGGTGGCGTAGATGTCGTGCGCCAGCGCCGCCTCGCGGATGGTGCGCTTGAGCAGGAACACCTGATCGGACAGGACCATCGGGTCGCCGTGGCGCAGATTGATCTCCATCTGCGCCGCGCCTTCTTCGTGGATCAGGGTGTCCACTTCCAGAAGTTGGGCTTCGGCGTAGGCGTAGATGTCTTCGAAAATGGCGTCGAATTCGTTGACCGCCGAGATGGAATAGGAGCGCCGGCCGGCTTCGGCCCGGCCGGAGCGGCCGATCGGCGGCTCCAGCGGGTAGTCGGGATCGGTGTTGCGCTTGACCAGATAGAATTCCAGTTCCGGCGCGACCACGGGGATCCAGCCCTGTTGATGATAAAGGTCGATGACGCGCTTGAGCACCTGGCGCGGGGCGATCTCCACGGGGCGGCCGTCGTGATAGACCGCGTCGTGGATGACCTGGGCGGTCGGGTCGCGCGCCCACGGCACCAGGCACAGGGTCGAAAAATCCGGCCTAAGCTCGATATCGCCGTCGGACGGATCATAGCGGAAATCGGCGTTTTCCTCCGGGTACTCGCCGGATATCGTCTGCATGAAGATCGACGACGGGAGGGCCATGGCCGTGTCGTCGAAGAACTTCGACGCCGGCATGATCTTACCGCGCGCCACGCCGGCGAGATCGGGCACCAGGCATTCGATCTCCGTGACACCGCGGGCCATCGACCAGGCCCGCGCTTCGGCGACATTGGTGACGACCAGCGGATCGGTGGCGGCGGTCTTCTTCTTTTTGGCCATGATGTTTTGGGGTGGTCGCGCGGCGTTGTTACGGCGCCACGCGCGGCTTCAAATCGACCAGCCGCCCCTTTCCTGTTTGACTTCGCTTAAAGCGCAAGCATAGCCTGATCACAACGCGGGCGCCATCGCCCCCATTCCAAATGTGTGATCACAGTCTCTTGACGATTGAGTTTCGTAGGTGGACGGTAGGGCCGCACACGGGAGACTGCTGCATATGACTCGACGGCTTGGCGGGCTGCGGCCCTGGTTCCTCTCAGCAGCGATCACACCCTTGTTGATCGGGACACACGCGGCGGCGCAGACCGCCCCGGCGGCCAGATCCGCCGGGCCCGACAGCGGCGAAATCATCGT
>JANXUA010000184.1 GCA_025352085.1 Caulobacteraceae bacterium | reverse complement strand
TGACCCGTACCGGCGTGCCAGCCGGCAGGTCCGGCCCGCGGACTTTCCAGAAACCATCGCCCACGCGCGCCTTGCCCGAGCCCTGCACGATCGGCTCGCTGAGCACGCACACCTCACCGATGTATTGGGCCGAACGTTGGTTCAGCCGCGGCAACGTGGAAGTCTCGGGGTGTTCACGCTTCCAGTAACGCCAGGCGGCCAGCGCACTCAGCGACAGCGCGCCGAACAGCACCAGCTGCAGCTGCCAGGCGATCGGGATCACCAGCAGCACCGCGCCGACCACGGCGGCGGCGGCCGCAAACCAGATGGCCACTGCGCCGGGCATCATCGCCTCGACGATGCCGAGGAGCGCCGCGGCGCTCCACCAATGCCACCACTGCAGGCCGGATGCGAATTCGATCATCCCTTGCTCCATACGGCCGCTAACGCGCCGCGGCGCCCGGCTGCTGCTTCAGCGCGTCTTTCGCCAGCTCGGCGATGCCGCCGATCGAGGCCATGAGCCCGGTGGCCTCCATCGGCATGAAGTACACCTTCTGGTTGGGCGAGGTTGCAAAGGCCTTCAGGGCCTCGACGTATTTCTGCGCGACGAAATAATTGAGCGCCTGCACGTTGCCCTTGCCGATGGCGTCCGAGACCATCGTAGTGGCCTTGGCTTCCGCCTCGGCGGTGCGCTCGCGCGCCTCGGCGGCGCGGAACGCGGCTTCCTTGGCGCCTTCGGCCGACAGCACGGCCGCCTGCTTCTCGCCCTCGGCCTTGAGGATCGCCGCCTGCCGAAAGCCCTCGGCCTCGAGGATGTTCGCGCGCTTGTCGCGCTCGGCCTTCATCTGGCGGCCCATCGAATCGATCAGGTCCTGCGGCGGCTGGATGTCCTTGATCTCGATGCGCGTGACTTTGATGCCCCAGGGCATGGTCGCGTCGTCGACCACGCGCAGCAGCCGGTGGTTGATGTCATCGCGCTTGGACAGCGTCTCGTCGAGGTCCATCGACCCCATCACGGTCCGCAGATTGGTGGTCGATAGCGCCATGATCGCGGTGTATAGGTCGCTCACTTCATAGGCCGCCTTGGCCGCGTCGAGCACCTGGAAGAACACCACCCCGTCGACCGCGACCATCGCATTGTCTTTGGTGATGATCTCCTGGCCTGGAATGTCGAGCACCTGCTCCATCATGTTGATCTTGCGGCCGACGCGATAGATGAACGGCGTGACGAGGTTCATTCCCGGTTCCGCGACGCGCGTGAATTTGCCGAATCGTTCGATGGTGTAGCGATAGCCTTGGTGGACGATCTTGACGCTCATTCCGACGACGAGCAGCGCGATAAAGGCCAGGACGAGTAGAAAGATCAACATGGATTTCCCCTTTGGTCCCCGGCATGATGCAAGGCGCGAAGCGTTTCGTGAAGGAAAATCAACATGACACTCGACCTGTTCGGCGCGCCGGCGATGCTTTTTCTACCGGCGAACCGAGAACGGGCGGTGGCCAAGGCGAGGGGATCGGCGGCTGATCTGGTGGTGCTCGATCTCGAGGATGCGGTGAAGGCGGAGGACAAGGATGCGGCCAGAAAAGCGGTTACAGCAGCGGTTTCCCTAAACTGGGATGTACCGGTTGGAGTAAGGGTTAATGCTGCATGTGAGAAAGATATGGCTATCGCATTGGAATCGCATTGCGACTTTATTGTCATACCGAAGGTTGAGAAGGCCCTTACAGCAACTGAAAAACCACTGCTGGCGATGATCGAAACTGCCGCCGGAATAGTCAATTTACAGGCGATTGCCAGGAGCGTGGCGGGGTTGATCGTTGGGACCAACGATCTCGCGATGAGCCTCAGATTGCCGCGAATCGAGCGTTCGTCGATGGGCTTCGCGCTGCAATCCTGCGTTGTCGCGGCACGGGCAGCGGGAATTGCCGTGTTCGACGGGGTGCATAACCGGCTCGACGACCCCGAAGGCCTGGCCCGCGAATGCGCCGAGAGTCGGGCATTGGGGTTCGACGGCAAGTCGCTGATCCACCCCGACCAGATCGCGCCGTGCCAGGCGGCATTCGGCCCAAGCGAGAAGGAAATCGAGCGCGCGAGACGCCTGGTCGCGGCGGCGAGCGGCGGCGCCGAGCGATTCGAAGGCGCGATGATCGAGGATTTGCACGTCGCGGCGGCCCGGCACCTGCTGGCCCGGGCATGAAGCGCTTCATCCTCGGTATCGCCGCGCTGCTTGTCGCGGGTTGCGCCACCGTCCCGCCACCACCCGCGCCGGCTCCAGCGATTACTCAGGTCGAACTCCGCGAGACGATGGCGATGCTGTCGAGCGACGCGTTCGAAGGGCGGATGGCGGGCACGGCGGGCGAAACCAAGACCATCGCCTATCTCGCCGAACGCATGCGGGCGGCAGGCCTATCGAGCGGCGCGCGCGGACCGACGCCCTATCTCGACCCGTTCGCGATCGTTGCCCGACCGGCGCGGGTCGTCGCCCCGACCGGCAAATCGGCGCAGGACGTGTTCACCGCGCATATCGAGCAACTCGGCAATCTCACCAGCCACAATGTCGTCGGCGTGGTGCGCGGACGCCATCCCGATGGCCGCGCGGTGCTGATGATGGCGCATTGGGATCATCTCGGCATTTGCGCCCCCGCGGTCGTCGACAAGATCTGCAATGGCGCGATCGACAATGCCAGCGGCGACGCGGCGTTGATCGCGGTCGCCGAGCGGGTCGCCCACATGGGGCTCGACCGCGACGTGTGGTTCGTGCTGACCGGGGCGGAGGAATGGGGCCTGCTCGGCGCCAAGGCATTCGCCGACAATCCGCCGCTGCCGCTGGCCAGCATCGTCGCCGGGTTCAACCTCGACACGATCGCGATTGCACCGGCGGGGGCGAGAGTGGCGATGATCGCAGCGCCGGATTCGCCGCTCGAGCCGCTGGTGATCGAGGCGGCGAGAGCGATGGGGCGGCAATGGGACGGCGATCACGAAGCCGACAATTTCCTCCGCCGCCAAGACGGCTGGGCACTCGCCGAGCGCGGCGTGCCGATGGTCATGGCGGGGGGCAGCTTCAGTGACCTGGCGTTGCTCAACGCCTTCCTGAAGTCGGACTATCACCAGCCGAGCGACGAACTTCGCCCGTCCACCGATCTTGGCGGCGCAACCGACGACGCCAACCTCCATGTCGAGCTGGTAAGGCACGCGGCAAGCCGCCACTTCAAGATCAGGCCGCCGCGCGTTGAGCGGGTCGGGGATTGAGAACTTTTGCTAGTGTTCGCTTTGGGTGGAAAAAGGACGTTAAGGTCCGCATCGATTGAGCTTCTCATCAAACCCAAATTTCCTTAGGTTCGGGTCACATAAACGGGGGGGAGCCGTGAACGGACCTGAACCAGTCAGCGACCAACATTGTCAGATCTCCCACCCGGTGTTCGTCAGCTACGCGACCGCGGACCGCAAACAGGCGCTCGCGGTCAGCAAGGCGATCGAGAGCCGTGGTGCCCCCTGCTGGATATCCGCGCGCGACGTCGCTCCCGGCGAGAATTACCAGGAAGCGATCGTTCGTTCGATCCGCAATGCCCGAGCAATGGTCCTCATATTCTCTAAGGCAGCCAACAGCAGTGACGAAATTAAGAAGGAACTCTCGCTCGCAAGCCGTTACCGCGTGCCCGTCTTGGCGCTCAGGATCGAGGACGTCGAGCCGAGTGACGCCTTTGCCTACGAGCTTTCGACACGCCAATGGATCGACGCCTTCGAAGGCTTGGACAGATCGATCGAATCGCTGGTTAGCCGCATCGCTCAACTTGAAGGCGCGCAGCCAATCTCAGCGACGATTGCTTCACCCGCTCGCCGACGCGTGGGCTTGGCCTCGCGGCGTTCACGAGCGGTAGCAGCCGTGACTGGCGCGCTTTTGCTTGTGACTGTTGTAGGAGGCTGGTGGTGGCTTCGGCCGTCCCCTGCGTCTCAGCATAGCATGACAGTGCGCCTGGCAGGGTTTAAGTTGCTGTCTGCGGACTTGCCTGCGACGCTTCGGGATACTGTGGATTCGGAGATCGCGGCCGCATTCAACGCCGACGGCGTTGTGGGCGCTTCGACCGCGCCAAACTCGCCGCCTAGCTCGGCGTCAGACTCTGCTCCTTCCTATGTATTGGGCGGAATAATCCAGCGAGACGGTCTGACTATCCGTGTCATCGCTCGCCTGACTAACGAACGCTCAGGCGAGACTCTGTGGACCGACAATTTCAATTATGACGCGAACGAGGTTTCGAGAGTTGCGCGCCACATCGCCGTGGACGCGGGTAACGTCATCCGCTGCGGCCTGTTCGGGTCCTCCACCTATCACAAACCGCTGCCTGATCCGGTACTTCGTGACTACATGCAATTTTGCCAAAGTCATTGGGATCCAAATTTGCAGGAGGGCCGCAAGGCCCTCGTTCCCGCGCAACGCGTAGTTGCTGCCGTTCCGGATTTCTCCTAGGGTTGGGCGGCCGTCGCCGGAGCC
>JANXUA010000175.1 GCA_025352085.1 Caulobacteraceae bacterium | reverse complement strand
TGTGGCCGCGCCGGCGCGGCCAATGCGAGACATCGCCGAATGGATCACCGGGACTAAACGCCCGGTGATGACGGAGGTGATGGGATAAGTGCTGGACCGCGCGGCAACCATTTGACAATGCGGCAATGATTGCCCATTCGAATATTGAAATGGAAACCGAGACGCCAAACATCCGCGCCGTTCGCGCCGGCCCAGGTCGCGAGCTCGTGATCCTGTGGAAAGGCGGCGTCGAGGGCGTGGCGGACATCACCGACCATCTTGCCGCCTATGCCGTGTTCGCGCCGTTGCGTGGAGACGACGCCCTGTTTCGCGCCGTGACCGTCGGCGAATGGGGTTAGTCCGCCCATTGGTCCGACGACATGAAAATTTCGTCCGATACGCTATGGCGATTGGCGCTCGAACAGGGCGGCGCCTGGCTGCGCGCCTGGCGGGCGGATCGCGGCATGACGCAAGCTGAAGCGGCCTCGGCCATGGGCGTCAGCCCGCGGATGTGGCGTTACTACGAGGCGGGCGAACATCCGCTGCCCAAGACGGTGCGGCTGGCGTGCTTGGGGCTCGATGCCCAGGCGCGGGCGGCGTGAAGTGTGCTACCGCGCTGCCACCGCTTAGCCTTTCGTTGGTTCGTCTGCAGATTCAACGAACCCGCTGGGCGTACTC
This sequence comes from Caulobacteraceae bacterium, assembly GCA_025352085.1. Lineage (GTDB taxonomy): Bacteria > Pseudomonadota > Alphaproteobacteria > Caulobacterales > Caulobacteraceae > Acaudatibacter. Next base: position 6,302 of record JANXUA010000175.1, on the reverse strand, counting down.
GGCCCAGCCACCGCGTCGCGGATCGATTGAGCAAACGCCTTTGATCCAAAGCAGCGGAGCGACGATGTGCGGCCATTGTGCTCTATGCCGATGATGTTGGTTATGAACCCTCGCCGCCAGTTCACCTCGGTCACGTCCGCAAATCGAATCTCGAAGGAGAGGCTGTCCTTATGAGCCATGCGATTGACTTGGTTCGGTTCGAACATTAGGCGATCAACCAAAACACTGACAACCCCACCCACCCATAAGCCGCCCTCCTGCTTTCTTGTCCGCCTGAGAACCGCGTTCAAAATACCGAGAGTGCCAAACTTAGAGTAAGCGTCGACGACAGGACTAGGCGCGGCGTCCACAATCAGTGCATTCGCAACTTTGGTGAGACTCTCCCGGCTCCTTTATCAAGGGTCCGGATGCGTCGGGCGACCCGGACCACTGGGCAGACAAATCTACACGAGGTGTCATCTAACCCCATCGCGAAGGTGCCGTGGGAGAAGTTGCGCGCCCTACCGCGCAAACTTCTGGAACTTGATCCGGTGCGGAATCAGCGAGTCGGCCCCCAGGCGCCGTTTCTTGTCCTCTTCATACGCTTCGAAGTTCCCCTCGAACCATTCGACGTGGCTGTCGCCCTCGAAGGCGAGGATGTGGGTGCACAGGCGGTCGAGGAACCAGCGGTCGTGGCTGATGACGACGGCGCAGCCGGCGAACTGCTCCAGGGCGTCCTCGAGGTTCTGCAGGGTCTCGATGTCCAGATCGTTGGTCGGCTCATCGAGGAGGATGACGTTGCCGCCTTCGGTCAGGGTCTTGGCGAGGTGGACGCGGTTGCGCTCGCCGCCCGACAGCTGACCCACCTTTTTCTGCTGATCGCCGCCCTTGAAGTTGAACGAACCGACGTAGGAGCGGCTGACCAGTTCGCGGTTGCCGATCTTCATCACGTCCAGACCGCCGCTGATCGCCTGCCACACCGTGTCGGTGGGTTTGAGATCGTCCCGGCTCTGGTCGACGTAGGCGAGCTTGACGGTTTCGCCCAGGCGGATCTTGCCCTGATCGGGCTTCTCCTGGCCGGTGATCAGCTTGAACAGAGTCGATTTGCCGGCGCCGTTGGGGCCGATCACGCCGACGATGCCGTTGGGCGGCAGTTTGAAGCTGAGGCCCTTGAACAGGACCTTGTCGCCGTATTCCTTCTCCAGACCGTCGACCTCGATCACCACATTGCCGAGGCGCGGTCCGGGCGGGATCTGGATGGTGGCGAAGCTCTGCTTTTCGCGCTCCTGCTGGTTGACCATCTCGTCGTAGGCGGCCAGGCGCGCCTTGGACTTGGCCTGGCGGGCTTTCTGCGACGAGCGCACCCATTCCAGTTCGCGGGCCATGGCGCGTTGGCGCGCTTCGCTTTCGGAGTTTTCCTGGCGGACGCGCTTTTCCTTCTGCTCCAGCCAGCCGGAATAATTGCCTTCGTACGGCGTGCCCTTGCCGCGATCGAGTTCGAGCGTCCACTTGGTCACCTGGTCGAGGAAATAGCGGTCGTGGGTGACCAGGATCACGCAGCCGGGGAATTTCTCCAGGTGGTGCTGCAGCCAGGCCACCGACTCGGCGTCCAGATGGTTGGTCGGCTCATCGAGCAGCAGCATGTCGGGCTTGGACAGCAGCAGGCGCGCCAGGGCGACCCGGCGCCGTTCACCGCCGGAGAGGTTGGTCACCGGCGAGTCGTCGGGCGGGCAGCGCAGGGCGTCCATGGCCATTTCGATCTTGGAATCGATATCCCACAGATCGCCGGCGTCGAGCTTTTCCTGAAGGGCGGTCATCTCCTCCATCAATTCTTCGCTGTAGTCCTCGCCCAGTTTGGCGGCGACGGCGTTGAAGGCGTCGAAGGTTTTCTTTTCCTCGCACCAGGAGATCACATTGCCCCAGACGTCGAGGTCGGGGTTCAGATGCGGCTCCTGCTCCAGATAGCCCATCTTGGTGCCATCCAACGCCTTGGCCTCGCCGTTAAACTCCTTGTCGATGCCGGCCATGATCTTCAGCAGGGTCGATTTACCGGAGCCGTTGACCCCGACCACGCCGATCTTGGCGTCCGGATAGAACGACAGCCAGATGTTCTCGAACACCTTCTTGCCGCCGGGATAGGTCTTGGAGAGACCCTGCATTTGAAAAATGTATTGGGCGGCCATCGGCGCTCCGCTGGAACTTCAAGAGAAATGTCGGGAATTCAGGCGCGGGACATAGCGAGACGAGGCGGCTTGCGCAATGAGCAGGGGTCGATCCGATCCGGCCATTGCGCCTATAGTGCGCTGTAATTCGCCGCCCTTAGGCGAAATCAGGGAGACCCCAAATGGCATTGGACACAATCGAACCGTCTGATGGCGGCGCCGAGCCGACGCTGGGGTTCGACCCCGACGCCCTGCGCGCGAAATACCGCCAGGAGCGCGACCGGCGTCTGCGGCCCGACGCCAATGGGCAATATGTCGAGACCACCGGCGATTTTCGCCGCTATGTCGACGACCCGTATGTCGAGCCGGGCTTCACCCGCGCCCCGCTGACCGACAGCGTCGACGTGGTGGTGATCGGGGGCGGCTTCGGCGGTCTGATGGCGGCCGCGCGCCTGCGCGAGGCGGGGGTGCGGGACATCCGCATCATCGAGAAGGGCGGCGACTTTGGCGGCGCCTGGTACTGGAACCGCTATCCGGGCGCCCAGTGCGACATCGAATCTTACATCTATCTGCCGCTGCTGGAGGAAACCGGCTTCATTCCCAAGGAGAAATACAGCTTCGCCGCCGAGATCCGCGCCCACGCCCGGCGCATCGGCGAAAAATTCGATCTTTATAAGGACGCCTGTTTCCAGACGCAGATTTCGGCGCTCAAATGGCTTGAAGACGAGAAACGCTGGCTGGTCACCACCAACCGCGATGACCAGGTCAAGGCGCGCTATGTGGTGATGTCGAGCGGCCCGCTTAATCGGCCGAAGCTTCCCGGCATACCCGGCATCGAGCGCTTCAAGGGCCACAGCTTCCACACCAGCCGCTGGGACTACGCCTACACCGGCGGCAATTCCAACGGAAACCTCGAAAAACTGGCCGACAAACGGGTGGCGATCATCGGCACCGGCGCGACGGCGATCCAGTGCGTGCCGCATCTGGGGCGCGGCGCCAAGCACCTCTATGTGTTCCAGCGCACGCCGTCGTCGGTGGACGTGCGCGGCAACCGCCCGACCGATCCGGACTGGGTCAAATCGCTGACGCCCGGCTGGCAGAAGGCGAGGATGGATAATTTCAACATTCTGGTCACCGGCGGGCGGCAGGATGTCGATCTGGTCAGTGACGGCTGGACCGACATCATCCGCAACCTGGTGTCCAAAGCGCAGTTCCGCGACGGCCCGATGCTGGCGCCCGAAGAGCTCGCCCGGCAGCTTGAACTGGCCGACTTCAGGAAGATGAACCAGATCCGCGCGCGCGTGGCCGCGATCGTCGAGGATTCCAAGAGCGCCGAGGCGCTCAAGCCGTGGTATCGGCAGTTCTGCAAACGCCCGACCTTCAGCGACGACTATCTGCCGACCTTCAACCGGCCCAATGTCACCCTGGTCGATACGCAGGGGCGCGGCGTTGATCGGGTCACCGAGACCGGCCTGGTGTTCGACGGCGTGGACTATCCCGTCGACTGCATCATCTTCGCCACCGGCTTCGAGGTCGGCACCGCCTACACCCGCCGCGCGGGCTTCGAGGTCTATGGCCGCGGTGGGCAGACGCTGACCGACTATTGGTCGGGCGGCCTGAAGACCCTGCACGGCTTTTACAGCGCCGGCTTTCCCAATTGTTTCCACATGGGCCTGACGCAGAATGCGTTCACCACCAACTTCCCGCACATGCTTGACGAACAGGCGCGGCATATCAGCGAGGTCATCGTTCACGCCGGTCAGCGTCAGGCGCAAACGCTTGAGCCGACAGCGGAGGCGGAGGCGGCGTGGGGTCAGGCGATCGAGGACAACGCCCTGATGAATTTGCAGTATCGCATCGACTGCACGCCCGGCTATTACAACGGCGAGGGCCGCGCGGGCGATGGCGCCGGCCTGTTCGACGGCCTTTATGGCCCAGGTCCGGTCGTCTTCTACGACCTCGTCCGCGCCTGGCGCGCCGACGGGATGATGGCGGGGTTGGCGTTTGGGTGAAGGTTTTTAAGGGCGCGGGTCGTCAGTCGCCGTAATCGAGCTTTGGATACCAATCCCCGCCCCGACCCTCCGGCGTAAGGTCCAGAACCGTCCACAGCGGCGCCGGATCGGGCGCGCCTCTGGGGTCCTGGCCGGGATCGGCGGTGGGGCCGGTCATTTCACCGGACCAGAAATGCCGGATCGATCCGTCGCGGCGGGTGAACACGTTAATGGCCGGTATCTCCGATCCATCCGGCAAGAGGCCGAAATAGTCGCGCGAATAGGCGCCGTCGAGGTCCCTGTAGAGGCGAAGGCTTTTCCAGCCGCGCTCCTGTTTCCAAGCGGTCAGGCGTTCGATCGGGGAACGGGCGATCACGACCAGGGAGATGCGCTGGTCAATATCGAGGGCGTTGCCTTCCCAGCCGCCCAGCAGGTTGACGCACATGGGACAAGGACGCTTGCGCTCGGGTCCGAACATAAAGCTGTAGACGACGAGGGTCTGCTTATCGCCGAACAGGCCGGCGAAATCAGTGGGGCCGTCCTCGCCCTCGAAGCGGTAGTCGCCGGTCACCGCGCCGCCGGACGGCAGCGCCCGACGTTGGGCGGCGACCCGCTCGATATGGCGCCGCAGTTCGATTTCCTCGGTCAGGAGCGCGGTGCGCGCGGCGCGGTAGGCGGGATTTTCGTTGGGGATTCTAACGGGGTTGTCGCGCGCGAGTTCGGCGGTCGGGGTCAGGTGCTCGGTCGTGGCGTCCATCCGAGCTTCCTCCTCACAGGGGGCGATAACCGGTGGGAGGGTGCTTGGTTCCGATGAGCCCGGCAATAGGCCGGTCGGCCCCGCATTCCGCAACCGCGAGCGGGCGTGTAGAAGGGCGCCATGCCCGTTCCCCTCACCCGTCCCATCGGCGGCGCGCTGGTCCTGTTTTCCGGCGGCCAGGACTCCACCGTCTGCCTGGCGTGGGCCCTGCAGCGCTTTGGCGTCGTCGAGACGGTCGGCTTTGACTACGGCCAACGCCATGCGGTGGAGCTGGAAGCGCGCGGGGCCGTCCGTCAGGCGGTTGCGGATCGCTTCCCGCCGTGGGCGCCGCGCCTGGGCGAAGACTGGGTTTTCGACATCCACGCCTTCGGCGCCATCGGCGACACGGCCCTGACCAGCGGGCGGGCGATAGAGATGACCGAACGCGGCCTGCCGTCGACCTATGTGCCGGGCCGCAATCTGGTGTTCCTGACCTACGCCGCGGCCCTGGCCGACCGGCGCGGACTGGGCTCGCTGGTCGGCGGCATGTGCGAGACCGACTATTCGGGCTATCCCGATTGCCGCCGCGCCACCCTCGACGCCATGGAAGGCGCACTCAATCTGGGCATGGAGCGCAGTTTCGTGATCCTCACGCCGCTGATGGCTAAGACCAAGGCGCGGACCTGGGCCATGGCCGCGGGTCTGGGCGGCGAAGACCTGGTCGACATCATCGTAGAGCACAGTCACACCTGTTACCTCGGCGTGCGCGACGTCCGCCATGATTGGGGTTTCGGCTGCGGGACCTGTCCGGCGTGCGAACTACGCGCCAAGGGGTGGAGCGAATGGGTGGCGGGCGGTCGTCCGGCGGATCGGTCATGACCTATTCGGTCAAGGAAATCTTCCTGACCCTGCAGGGCGAAGGCGGCCAGGCCGGACGCGCGGCGGTGTTTTGCCGTTTCGCCGGCTGCAATCTGTGGTCGGGCCGCGAAGAGGATCGCGCGGCGGCGGTGTGCACCTTCTGCGACACCGATTTTGTCGGCGTGGACGGATCGGGCGGCGGCAAGTTCGCCTCGGCGCAGAACCTCGCGCGCGCCGTGGCTGCGACATGGACCGGTGGGCAAGAAAGTCGCCTGGTCGTCTGCACCGGCGGCGAACCGCTGTTGCAGCTGGACGCGGCCCTGATCGACGCCCTGCACGACGAAGGCTTCGCCATCGCCGTCGAGACCAACGGCACCCTGCCCGCCCCCGCCGGCATCGACTGGATCTGCGTCAGCCCCAAGGCCGACACGCCACTGGCGCAGACCCGCGGCCAGGAATTGAAACTCGTCTATCCGCAGAAGGGGGTCGATCCGGCGCGGTTTCTCGGTCTCGATTTCGAGCGCTTTTTCCTGCAGCCGATGGACGGTCCCGACCGCGCGGCGGCGGTGTGCACCT
>JANXUA010000173.1 GCA_025352085.1 Caulobacteraceae bacterium | reverse complement strand
TTAGCGGCGTCGCGGGCGGGGCGCCCGCGCTCCCGAAACGTCGAACGCTCAGGGCCGCCATGATGGACCGAAGACATATCCTGCAAACCGGCGCGGCGTCCGCGCTCGTGCTCGGCCTGGCGCCGGACAGAGCGACCGCCGCTCCGGCGACGCGCCTGCGGATCAGCCGCAATCGCCTGTACGTGCCCGCGCGCATCGCGGGGCGCCCCGTCGAGGCCCTGCTCGATTCGGCCGCGGAGCTGACTCTCGTCGACAAGGCGTTCGCGGCCCGCGCGGGGATTGGCGGCGGCGCGAAGGCCACGGCGCAAGGGTCTGGCGCCGCCGAGGTGGATAGCGAACTCGTCGATGGCGTCTCCATCGCGGCTTTCGGCGTGCGGATCAATCGCGGCCAAGTGGCGATCGTCGACCTTTCGGATGTGGCCAGGCGTCTGACGAACGGACCCCTGAACGTCATTCTGGGGCGGGACGTTTTCGATCAGGCGCGTCTCGCGATTGATATTTCGCATCGATCGATCCGGGTTCTGGATCGCGCGACCTCTCCACGCGGCCGGGAATTCCCGCTCACCCCCGAGTTCGGCATCGAAACCATGCCCGCGGACGCGGAAGGCCACGCGGCGCGGGCTACGGTCGATCTGGGCAATGGGACGGACGCGCTGGTCAGCCCGGCGTTCGCCGTCAAACTCGGCGCGCTCGTCGATGGCCGCCCACTGACGCGCGACACCGGGGGCGGCATCGGCGGCGCGGCGACCCGCACGCGATTTCATCTGCGCACCTTGCGGGTCGCCAATCACGTGTTCCGCGACGTTCCCGCAACGATCGACGCCGGCAAGAACGCGACGGACCTCAACATCGGCGTATCCATATTGCGGCGTTTCCGGCTCGTGCTCGATTTCTCCCAGCAGAAAATCTGGCTGGACTGAGCGCCGCCGTCGCTTGCCTGACCGCCGGCCGTCGCCTATCGGCTAGTCATCATGCCCTCCACGACAAAGCCTCCCGCGGGCCGGAATTCCGCCGCGGCCATGTACACCCTGTTGTCGGTGACCTTCATCAACATCCTGGGGTTCGGCATCGTCGTGCCCCTGCTGCCGTTCTACGGCGCGTCGTTCCATGCCCCCGCCTGGCAGATCGCCCTGATTTTCTCGGCCTATCCGATCGGGACGTTCTTCGGCGAACCGTTCTGGGGGCGGCTATCGGATCGGATCGGGCGCAAGCCGATCCTGATCAGCACCATATTGGCCAACTGCCTGTGCTACGGCGCCCTGGCGTTCGCGCCCAACATCTACATCGCCTTCGCCATCCGCCTGGTAGGTGGCCTGGCGGCCGGCAATGGGTCGGTGATCCAGGGCTATATCGCCGACGTCAGCCCGCCGGATCTGCGCGCCGCGCGCATGGCGCGGTTAGGCGGCGCCTATAATATCGGCTTTATTCTGGGGCCGGTGGCCGGTGGCATGCTGGCCAAGACCTCGGTCGGGCCGATCGGGTTCCAGATCCCCCTGCTCGCGGCGTCGGCTCTGTGCGGCTGCTCGGCGATCGGAATCGCCCTGGCTGTGCGGGAAAGCCGAACGACACGGACGGCGGCGCCGGAGGCTCAGCCCAGCCGGTGGGCCATGCTCGGCTTTGCCGCGCGCCATCCGGTCATCGGGCGGCTGATCCTGTTGACCTTCGTCGTGGGGTTCGCGTTCAATGGCATTGAGTCGATCTTCGGCCTGTGGGCGCAGCAGCGCTTTGACTGGCGCCCGCGCGATGTCGGCCTGTGTTTCGCGGTCGCTGGCTTGGTCTCGGCGCCGGCGCAGCTCTTCCTCACCGGCGCCCTGTCGCGGCGCTATGGCGAGGCGCGCATGCTGGCCATCGGCATGGTCGGCACGGTCATCGCCATGGCTCTGCAACCGTTAAGCGACGGCGGCTGGACGAGCTACGCCTGCATGGCCATGACCGCGCTTTGTTCATCGGTCGCCTTTCCCAACGCCGCGGCGATGATGTCGCGGTCGATCGACGAGGACCATCAGGGCCAGATCGCCGGACTTAACAACGCCGCCGGCGCCTTTTCCCGGGTGGTCGGCCCCTTGACCGCCGGCTTTGTGTTCTCCGGATTGAGTGTCAACGGTCCGTTTTGGATCGGAGCGGCGGTGGTCGCGCCGGCCTTCGTGCTGGCGATGGGCGCCGGGCGCGCGATCGCGGCAAGCGGCGCGCGCCAAAGCCCCTTGCCTCCCGGGGCGCAAACCTGCGACGCTTCGGCGGAAATCTGAAACTTAAGAGGCGCGCGCATGGAAACGGCCTGGAGCGACGAGGAGCTGGCCTTTCAGGGTGAGGTGCGGGCGTTTCTGGATGAGGCGCTGACACCGGAGCTGCGCGCGGTCGGCCAGAACATGACCAGCGTCTACGCCGATCCCAAGGTCAGCCTGGCCTGGCAGCGCATCCTCCACGCCAGGGGCTGGGTCGCGCCGGCGTGGCCGGTCGAGTATGGCGGCTGCGGGTGGTCGGCGGCCCGCCGGGCGATCTTCGCCACCGAGCTCTCGGCGGCGGGCGCCCCGACCCTCTCGCCCATGGGCCTCGGCATGTGCGGGCCGGTGCTGATCGGTCACGGCACGGCGGCGCAGAAGGCGCGTTTCCTGCCGCGCATGCTGTCGGGCGAGGATTTCTGGTGCCAGGGCTATTCGGAACCGGGCTCGGGATCGGATCTCGCCTCCCTGCGGATGAGCGCGCGCGCCGACGGCGACGATTTGATCTGCAACGGCCACAAGATCTGGACCACTCACGCCAACGCCGCCAACTGGATCTTCTGCCTGGTCCGCACCAGCGACGAGGCCATCCGTCAGCGCGGCATCACCTTCATTCTCATCGACATGACCACGCGGGGTGTCGAGGTTAAGCCCATCATCTCGCTTTCCGGCGAGCACATTCAAAATGAGGTGTTCTTCACCGACGTCCGTGTGCCCAGGGCCAATGTCGTCGGCGCGGTCGGCGAGGGCTGGACGGTCGCCAAATACCTGATGCAGTTCGAGCGCGGCGGCGGATCGAGCGCGCCCGGCTTCAAGACCCGGCTGGCGCGCATCCGCGCCATGACGGCGGGACTGGAGGGCTTTTCCGCCCGCCTGGCCGACGCCGCCATCGCCATCGACGCCCTGGAGGCGGTGGAATTGCGGGTGATGGCCAGCCTGTCGGCGGGCGAGGCGCCGGGCGCCGAATCCTCCATGCTCAAAACGGTGGGGACCGAGCTCAGCCAGCATCTGACCGAACTGGCCCTGGAGGCGGCCGGCGCTTATGGCGCGGCCTTCCAGCCCCACGTCGTCCACGCTGGCGGCGCCACCCCCGGCTTCATTCCTCCCAACGACGGCGAGGCGGTCGGCCCGCCCGCCGCCTGGACCGCCGCGCCGAAATATTTCAACGACCGCGCCGGTTCGATCTACGCCGGCACGAACGAGATCCAGCGCAACATCATGGCCAAGGCGATCCTGGGGTTATGAGGGCAAGGAGCGCGGGCGCCCGCGAGGCGCTAGCTTAAGGTCGTTTTCCTCCCTCGCCCTCCCCACTTCGGGGGAGGGAAGAACGCAATATTCGCTTAAGCTAGCGCCCTACGGGCGCCCCGCCCGCGAGTCCCTCACACGTCCGCCAGCGCCACCCCGCCGTCCACCGGCAGGGTCGCGCCCACCACATAGTCGCCGGCCCGCGAGGCCAGATAGATGGCCGCCGCGGCCATGTCTTCGTCGCGGCCGATCCGGCGGCTGGGGATGCGCCCCGCGACCTCGTCGCCGTGATCGCGGGCGACCTGGTTCATGTCCGAGGCGAAGGCCCCGGGCGCGATGGCGGTGACGACGATATGATCGGCGATCAGGCGCGCGGCCATGCGCCGGGTCAGATAAATCAGGCCCGCCTTTGAGGCGTGATAGGACCAGGTCTCCTGCGGATTAAGCCGCATGCCGTCGATGGAGGCGATATTGATCACCTTGGCCGGACGGTCGGGCGTGGCGGCGGCGGCGAGGGCGCCGTGCAGGGCCTGCGTCAAAAAGAACGGCGATTTCAGATTGAGGTCCATGACCTTGTCCCAGCCGCTTTCGGGAAAGGCGTCGAAATCGGCCATCCACGCGGCTCCGGCATTGTTGACCAGGATGTCGACCTTGGGCTCGAGCGCCGTGAGGCGCGCCGCCAGCGCGCGGGCCCCGTCGACGGTGGAGACGTCCTGGGGCAGGGAAATACACTCGCCGCCCTCTCTGGAGAGCGCCGCCGCCGTTTCGTCGCAGGCGCCGGCCTTGCGCGACGAAATATACACCTTGGCGCCGTGCATCAAAAATCCCTCGGCGATCATCCTGCCGATCCCGCGCGAGCCGCCGGTGACCAGGGCGACCTTGCCCGCCAGGCTGAACAGATCGTTGCGCATCGTGGAATCTCCCTTTGGGCCGGCGTCGTGATTTCGAGCGGTCGTTTTGACGCTTGACGCGCGCCAAGTTTGTCACCGTTATATCCGCCGTGACGTTTGTCACGATTTTGAATATATCCGCTATGGCGTCAACGGCGATCAGAATCCAGACTCCCCCATAGGCCAAACGGAGGGACAGATGACCCGTTTTAATATCAGGGAAATCTGGCGCTATCCGGTCAAGTCCATGCAGGGCGAGCGGCTTGAAACGTGCACGCTTACCATTGGCGGTATTGCGCTTGATCGCGGCTGGGCGGTGCGGGACGAGAAGACTCAGACCATCCGGGGCGGGAAATGGATCGCCGAGTTGATGCTGTGTTCGGCGCGCTATGTCGACGGCACGACCGCCGGCGCCGTGCCGCATGTCGAGATCACCCTGCCGGACGGCGACCTGGTGCGCTCCGACGATGCGGCAGTGAATGATCGGCTGTCGCGCGCTTTGGGACGGGCGGTGACGCTGTGGCCGCTGCAGCCGGCGGAAAATGCGGACCACTATCGGATCAAGGGGCTCATGACCGGCAGCATGGCCGAAGAGATGAGCGCGATGTTCGCCCTCGACCTGCAACCGGGCCAACCCATGCCCGATCTGTCCGATATCCCGCCCGCATTGTTGGCGGAGGTGTCGCAATTCGCCTCGCCGCGGGGCACCTATTTCGATCTCTATCCCGTGCACGTGATGACCGAGGCGTCGTTGCGTTATCTGCGGTCCATCGCTCCGGACTCAAAGATCGACGTGCGCCGCTTTCGACCAAACCTGCTGGTGGCCGATGATTCAGGGGCGGCGCAGCCCCTGGAGACCGGCTGGCTGGGCCGCGACGCGGACATCGGCGAAGCGCGCCTGCATATAGCGATCAAGACCATGCGCTGCGTCATGGCCACCCGCGAGCAACCCGGCCTGCCGCGCGACGGCGCCGTCATGCGCGCGATGATGCGCGAGACCGAGCAGTGTCTGGGCGTCTACGCTGATGTCGGGCGTCCAGGCGAGATCGCCGTGGGCGATGCGCTGACCTTCGCGGATTAGGAGGGTCATCCGGGAAGAGCCGGTGGGAAAACCGGGCCATGATGTATTTGCCCGTCTAGGAGGATTCCCCCTTCGCGGGAGACAGGGAATTGGGAGCAAAGCCAAGTAGAGGCAGGACGTGACGTCCCAGCCTATCGAAAGTATCTCAGACCCGATGATCATCACCACCCCCACCACTCCCTACCCCGACCAGAAGCCCGGCACGTCGGGGCTGCGCAAGAAGGTGCGGGAGTTCCAGCAGGCCAACTACGCCGCCAACTTCATCCAGTCGGTGTTTCATGGCGTGGACGGCAAGGCGGGCGCGGCGCTGGTGGTCGGCGGCGACGGGCGGTATTTCAACCTGGAGGTGATCCAGCTGGCCCTGCGCATGGCGGCGGCCAATGGTTTCGCCCGCGCGGTGGTCGGGCGCGGCGGCATCCTCTCCACGCCCGCCGCCAGCCATTTGATCCGCAAGCGCGGCGCCGTCGGCGGCCTGATCCTGTCGGCCAGCCACAATCCCGGCGGCCCAGACGAGGATTTCGGCATAAAATACAACATCGCCAACGGCGGACCGGCGCCCGAGAGCGTAACCGCCGCCATCTTCGCCCGCACGCTCACGATAGACCGATACGTCTCGATCGAGGCCGCCGACGTGGACCTCAATCGTCTGGGGGAGAGCCAGCTTGGCGACATGGTTGTCGAGATCGTCGATCCGGTCGCCGACTATGCCCAATTGATGGAGAGCCTGTTCGATTTCGACGCCATCCGCGCGCATCGCGTGGCCGGGTTCACCCTCAGCTTCGACGCCATGCATGCGGTGACGGGGCCCTACGCAACGGAGATGCTGGAGCGACGGCTGGGTTTCGAAGCGGGCTCGGTGGTCAACAATATTCCGCTGCCGGACTTTGGCGGCGGTCATCCCGATCCCAATCTGGTTCATGCACACGCGCTTTATGAGCGCATGATGGGGCCGGACGCCCCTGATTTCGGCGCCGCATCCGACGGCGATGGCGACCGCAATCTGGTCATCGGCCGGGGGCGGCCTGTCACCCCGTCCGACGCCCTGGCCATCCTGG
>JANXUA010000142.1 GCA_025352085.1 Caulobacteraceae bacterium | reverse complement strand
GGCCTATGACCATGTGCTGAAGGCCTCGCACCTGTTCAATCTGATGGACGCGCGCGGCGCGATCGCGGTGGCCGAACGGCAAAGCTACATCACCCGCATCCGCGACCTCTGCAAAGCCTGCGCCCGCGCCTGGTTGGCGCTCGAAGGCGCGGAGGCTTAAGGGCCGCCATGGCGCAGTTTCTGCTTGAGCTCTTCAGCGAGGAAATTCCCGCGCGCATGCAGGCTGGCGCCGCGCGCGATCTGGACCGGCTGGCGCGGGCCGTCCTGACCGACGCGGCGTTGAATTTCGACGAGCTGCGCGCCTTCGCCGGCCCGCGCCGTCTGACCCTGGTCGTCGACGGCCTGCCCGCCGCCCAGGCCGACCGCGCCGAGGAGCGCAAGGGGCCGCGCGTCGGCGCCCCGGACGCCGCCGTCGACGGCTTCCTGCGTTCCACCGGCCTCGGCCGCGACGCCCTGACCCAGCGCGACGGCGCCTGGTTCGCGGTCCTTGCGCACACCGGCCGCCCGACCGCCGACATCCTGGCCGAAATGACGGACGCCATCGTCCGCAAATTCCCCTGGCCCAAATCGATGACCTGGGGCGCCGGAACCCTGCGCTGGGTGCGGCCGCTGCATCGGATCCTGGCGGTGTTCGATGGCCAGATCGTCCCGCTCGACATCGACGGGTTTGTCAGCGGTGATTTGAGCGAGGGCCATCGGGTGATGGGGCCGAAGGGCGCGTTCAAGGTGCGCGATTTCGACGCCTATCGTGCCGCCCTGACCGAGCATTTCGTCATACTCGACGCCGACGATCGCAAGACGCGCATTCTTGAGGGCGCCCGCGCCCTGTGCGCCGCCAGGGGCCTGGCGCTGGTCGAGGACGCCGGCCTGCTGGATGAAGTCGCCGGCATGGCCGAATGGCCGGTCCCGATTCTCGGCGACATGGACGCCGGCTTCCTCACCCTGCCGCCGGAGGTGATCCGCACCAGCATGCGCGTGCACCAGCGCTATTTCGCCGTGCGGAAGCCCGATGGAACGCTCGCGCCGCACTTCATCGCTGTCGCCAATCTCGAGACCCCCGACGGCGGCGCCCTGATCGCGGCGGGCAATGCGCGGGTTCTGGCCGCGCGGCTGAACGATGCGCGGTTTTTCTGGGATGAAGACCTGAAGGTTCCGCTGGAAGATCGTCTCAAGACCCTCAAAGGCGTGACGTTTCACGCCAGGCTGGGAACCATGTACGACCGCGCGGCGCGGCTCGGATCTCTAGCCCGCGCTATCGCCCCACGCGTCGGCGCCAATCCCGACCTCGCTCGCCTTGCGGGACGCCTCGCGAAAGTGGACCTCGCGACCCACATGGTCGGCGAGTTTCCCGAACTGCAGGGGGTGATGGGCGGCTATTACGCCAAAGCCGAAGGCCTCGATCCCGCCGTCGCCACCGCCATCGCCGAGCACTACAAGCCACAAGGCCCGGCCGACAGCCTGCCCACCGACCCGGTCGCCGTCGCGGTCGCCCTGGCCGACAAGCTGGACACTATCGTCGGCTTCTTTTCCATCGGCGAAAAGCCGACCGGCTCGCGTGATCCCTTCGCCCTGCGCCGCGCCGCGCTCGGGGTCATCCGCATCATGCTGGACCGCAGGGTGCGCGTCGGCCTGCGCGATCTGGCCGCCATGGCGGGGGCAGGCGCCGCCGTCAGCGGCGAGGTCCTGGCCTTTTTCGCCGACCGCCTGAAGATCGCCCTGCGCGACGCCGGCGCGCGCCACGATCTGGTCGATGCGGTGTTCGCGCTCGGCGACGACGATCTGGTGCGGAGCGAGGCGCGCCTGACGGCCCTGGCGGCGTTTCTGGACACCGCCGATGGCGCCAATCTCCTCGCCGGCTACAAACGCGCCAGCAATATCCTCGCCGCCGAAGCCAAAAAGGAGCCACTTCCCGCCGGCGAGCCCGTCCGCTCGGCCGAACCCGCCGCCGAGGCGGCCCTGTTCGATGCGCTGGCGACCCTGCGCGCGCCTCTGTCATCCGCTCTCGAGCGCGAAGACTTCGCCGGGGCGATGACCGCGTTGGCAGGTCTGCGGGCGCCGGTCGATGCGTTTTTCGAGCAGGTTCTGGTCAATGCCAACGATCCGGCCGAACGCGCGAACCGCCTGCGCCTCCTCGCCCGCGTCCGCGACGACATGGCCAAGGTCGCCGACTTTGCGCTGATTTCGGGTTGAGTTGGAGCGCGGGCGCCCTCGTCCGCTCCTCTTGAAATCATCATGACCGCGCGGGCGGACGGGAACGTCCGCGCTCCCGGGGAAGGACTTCGAGGAGCGCGCCCGTCGCAGCCTGGGCGCGCCATACCGCGCTTCGGCATTCAGCTTTGACGGTTCTACTTCGTGTTTACAAAATCTTCGCTCAATGTGACGGTCACAAAGCGGTTTTGTCCCCCGTCCAGCCCCTGAATTCCTCCCTTCAGGTTTGCTGTAATGGTCTTCTTAAGACTATCATTGATCAATACCGACTCTCCAACGGTCAACTCCTTGGATTGCATAATGATCCACGCCGCCGCATCGCCGGATGGGGCGTCGGTGGGCCGAATCCACATCGTCAAGCGATCAATATCCTGCTTCGAGACGAACACGTGAGATGGATCTTGGACAATAGCCGCAAAAACTTTGGCGGAATTTATGTCGCTGACGATTTTTTCGACCTGCGATTTCCCAAAAATGTTCTGGGAGCGCCACTCGTTTTGCTTCTTCCCAGGGTTTATTGCGAAGAATATTAGATTTCTATCATAGAGATTATGGTCTCTCCGATATTCTACTCTGAATTCTCCCTTGACTGATCCCGGCATAGTGCGCCTCCAATTCGGGATTGATGGTAAGTGGGCGATAAGTATACTTACACGGGCTTTGCTGCCGCGGGACTCTGATTGACGCTCAGAATAAGTCTCAAATCCGTCAAATTGTTTATGTTCCTGTTGACCGGCGGCTGTCAATTGGCATGAAATCTGAACCCCAGACTGGCGCCGAATAGGGTCGCCTCTGGCGTGGCGCTCGGACGACAAGCCTTCGCCCAGCCGGGCAGTCTGGCTGCCGCTCGACGGCGCCGCGTTACATGTCAAGTGGCGCGACCTCAGCCGATTGGCCATGTTCCAGCGCCCCGGAGGGTGGACGTCCCGTCCGCCCCGCCTGATCCGCGACGTTTGTGCGGGGCGGGCTTGACGCCCGGCCTCCTGCCATTTTGGCAATTCCGCCGCGCGGCCTCATCGGCTAAAGACTGCCGCCATGACCACCGACACCCTTTCCAAGACCCAATGGGTTTACGCCTTTGGCGGCGGCGTCGCCGATGGCGATGCGACGATGAAGGATCTGTTAGGCGGCAAGGGCGCCAATCTGGCCGAGATGTCGGCGCTGGGTCTGCCGGTGCCGCCCGGCTTCACCGTCACCACGGCGGCGTGCAACCACTATTTCGACGCCGGCAAGGCCTATCCCGAGGGTCTGCGCGAGGCGATCATCGCGGCCCTGACCATCGTCGAGGGCCAGGTCGGCAAGCGGTTCGGCGATCCGGCCAATCCCCTGCTCGTATCGGTTCGCTCCGGCGCGCGCGCCTCGATGCCCGGCATGATGGATACGGTGCTGAACCTCGGCCTCAACGACGCCACTGTCGAGGGCCTGGCCAAGCTGGCCGGCGACCGCCGGTTCGCCTTCGACAGCTATCGGCGCTTCATCCAGATGTATTCCAACGTCGTGCTGGGTCTCGATCACCATCTGTTCGAGGAAATCCTCGACGATCGCAAGGACGCCCTCAACGTCACCGTCGACACGGCGCTTTCCGCCGACGACTGGCAGGGCGTGGTCGAAGCCTACAAGGGCGCGGTGCTCGAAGCGCTGGGAACCGCCTTCCCGCAGGACCCGCACGACCAGCTGTGGGGCGCGCTCGGCGCGGTGTTCGACAGCTGGATGAACGACCGCGCCAAATTCTACCGGCGGATGCACGATATCCCCGAGGGCTGGGGCACGGCGGTCAATGTGCAGTCGATGGTGTTCGGCAATATGGGCGATGACAGCGCCACCGGCGTCGCCTTCACCCGCAATCCGTCGACCGGCGAAAACCGCCTGTACGGCGAATTCCTGATCAACGCCCAGGGCGAGGATGTCGTCGCCGGCATCCGCACGCCACAGCCGCTGACCCGCGCGGCGCGCGAGGAGATGGGGGAAACCGCCCTCTCAATGGAAGAAGCCATGCCGACGGTGTTCGCGCAGTTCCGCGATATGGTCGCGCGGCTGGAGCGTCACTATCGCGACATGCAGGATATCGAGTTCACCGTCGAGCGCGGGCGGCTGTACATATTGCAGACGCGTGGCGGCAAGCGCACCGCCAAGGCGGCGCTGAAGATCGCCGTCGATCTGGCCGCCGAGGGCGTGATCAGCCGCGACGACGCGATTTTGCGCGTCGACCCGGCCTCGCTCGATCAGCTTTTGCACCCCACCATCGATCCCAACGCCGAACGGCGGGTGATCGCCGTCGGCCTGCCCGCGTCGCCGGGCGCGGCGACCGGCAAGATCGTCTTCACCGCCGAGGCCGCCGAACGCGAGGGCCTCGGCGGCGATGCGGTCATATTGGTGCGTCAGGAAACCTCGCCCGAAGACATACGCGGCATGGACGCGGCGCGCGGCATCGTCACCGCCCGCGGCGGCATGACCAGCCACGCCGCGGTCGTGGCGCGCGGCATGGGCCGCCCGTGCGTCTCCGGGGCCGGTGAGATCGCCATCGACGTCGCCGCCGGAGAAATGCGCGCGCGCGGCAAGGTGTGGCGAGCCGGCGATGTCGTCACCATCGACGGATCGAGCGGCGAGGTGCTGGCCGGCGCCGCGCCGATGGTCGAACCGGAACTTTCGGGCGATTTCGCCCAGCTGATGAGCTGGGCCGACGCCGTGCGCCGCCTGAAGGTCCGCGCCAACGCCGAGACGGCGATCGACGCGAAGACCGCCCGCCAGTTCGGCGCCGAGGGCATCGGCCTGGTGCGCACCGAACACATGTTCTTTGACGAGGGCCGCATCGCCGCCGTGCGCGAGATGATCCTGGCCGACGACGCCGCCGGCCGCCGCGCGGCCCTGGCCAAGATCCTGCCCATGCAGAGAGGCGATTTCGTCGCCTTGCTGAACATCATGGACGGCTATCCGGTCACCTTCCGCTTGCTCGACCCGCCGCTGCACGAGTTTTTGCCGCACACCGAGGAGGAGCTGGCGGCGGTGGCGCAGGCGACCGGCCTGGACGCGGCCAAGCTGCTGCGCCGCGCCGGCGAACTTACCGAAACCAACCCCATGCTTGGCCATCGCGGCTGCCGGTTGGGCGTTTCCTACCCTGAGATCTACGAAATGCAGGTGCGCGCGATCATCGAGGCAGCGTGCGAAGTGGCCGCGTCGGGCAAGGCCACGCCCGTTCCCGAAATCATGCACCCCCTCGTCGCCTTGCCTGAGGAAATGGCCTATCTGCGCGCCCTCACCGACAAGGTCGCCAGGGAGGTCATGGCCGAGCAAGGCCGGGTGATTACCTACACCGTCGGCGCGATGATCGAGCTCCCCCGCGCGGCCCTGTGCGCCGGCGAGCTGGCCGCCAACGCCGAGTTTTTCTCGTTCGGCACCAATGACCTGACCCAGACCACCTTCGGCATCAGCCGCGACGATTCCGGGCGCTTCCTGAACGCCTATATCGACAACGGCATCTTCGAGAAGGACCCGTTCGTATCCATCGACATCGAAGGCGTCGGCGCCTTGATCAAGATGGGGGCCGAACGCGGCCGCGCCGCCCGCCCGGACGTTAAACTGGGCATTTGCGGCGAACACGGCGGCGATCCGACCTCGATCGCCTTCTGCGAGTCCATCGGTCTCGACTACGTCAGTTGCTCGGCCTACCGCGTGCCCATCGCCCGCCTGGCGGCGGCGCAGGCGGCGCTTTCGCGCGCGCCCGACGCGCATGGGTGAGTCGCCGCTCGAGGAATTCGAGGCGCACGAGCACGCCGAACATGCGGCGCATGGCGCGCACGAGACGGACCCACTGATCTCACGCGTCACCCTGACCATCGCGGTGATGGCGGTGTTGGCGGCGGTCGGCGCCACCCTGGAAACCACCGAGGGCGACAAGACCATCGTCACCAAGAACGAGGCGGTGCTGCAGCAGAACCAGGCCACCGACGCCTGGAATTTCTATCAAGCCAAGAGCCTGAAAAAGAACCTCTATGGCCTGGCCGCCGATCAGGGCGGCGCCAAGGCCGCCGACTACGCCAGGATCGCCGCCCAGAACGGCGCCGATCAGGCCGGCATCGCCAAAAAAGCCAGGGCGTTCGAGGCGGCGCGCGATCGCTCCAGCGAAGAGGCCGAAGTCCACGAACGCCGCCACGGCCGCCTGACCATTGCCTCCACCCTGCTGCATATGGCCATCGCCATCGCCACCCTGGCGATCATCCTGCGCCGCAAATGGCCGTGGGGAACGGCGCTGATCATGACCGGCGCCGGCCTGGCGTTAGCGGTGTGGGCGTATCTCTGACGCCTCTTTTCGCGCCCCTTATCCTCCCCTAAACCCGCCTCATGCAACTCAGAATCGCTTCGTGGAACGTCAATTCCGTGCGTCTGCGCGCCGAGCAGGTCGCGCGGTTCGTCGCTGAAGCCGCACCCGACGTCTTGTGCCTGCAGGAAATCAAATGCCGCGAGGCCGAGTTTCCGGTGCAGGCCTTCGTGGACGCCGGCCTGCCGCATCTCCGCATCGGCGGTCAGAAGGGCTCGCACGGCGTCGCCATCGCCTCGCGTCTGCCGATCGACGACGCGCCGACGCTGGATCTGTGCCGCGAAGGCCACGCCCGCGCCATCGGCGCGGTTGTCAGCGGCATCGAGATCCAGAATTTCTATATCCCCGCCGGCGGCGATATCCCCGACCGCGCGCTCAACCCGAAGTTTGATCACAAGCTCGATTTCTTCGAGCGCCTGACCGCCGAGATGGACCGCCGCGATCCGCGCAACGCCCTGATCGTCGCCGGCGACCTCAACGTCGCGCCCGGCGAGAACGATGTGTGGAACCACAAATACATGTCGAAAGTGGTCAGCCATACGCCGATCGAGCTTGCGGCCATGGCGGCGCTCAAAAGCGCGGGGCAATTCATCGATCTGGCCCGCGAAGCGATCCCGGAGCCGCGGAAACTCTATTCGTGGTGGAGCTATCGCGCCGCCGATTTTCGCGCCTCGAACCGGGGCCTGCGTCTCGATCATCTGTGGATCACGCCCGGCCTGCGCGCCGCCGCCTTCGCCAACGGAGCGCCCGGCGCGCGGGTGCACGACCACGTGCGCGAATGGGCGCGCCCCAGCGATCACGCCCCAATCTCGATCGATCTGATGGTTTAGCGGACAAAATCTGGTAGCCGTCGCACCTGGCCGAGCCCGGATCGGCGTGCGAGCAAGGGCCTGATTTGGCTATTGACCGCACGATTTGTGCGGTATATTGAATAGCACGAAACGTGCGGTCTGGAGGTCAATATGCAGCCAGAGTTTACTGAAGAGGTCAGAGGGGAAGTTGCCGCTATCATCCATGCCCCAGAGCGGATCGCCGAATATCGCCTATGTGCCCGCCTCGGAATTCCCGGTGTCGCGGCCGTGGTCCACGAGATCAGCGCTCGTTTCCCCGAGTTCGCGAAGCACGACCGCTTCAAGCAATGGGTCGGCAACGAAGTCGCGAAAGAAATGCGTCCAGACTATGAGATTGTCCAGGCGCGCGGTCGAGTGCCGTGGTGTGGCTTCTTCACTTATGGCGCAGTTTGGGGACCAGCTAGCTCGCTACACTCCTCACAAGAGCGGGGCTAAAGACTGATGATTACGGACCATGTGAAGCGAGCGCTTCGTCATATCGAAAACTGCGACGACGCCAACAGCCTGGAACAGATCATGAAAAATGCCCGCGAACGCGGGGTGATCGAGGTGCGCGACGCAGCGTTCCGGCGGTTGTGCGCGGTGAAACCTTCCGCTGAGCAAGGCACATTAGAGCACGCGGTTTGGCAGAGCATCTACGCGCTCGAGGAAGCGCTCAAGGATGAGCGGAACAAAACGACCCTGCTAGCGCGGACTCGGCAAAAAATCGGTCGGGATGGTGAGCAAAAGACGGTCCGCGACCCCGTCCTCAAGGGCGCATCGGCTGGATTTGATATGTTGATCGAACGTGGGATGCCCGACCTGACCTTTGAGGCTTTGGCGCTCAAGTTTCCCGCCCGCTTTGATGCAGACGTGCTTGAAGCGGCAAGATCTCGCCTTAGTCAGTTCGATTGATAAGGTCTGCTTGGGGGTCGTTCGCCTCCACACCCTACGGCGCCAGCCGATACCCCCCCGACGCGGTCACCAGCAGCCGCGCGTTGGTCGGGTCCGGTTCGATCTTCTGGCGCAGGCGGTAGACGTGGGTTTCCAGGGTGTGGGTGGTGACGCCGGCGTTATAGCCCCACACCTCGGCCAGCAATTCCTCGCGCGACACCGGCTTTTCGCCGGCGCGGTAGAGGTATTTGAGGATATTGGTCTCCTTGTCGGTCAGGCGCAGCTTCTTGCCCTTTTCGTCGATCAGGAGTTTGCCGGCCGGGCGAAATTCGTACGGTCCGATGCGGAAGACGGCGTCCTCGGACTGTTCGTGATCGCGCAGCTGGGCGCGGATGCGGGCGAGCAGGACCGACACCTTGAACGGCTTGGTCACATAGTCGTTGGCGCCCGATTCCAAACCGAGAATGGTGTCGGCGTCGCTGTCGGAGGCGGTCAGCATGATGATCGGCGTCGAAAGACCCTCGCCGCGCAGATCGCGACAGGCGTCGCGCCCGCTTTTGCCGGGCAGGTCGAGGTCCATCAGGATCAGGTCCGGGCGACGCTCCACAGCCGCGCGAACGCCGGCGTCGGCGTCGACCGCGGCGAAGGTCGAGAACTCGCCGCCAGCTTCAAGCTGTTCGCACAGGAGCGCACGGAGGTCATCGTCGTCGTCGACAATCAAGATCGTCTTGCGTTGCGCCATGGATTTGAACATGCACCGTTAGAGCGGGCGGACACAAGGCATGAATCGGGGTGGCTCCATGGCGACGACATTCACGGTCTGGGCGGATGGCCGGCTGGATGTGGGCGCCAAGCGGGTGCGCTGCGCCCTGGGTCCGGGCGGTATTGTCGCGGCGGCGGACAAGCGCGAGGGCGACGGCGCGACGCCGGCGGGGCTGTGGCCCCTGCGCTCGCTTCTCTATCGCGCCGACCGTCTGGCGCGGCCGCAATCAGGCCTTGAGACCCGCGCCCTTCGCCCCGATGACGGCTGGTGCGACGCGCCGGACGACGCCCACTACAACCGCGCGGTGACCTGGCCCTATCCGGCCGGCGCCGAACACCTGTGGCGCGAGGACGGCGTCTACGACCTGATCGTCCTGCTGGGCTACAATGACGACCCGGTGATCCCGGGCGCCGGCTCGGCGATCTTTCTGCACCTCGCCCGCGAGGACTATGCGCCGACCCAGGGTTGCGTGGCCCT
This sequence comes from Caulobacteraceae bacterium, assembly GCA_025352085.1. Lineage (GTDB taxonomy): Bacteria > Pseudomonadota > Alphaproteobacteria > Caulobacterales > Caulobacteraceae > Acaudatibacter. Next base: position 25,139 of record JANXUA010000142.1, on the reverse strand, counting down.
GGCCAGGGACGATCTGCTGACCCTGCTCGCCGGGGCGGCGCCGGGCGATGCTTTGCGTATCGTCGCCGACCGGTCTGCCGGTTAGTCGTGCGCGGCGCGCGCTCCGAACAGGGCCGAACCGACCCGAACCGCGGTGGCGCCCAGCGCGATGGCGATCTCGAAATCGGCGCTCATACCCATGGACAGCCCGGAAATCGCGTTGCGGCGGGCGATCTTGGCCAGCAGGGCGAAGTGCGGCCCCGGCGGCTCGGAGGCGGGCGGGATGCACATCAACCCTTCGATAGCGAGATCCAGCCGATCACGGCAATGGCGGATGAAGTCGTCAGCCTCGCCGGGCGTGACGCCGGCCTTTTGCGCCTCCTCACCGGTGTTGACCTGGATATACAGGCGAGGCCTGAGGGCGAGACCGGCCATTTCCTTGGCGAGGCATTCGGCGAGGCGCGGGCGGTCAAGGGTTTCGATGACGTCGAAGAGGGCGAGGGCCTCGCGCGCCTTGTTAGTCTGCAGGGGCCCGATCAGGCGCAGCTCGACGCCGCCGCGTCGGCCAGCCCAGCGCGCGGCGGCCTCCTGCACCCGATTTTCGCCAAACACAGCCTGACCGGCCGCCAGAACCGGCGCGATCGCCTCCCACGGTTGTTGCTTGGAGACGGCGGTCAGGGTGACCGCCCGTGGATCGCGCCCGGCCGCCCGCGCCGCGAGCGCCATGCGCTTCAGAATATCGGCCCACGCGCCGGGACGCTCAAGATCGGCCGGGAACGGGGTTGGTGAAGTCATTGGACTCTCTGGCGCGGACCGGCCGCGGACTGCAAGCGAGAAGCTTACGCAAGGCCGGCCGGGCAGGAAAGCGCCTGCCGTATCTGTTGTTCTTCACCGACCCGCTCCGAACGCCCAGACCGCGGGACGTGATCGCCCGCCTGCCGCGCGGATCGGGCGTGGTGTTCCGCGCCTTCGGCGCGGCGGACGCCATTGTCCAGGGCCGGAAATTGGCAACCTTGGCGCGCCGGCGCGGCGTGGCGTTCTTCGTCGGCGCCGATGTCGGCCTGGCTATCGCGCTTAACGCCGACGGGGTGCATCTGCCGGAGCGCCTGACCGGAAGGGCCGGCGGCTGCCGCGCCCTGCGCCGACGGTTCTGGCTCACTGCCGCGGCGCATAGTCTGCCGGCTATCCTGAAGGCCGAGCGCGCGGGCGTCGACGGGCTGGTCGTTTCACCGGTGTTCGCCAGCCAAAGCCCGTCGGCGGGCCGGCCGCTTGGCGTCCTGGCGTTCGCGCGGCTGGTTCGGCTTGCCGCGTCGCCGGTCTATCCCCTGGGGGGCGTCAATGCGGGGTCCGCGAGACGGCTGACGACGTCCGGAGCGCACGGCCTCGCGGCCATAAAGGGCTTGATGGAGGGGGTGGGCGATGGGGATAGGCGATGAATTGAATCGCTTTGCGCCCCCTCCGTCTCGCGCAAGCGAACGCGCGATCCACCTGCCCTACAAGAAAAGCGCGGCGGCGTGTGGAGGACCGAAGGTCCGACGGGCGCGCGATGCTCTATCGCCTCGCGTGACGGAAGGGGCGAACCCCATCCGCCGCGCCAACTCAACCGACGAGTGTTCTAGAATTTAAGGGTGGTTTCCAGGCGCACGCGGGGGGCGGGCATTTGCGGAACGCTCAGGCGCAGACTGTCCACCTGATCGGGAGCGAGACTGAAGCCGCCGCCGACGTGCAACCGGGGGGTCAGGCGGTAGTAGACGCCCGGCTCCAGGTCTTTCAGCTGAACATCGCGGTCGAAATGTTGCTCGACGCCCAGTTTCAGGCCCCAGCGGCCGGTCCGCGCGTCCCATTCCAGGCTGTGGCGCGGGGCAATGGAGCTGGCCGATCCGGCTGGGCCGTTGAAATCGTTGGCCACCAGCATCAGACGTGCCTGCGACTCGGCATGCGCGCCCGCCGCCGCCGCGAGAGCGAGCGCCGCGAGTGCTGCAACCATGAGCCGGGACCGCGCCATGCCGAAAGCTTATCTCCTCAAGAACCCCGATTGATGCAAATCGTTCGGCGACCTGACCTCTGATAAAGGGCACCGGCTGCGCAACGTCAACCGGAGTCAAGCGATTTGGGCGGCCTCTCGCGCGAAAGTGCGCCTGCCTGTTGCGCAAACGCCACGTGATTCCCGGTTGGTCGCGCGCGCGGGATGTTATAGACGCAATCCGTGGTAGGGCGTTGCGACGCGCGGCGACGCACGTTTTGAACAGAATTTGAGTGGAGCGATATGAGCATGCCGTCTGGGCGTCAATGGATCATGCGAGGGGCCAGAATGGCTGTCGTGCCCCTGTGCCTGCTCGCCGTGTCGGCGTGCGGCGGCGGCGGGTCCCGCCCGTCGAAAAACGCGCCGGTCGCAGCGATCGGCGTCAACAGCTATCTGTGGCGCGCGACGCTGGACACCCTGGCGTTCATGCCCCTGCAGTCGGCCGACCCCTACGGCGGCGTGGTGATCACCGATTGGTACGTCAATCCCGAAAAGCCCGGCGAGCGCTTCAAGGCGACAGTGTACATTCTCGATTCGCGCCTGCGCGCCGATGGCCTGAACGTCACGGTCTTCAAGGAAGTGAGCAACGGGACGGGCGGCTGGACCGCCGCGCCAACCTCCGATCAGACCTCGACCGACATCGAAAACGCCATTCTCACCAAGGCGCGGCAGCTTAGATTGTCAAACCTGCGCGGTTGAGACGAGGCCCCGGCGCTGATCGCCCCCTCCGGCTCGCGCGCGAGGGCGCGATCCACCTCCCCCGTCCTCTGCGGGACCGGGGAGGAACGGCTGAACTCCTTCTCCCCGGATGCAAGGGAAGCGCAGCGGTGGGTGGAGGACCGAAGGTCCGACGGGCGCGGCGCCCGTTTGCGCCGAGACGGAGGGGGCGTCCGGCGGATCGACGCGCCCGCTGATGTGCAAGAGAGCGTTTGAGGAGTTCGGCGAGGCATGGCGCGCTATAATCCCAAGGAAACCGAACCCAAGTGGCGCGCGGCCTGGGAAAGCGCGGACGTGTTTCGCGCCACGATCCGGCCGGGCAAGCCGAAGTACTATGTCCTTGAAATGTTTCCCTATCCGTCGGGAAGCCTGCATGTCGGCCACGCGCGCAACTACGCCATGGGCGACGTCGTCGCGCGGTTCAAGCGCGCGCGCGGGTTCAATGTTCTGCACCCGATGGGCTGGGACGCGTTTGGTCTGCCGGCGGAAAACGCCGCCGCCGAGCGGGGGGTCAGCCCGGCGGACTGGACCTTCGACAACATCGCCAGGATGCGCGAAGCGCTGAAGCGTCTGGGGCTGTCGATCGACTGGTCGCGCGAATTGGCCACCTGCGAGCCCGCCTATTACGGACGTCAGCAGGCCTGGTTCCTCAAGCTGCTGGCGCGCGGCCTGGTCTACCGCAAGGAGGGTCTGGTCAACTGGGACCCGGTGGACATGACCGTCCTGGCCAATGAGCAGGTGATCGATGGGCGGGGCTGGCGCTCCGACGCCGTGGTCGAGCGCCGCAAGCTCAATCAGTGGTTTTTGAAGATCACCGACTATGCCGACGCGCTGCTGGCGGGCCTGGAAACCCTCGATCGTTGGCCGGACAAGGTCCGGTTGATGCAGGAAAACTGGATCGGCAAGTCGCAGGGCCTGCGGCTGACGTTTCCGTATGCCGACGGCGTCGGCGGTGACGACATTGACGGCCTCGCCGTCTACACCACCCGGCCCGACACCCTGTTCGGCGCGAGCTTTCTGGCCATCGCGCCCGATCACCCGTTGGCCGAGCGGCTGGCCGCCGAGCGGCCCGCCGTCGCCGACTTCGTCGCCCAATGCCGCAAGGGCGGCACGTCGGCGGCCGACATTGAATCGGCGGAGAAACTTGGCTTCGACACCGGCGTTCTTGTCAGTCATCCGTTTGATTTACAAAAGAAATTGCCGGTATGGATCGCCAATTTCGTGTTGATGGATTATGGGACGGGCGCCATCTTCGGTTGTCCGGCGCACGACCAGCGCGACCTCGATTTCGCCCGCAAGTACGACCTGCCGGTGACCCCCGTGGTTCTGCCGGCCGGCGAGGATCCGGCGGTGTTTCACGTGAAACAGACGGCCTACGTCGGTCCCGGTCGGATCTATAACTCGCAATTCCTCGACGGTCTGGAGATCGAGGCGGCCAAGGCGGCGGCGGTGGCGCGGACCGAGGCTTTGGGCCGGGGCGTCGGCGCCACGGTGTTTCGGCTACGTGACTGGGGCGTGTCGCGCCAGCGCGGCTGGGGTTGCCCGATCCCGATCATCAACTGCGCGGCCTGTGGCGCCGTGGCCGTGCCGGACGCCGACCTGCCGGTGACCCTGCCCGCCGACATGGACTTCAGCCACCCCGGCAACGCCCTCGCACGGCATCCGACGTGGAAACACGTCGCGTGCCCCGGCTGCGGCGGCGCGGCGATCAGGGAAACCGACACCCTCGACACCTTCGTCGATTCCTCCTGGTATTTCGCCAGGTTCGCCGATCCCGCCGCGCCCGAAGTCATCGACTCCGCGGCCGCCGACTATTGGCTGCCGGTGGATCAGTACATCGGCGGCATCGAACACGCCGTCCTGCATCTGCTCTACGCTCGCTTCGTCACCCGCGCCCTCGCCGACGAAGGGATGTTGAACATTCGCGAGCCGTTCGCGGGCCTGTTCACCCAGGGCATGGTCACCCACGAGACCTATCGGCGGCAAAACGGCGAATGGCTCGAGCCGGACGAGGTCGAAATCGCCGCCGAGGGTGGCGATCGCCGCGCCCGCGCTCGCGACACCGACGAGCCGGTGGTGATCGGCGAGCCGGTCAAGATGTCGAAATCCAAGCGCAATGTCGTGGCGCCCGAAGACATCGCCGACACCTATGGCGTCGACGCCGCGCGCCTGTTCGTCCTTTCCGACTCGCCGCCCGAACGCGACGTGCAGTGGACCAGCGCCGGGGTCGAGGGCGCCTGGCGGCTGATCAACCGGATCTGGGCCGAGTTCGACGTGTTGGCGGACGAGGCGCCCGCGGCCGCGGAACCGGGCGACGAGGGCGCCGCGACGGAGCTGCGGCGCGCGACGCACCGCGCCGTCAAGGCGGTGACCGACGCCATCGAGGGGTTTCGCTTCAACAGCGCCATCGCGAGATTGTACGAATTTGTCGCCGCCCTGCGCGCCTGTCCGTCCACCCCATCGACCGCTGCGGCGCGCACAGAGGCCCTGTCGGCCCTGGCGCGCCTGGTCGCCCCCTTCGCGCCGCATCTGGCCGAGGAGTGCTGGGTGACATTGGGTCAGACCGGCCTTATCGCGCTGGCGGACTGGCCGCGCTATGATCCGGCCCTGGCCGACGACGACGAAAAGGTGCTGCCCGTGCAGATCAACGGCAAACGCAGAGGCGAAGTGCGCGCACCGGCCGGCGCCACGCCGCTTGAAGTGGAAAAGCTGGTGCGCGAAAGTCCCGACATCATCAAGCGATTGGAGGGTCTGACCGTGCGCAAGGTCATTGTGGTCCAGGACCGCATCGTCAATCTGGTGGCGGGCTAGACGATGGGCCAGGCGACGATCACGGGCGTTCTGGCCGTGGCGGCGGCCGGACTGGCGGCCCTGGCGACCGCCGGCTGCGGCTTTACGCCCCTCTATGCAACGCCGGGCGTGAGCTCGGGCCTGTCGGCCATCACCATCAATGCGCCGGAAGGGCGGGTGGCCTATCTCGTCCGTGAAGATCTCGACGACGCCCTCGCCCACGACAAATCCGCGCCGCCGCAATGGCGCCTGGACTTTACCGACGTGCAAACCCGCGATCCGCGCGGCCTGCGCGCCGACAATGTCGCCGAACGCTATGAGCTGGGCGTCACCATTAAATACACCCTCGTCGCCCTCGCCACCGGCCAGGCGGTGCACAGCGGCGAGGCGCGTTCGCAGGTCAGCTATGACGCCGCCGACGCCCCATACGCCGGCATAGCCGCGCGCCAAGATAGCCAAAGCCGCGCCGCCGCCGACGCCGCGCGCCGCATTCAGATCGATCTGGCCGCGTGGATGGCCAGGCATCCAGCCGGCTGACGGGCGCCGGGCGTGATCCTCAAGCAGCGGCAGGAGATCGAGCGGTTTCTTAGCCACCCGGGCCAGGATTTCCGCGCCGCCGTCATTCACGGCCGCGATCTGGGCGGCGTGCGCGAACGGGCCCAGACCCTGGCCCGCGCCGCCACCGCCAACCCCGACGATCCCTTCGACGTCGCCATCATCACCGACGCCGATCTGGAGAGCGATCCGGGCCGTCTCGACGGCGAACTGATGGCCATTTCGATGATGGGCGGTCGGCGGCTGGTGCGCTTGCGCCTGTCGGGCGACAAGGCTTCGATCGACCGGCTGGCGTCGGAGGCGCTAGCCGATCATGTCGCCGAAAAATTCAATCCCGACGCCTTCCTGCTCATCGAAACCGGCGCGCTCGGTCGCGACTCCGCCCTGCGCAAGGCGGCCGAGAAAGCGTCCGGCTGCGCGGCGATCGCCTGCTATGACGACGAGCCCGGCGATTTGGCCCGGTTCACCCGCGACGCTCTCGCGGCCGACCGCCTCAGCCTGACCAGCGAGGCTCTCGAGCTCTTCGTCGGGCGCCTGCCGCACGAAAGGGGCGTGGCGCGACGGGAAATCGAGCGATTGACTCTGTTTCTTGGCCCAGGCCAGGGCTTGACCGCCGGCGCGGCCGATCTGGCGGATTTTTTCGGCGTTGAACCCGAAGCCTCGCTGGCCGAAGCGGCCAACGACGCCTTTGGCGGCCGCCTCGCCGCCGCGCAAAGCGGCCTGCGCCGCGCCGCGCAGGAGGGCGAGAGCGGACCGGCGGTGGTGCGCGCCCTCGGCTCGCATCTGGCCCGTTTGCGCAAGATCGCCGTCCTCCAGCAAGGCGGAACGCCGGCGCAGACCGCCGCCAAGGCCGCCGGGGTGTTCTGGAAGAACGAGCGCGAGGTCCTGCGCCAGGCGCGGGTGTGGACCTTGAAGGAATTGGACGGCGTGCAGCCCGACATTCTCGCCGCCGACCGCGCTTGCAAACAGACCGGAACCCCGGACCGCCTGCTCGGCGAGCGCCTGGCCCTCGCCGTCGCCGGCAAGGCGCGGCGGCTGGGGCTTTAGGCGGTCTTAAGCGGGCCGCCACGCAGCATGCGGGCGCACAGATCGTCGAGTTGTTCGAGGCTCTGGTAAGAGATGCGCACCTCACCCTTGCCGGCGACGTCGCGGATATCGACGTTCAGGCCCAACGCATCGCGCAGGCTATCTTCGAGATCGCGGGTGTCGGCATCCTTCTTGCGCGGCGCCGTGGCGCGCGGACGACCACCCGACTTCGGATCGCGCGCGTGGCGCACCAAAGCCTCGGTCTGGCGCACATTGAGGCCCTGGGCGATGATGCGCGCGGCGATCTGCGGCGCTTCGTCAAGGTCGAGCAGGGCGCGGGCGTGGCCGGCGGTCAGCCGTCCGGCTTCCAGATGGTCCTGCACCGCGGCCGGCAGGCGCGTCAGCCGCACGGTGTTGGCGACATGGCTGCGGCTCTTGCCGACAATCTTGGCGATGGCCTCGGCGCTGCGGCCAAAGCGCTTGGTCATGGCGACATAGCCGCGCGCTTCTTCGAGGGCGTTGAGATCGGCGCGCTGGATATTCTCGATCAGGGCGATTTCCATCACCGCCAGCTCGTCGAGGTCGCGCACCAGGGCGGGGATTGCCCGCAGACCGGCGAGCTGCGCCGCGCGCCAGCGCCGTTCCCCGGCGACGATCTGATACTCGCCGGCCATGCCCGGCAGGGGGCGCACCAAAATCGGCTGGATGACGCCCCGCTCGCGGATCGATTCGGCGAGCTCGTCCAGGGCGCCGGCGTCGAACTCGCGCCGCGGCTGCTCCGGATTTCGCCGGATCGCCTCGATCGGCAAGTCCATCGCGCCCGCCGCCTCGCGGCCCTCCGGCGTCGTCGCCGCGCGCGCTTCGTCGAGCAAGGCCGACAATCCCCGTCCCAGACCGCGTCGTCCTTCCGCCATGGTCGTTCTCCTCACACACTCGCAACGGGAGCCCGGCGCGCGTGACGCTCCCGGGCGATGACTTCTTTGGCCAATTGCAGATAGGCCTGACTGCCGGCGCACCTGAGATCATAGATCAACGCCGGCTTGCCGAATGAAGGCGCTTCGGAGATCCGCACATTGCGCGGGATCACCGTCTGGTAGACCTTGTCGCCCAAATGGTGGCGCACGTCCCGCGCGACATGCGCCGAGAGGCCATTGCGCCGGTCGTACATCGTCAGCACCACCCCCTGCAGTTCGAGGGAGGGGTTGAGGGTGACGCGCACCCGCTCGATCGTGCGTAGCAGCTGGGTCAGGCCTTCAAGAGCGAAAAATTCGCATTGCAGCGGCACGAACACCGCGTCCGCCGCCGCCATCGCGTTGAGTGTCAGGAGGTTGAGCGACGGCGGGCAGTCGATCAGCACATAGTCGCACGACCGCGCCGCCCGCACGGCCTCCAGGGCGTCCTTGAGTTTGAAGGCCCGGCGCGGCCTTTGCGCGAGCTCGAGCTCGACCCCGGCAAGGTCCGGATCGGACGCGACCAGGGACAGCCCCGGCACAAGCGTCGGAATGATCGCCTCGGCGATCGGGAATTCCTCCATCAACACGTCATAAACGGTGCGTGTGCGCATGGCGCTCGTCACGCCCAGACCGGTCGAGGCGTTGCCCTGCGGGTCGGAGTCGATGAGCAGGACCCGCTCGCCGACGGCGGCGAGGGCGGTGCCCAGATTGATCGCCGTGGTGGTCTTGCCCACGCCGCCCTTTTGGTTGGCGATGGCCATTACGCGAATGCTTTTGGGCCTCACGGTCACTTAAGCCTTCCTTCGTATGGCGAGGCGGGGGATCGACACGACCCGTCCACGAGGGTCACTGAGACTGGTGAAGACTTCGGCGTCAAATCGCCAGCCTTTTTTGGCCTGAACGATTTCGGAATCGGCGTCGGCCCCTTTGAGGAACAGTCCGCGCGCGCCGCGGGCGAAATAGGGCCTCGAAAACCCAAGCAGTCGATCCAGCGGCGCGCAGGCCCGCGCCGTCACCACATCCACGACCAGATCGAGCGATTCGGCCCGCGCATTGTGCACCTCGGCCGGCAGATCGAGGCTCTCGACCACCTGGCCGAGGAAGCGGCAGCGCTTGGCCATGCTGTCGACCAGGTGCACGCGGGCGCCCGGAACGCCCTTCAGCAGGATCGCCAATATCAACCCGGGCAGTCCCGCGCCCGATCCAAGATCGGCCCACGTCCGCGCCTGGCGATCGAACCAGATAAGCTGGGCGCTGTCGACAAAATGCCGGGACCAGAAATCGGTCAGGGTCGAGGCGCCCACCAGGTTGAAGGCGCCGTTTGTCTCGATCAGCATCTCCCGGAAACGCTCGATGTCCGAAAAGCGCTCCGGGGTTGCTCCGACCACTTGCGCGAAGTCGGCCGGCGCTGCGAAACGCTCAAGCGGCGCGGCGGCGGACATGCGATAACAAGGCGGTGATCGCGCCGGGCGTCACGCCCTCGATCCGGGCGGCCTGGCCCAGAGTGCGCGGGCGCACGGCGCTGAGCTTTTCGCGCACCTCGTTCGACAGCCCGCCCATGGCCGCGTAGTCGAGGTCGGCGGGGAGGGCGAGGCCTTCGTCGCGCTGGAACAGGGCGACATCGGCGTCCTGCCGCTCAAGATAGCCGTTGTAGGCCGCGTCGATCTCGATCTGCTCGCGCGCAAACCCCGGCCAGGCGTCGATCTGCGGCCAGATCCCCGCCAGATCCGCGAAATTGATGCTCGGAAAGGCCAGCAACTGCACCAGATTGCGCCTTTGGCCGTCGGCGCCGACCTTCAGCCCCGCCTTCGCCGCCGCATTGGGGGTGAGGGTCAGGCGCGCCGCCTCGGCCCGCACGTTCGCCAGGGCTATCGCCTTGGTCGTCCAGGCGCCGGCGCGCTCAGGCCCGACGCAACCGAAGCCCTCGGCGAGGCTGGTCAAGCGCTGATCGGCGTTGTCGGCGCGCAGGCGCAGGCGAAACTCCGCCCGGCTGGTGAACATGCGATAGGGCTCGGTCACGCCGCGCGTCACCAGATCGTCGATCATCACCCCGATATAAGCCTGGTCGCGGCCCAAAGTGACCGGATCCCGGCCGCCGGCGGCGCGGGCGGCGTTCAGGCCGGCCATCAGGCCCTGAGCGGCGGCTTCTTCATAGCCGGTGGTCCCGTTGATCTGACCGGCGAGATAGAGCCCGGCCAGCCGCTTGACGCCAAGGCTCGGGTCAAGCGCGCGCGGGTCGACATAGTCGTATTCGATGGCGTAGCCGTGGCGGATCACCTCGACGCGATCAAGACCCGGAATGGTGCGCAGGAACGCATCCTGCGTCGCCGCTGACACCGAGGTCGATATGCCGTTGGGATAAACAGTCGGATCGTCGAGGCCTTCCGGTTCGAGGAAGATCTGATGGCTGTCGCGATCGGCGAACCGCACCACCTTGTCCTCGATCGACGGGCAATAGCGCGGGCCGCGCCCGGCCAGCCGACCGCCATAGACCGCCGATTCGGACAGGCGCGCGCCGATGATCGCGTGCGTCCGCGCCGTCGTCGCCGTCACCCCGCAGGCGATCTGCGGCGAGGTGATTTTCTCGGTCAGGAAGGAAAACGGGATCGGCGGCGTGTCGCCGTGCTGCATCGAGAGACTCGCCCAGTCGATGGTGCGGCCATCCAGGCGCGGCGGCGTGCCGGTCTTGAGGCGGCCCATATCGAGCCCAAGACCATAGAGGCGCTGGGCAAGGCCGATAGACGGCGCATCGCCGGCGCGACCCGCCGCAATCCGCTCGTCGCCGCGGTGAATGACGCCGTTGAGGAAGGTGCCGGTGGTCAGGACCACGGCCGCCGACCGGTAGTGGGGCCCCGTCGCGCCGACGACGCCGACGACGCGGCCCTCCTCCACCAGCAGGTCCTCGACCGCCTCGGCGCGCATCTCAAGGCCCGGTTGGGCGGCGAGGAGATCGAACATCGCCTTGCGATAGAGGGCCCGATCGATCTGCGCCCGGGGGCCCCGGACCGCCGGACCGCGCGAGGCGTTGAGCATGCGAAACTGAATGCCGGACCGGTCGGCGGCGCGGCCCATCACGCCATCCATGGCGTCGATCTCGCGCACCAAATGGCCCTTGCCCAGACCGCCGATGGCCGGATTGCACGACATCTCACCGATGGTTTCGAGCTTGTGCGTGAGCAGAAGCGTGCGCGCGCCGACCCGCGCCGACGCGGCCGCGGCCTCGCATCCAGCGTGCCCGCCGCCGATGACGATCACGTCCCAGACTGTGCGCGTTGAGGGGGTCAAGTCAGAAGGTTCCGGCCGATGAGCGGGGGGTATAGCGCGGGCAGGACGCGCGGTCGAGGCGGGCGCGACCGCGTGTTTCACGTGAAACAGCTATTTGCCGATACAGAACCTGGCGAACAGGCCGTCGAGCACGTCATCGACGCCGACCCGCCCGGTCACCCGCTCCAGCGCCCGCGCGGCGAGGCGGACGTCCTCGGCGGCCAATTCGAGGTCGGACAATTGCGCGATGGCCCGATCCAGGCAGGCGCGCGCCGATTGCAGCTGCTCGACGTGGCGCGCGCGGGTGGCGGCCGGAAATTCGGCGCCGGCGGAATCGCGAACGACCCGCCGCGTCAGTTCATCCAGAACCGGCCGGGCGCCCTGCGCGGTCACCGACAGCGCGATCAGCGGCAATCCAAGCGTCGCCGCCGCCTCTCGAACCGCCACCGCGTCGCGCCCGGGCGGCAGATCGATCTTGTTGAACACGCACACGTCGCCGGCGCGCGCGAGGGCCGACGCCTCGCGCCAGGCGCCATCGTCCGTACCCTGATCAACGACCCAAAGGCGCAGATCCGCGCCCTCGGCCCAGGCGCGCGCGCGGCGGACGCCTTCGGCCTCAATGGCGTCCTGGGCAGCGCGCAGACCGGCCGTATCGGCCAGCAGAATCCGGTAGCCCGCCAGGGTCAGATGGGCCTCGATCACGTCGCGCGTGGTCCCCGGCGTCGCGGTGACAATGGCCCCGTCGTGGCCTGCTAGCGCGTTGAATAGACTGCTTTTCCCGGCGTTCGGGGCGCCGATGACGGCCACCCGGTAGCCCTCGCGCACGCGCAGGCCGCGACCGGCTTCGGCGAGGGCTTCGTCCAGAGCGCCGCGCAGCCCGTGCAGCAGCCCACGCACCGCGCTCAGCGCATCGTCCGGCAGGTCTTCGTCGGGAAAATCGACGGCGGCCTCCAACCGCGCCAGGGCTTCGACCAGACCCGCGCGCCAAGCTTCGTGCCGGCGGGTCAGGGCGCCGCCCAGCTGATCGATCGCCTGGCGCGCCTGGCGCTGCGTCTCGGCGTCGATCAGATCGGCGACCGCTTCGGCCTGGCCCAGATCAAGCTTGCCGTTCTCGAACGCGCGACGGGTGAATTCGCCGGGGGCCGCCAGCCGCAGGCCCAGAGCGAGCAAAACGCGGGTCACGCCGTCGATGACGGCGGCCCCGCCATGCAGATGCAACTCCACGCAATCCTCGCCGGTGTAGCTGTCAGGCGCGGGGAACCACAGAACCAGGGCCTGGTCGAGCACGTCGCCGGCGGGATCGCGCAGCCGCCGAACCGTCGCCTGACGGGCCTTGGGCCGCCTTCCGGCCAGAGCGTCCAGAGCCGCGCCGGCCCCGGGTCCCGACAGGCGGATGACCGCTACCGCGCCGCGCCCCGGCGCCGTGGCCAGGGCGAAGATGGTGTCGGTCATCCCGGCCTGTTGGCGCCGCCGGCCGCCATCGCCGCGGTCATCAGCTTGCGAAACTGTTCCGTCGCCTGACCGCCGAGACTCATCCATGATTTCATCAATTCTTCGGGCGCGACCATGGCGACGCCGGCGTCGATGCGCGACTTCATCTCGTCAACGATGTGTTTGTTGAGCGCCTCGACATCCGGCAGGCCAAGAAACGAGCGCGCCTCGGCCGGCGTGCAGTCGACCTCGAGCTTCACCTTCATCGCCACATCCTCGCCGCCTGACGAGGATTATCGGCGTCAGGTGTTCATCGATTGGAAGAAGTCGGCATTATTCTTCGCGTTTTTGAGCTTGTCGAGCAGGAACTCGATGGCGTCCTGCGGACCCATCGGGTTGAGGATCCGGCGCAGGACGAAGGTTTTCTGCAGCTGATCCTTCGGCGTGATCAACTCTTCCTTGCGGGTGCCCGATTTCAGCACATCGATCGCCGGGAAGATGCGCTTGTCGGCGACCTTGCGGTCCAGAATGATTTCAGAATTGCCCGTGCCCTTGAACTCTTCGAAGATGACTTCATCCATGCGGCTGCCGGTGTCGATCAGGGCCGTGGCGATGATGGTCAGCGAGCCGCCTTCCTCGATATTGCGCGCCGCGCCGAAGAAGCGTTTGGGCTTTTGCAGGGCGTTGGCGTCGACGCCGCCGGTCAGCACCTTGCCCGACGACGGAACGGTGGTGTTGTAGGCGCGGCCCAGACGCGTGACCGAGTCCAGCAGGATGACCACGTCGCGCTTGTGTTCGACCAGGCGCTTGGCCTTTTCGATCACCATTTCGGCGACCTGGACGTGACGAACGGCCGGTTCGTCAAAGGTCGATGAGATCACCTCGCCGCGCACGGTGCGCTGCATGTCGGTGACTTCCTCGGGCCGTTCGTCGATCAGCAGCACGATCAGATACGATTCCGGATGATTGGCGGCGATCGACTTGGCGATGTTCTGCAACATCACCGTCTTACCGACGCGCGGCGGGGCGACGATCAGGCAGCGCTGGCCCTTGCCGAGCGGGGCGACGATGTCGATCACCCGGCCGGAGCGGTCTTTCAGGGTCGGATCCTCGATCTCCATGGTCATCCGCTCTTCGGGATAAAGCGGGGTAAGGTTGTCGAAGTGCACCTTGTGGCGGACGTTTTCCGGGTTCTCGAAATTGACCAGGTCGACCTTGGTGAGAGCGAAATAGCGCTCGCCCTCGCGCGGGCCGCGGATGCCGCCGTCGACGGTGTCACCGGTGCGCAGGCCGAATTTGCGGATCTGCGAGGGGCTGACGTAGATGTCGTCGGGGCCGGGCAGATAGTTGGCTTCCGGGCTGCGCAGGAAACCGAAGCCGTCCTGCACGACTTCCAGGGTGCCCGAACCGAAGACCTCGACGCCTTCTTCGGCCGAGGCCTTGAGGATGGCGAACATCATGTCCTGCTTGCGCATGGCGTTCGCGTTTTCGATGTCGAACTGTTCGGCGAAGGCCAGCAGGTCGGCGGGGGATTTTTCCTTCAATTCCTGAAGGGACATGCGGGTGAGGCCCATGGCCAGGACCGTCTTGCCCGCTTCGGTTGGTTCGGAAGGCTCGCCGCCGGCGTCGCCTTCGGCCTCAAGGTTCGGGGTCTCGGACGTGGGGTCCGTCTCGATATCCAGGGTATCTGACATAGTTCTGTTGTTCTCTTGAAAATGGGAAACCGGGACCCAAGGGTCCGATCGGATCGATCTGGTGACGGCTTGGGCGATCCGAAGCGAACCGCGAAGCCTATGGTGAATTCGGGGGAGAACCGCGCATCGCCCTTCGCAATGGTGGCGCGGTTCTTAAGAGGCGGGGATCACACGGCGCATTGAGACGCGCCACACGATGCCGATAGCGGAACCACAAAGGGCGCCGAAGGTCAAGGGTTGGGTTGGGTGAGCGGACAGACGGGCCATGCGACTCTTGAAAACCTGATCGACGTAGGATTAAATCCTACTCCATGACGGAGGCCCGCAATGCGAACCACCCAGCAATTCAGCGTCACCCTGCCCAACGAAATGGCCGACCAGGTGCGCGCCAAGGTCGCATCGGGCGAATACGCCACCGATAGCGAGGTCATTCGGGACGGCCTTCGCGCCCTGCAAGCGCGCGACAAAGCCCTTGAACACTGGCTGCGCAATGAGGTGGTCCCCGCGTACAACACGTTGAAAGCCGATCCCTCTCGCGGCGCCGGCTTGGCGGACGCCCGCGCGGCGCTGGCCGAGCGTCACGCCGCGCGGTTAGCCAAGACCGACGCCGCGTGAGCAACGCGATAATTGTTTCGCCCGAGGCGCAGGCGCAGCTCGACGGCCTCTACGACTATATTGCCGAGGCGGCGTCACCCAAGATCGCGTTACGGTTCAATGACGCCATTCTCGATCAACTCGATAGCCTGCGGACCTTCCCGCACCGTGGGGTTGCTCGCGACGATATTCTGCCCGGGTTTCGAACGATCGGGTTTCGCAAACGGGTGACGATCGCCTTCGTCGTTGAGGAAACCGCGACATATGTGGTCGGAATTTTTTATGGCGGCCAAGACTTCGAAGCCATCCTGAGGGACGAATGAAACCGCTCAGCCGTCGACTCTCGAAAACGTCCGCCGGTCAAGCTCTCTAAGGATTGATCGCCGTTATATGCGTCATCCCCAGCATTTTCTTACTCCGCTTGGTAGTTCTAAATCCGCAACTGTCTTTGCTTTTCTTGGTTTCGCCAGCCTAACTTCTTACCCCATATGTCGGTTCTCATCTCGCTACAGATATCTCCGTAGCTATGACGGCCTTTGTCGCCATCGCTCCAATGATGATCTTGTATACCATAGTATCAAAGATCGTTGGCTTCGACCATCGAAACTGGCCAAAGGACGAACGATAGCCAAGGCAAACCGAGCACGACACGATGTCAAATACGCTGCGGGAAGCTCGATCAAAAATCACCCCCCGAACTTGGTCGTCACCGACAGCACGATCACGATCGCGGCCAGGAACGGCAGTTCGTTGGTCATGCGCCAGAAGCGTTCGGAGCGGTCGCGACGGCCGGCGGCGAGAGCTTTTCGGGCGCGGGCGAGGTAGTGATGCCAGCTGAGCAGGAAGACCACGCCGCATAGCTTGGTGATCATCCACGGCGTTTCAAGGGTGCGGACGCCGTCTTGCCAGACGAGCAGGCCGCCCAAAATCACCACGGCGAACATGGCCGGGTTCATGATGATGCGCAGAAGCTTGGTTTCCATCACCTTGAAGGTTTCGTCCATCTCCGAGCCGACCGCGGCGCGGGTGTGATAGGCGAACAGGCGCGGCAGATAGAGCAGGCCGGCCATCCAGGCGATCACCGCCAGAATGTGCAGGCCGAGCAGGACGCGAAACATCATAGTGGCGACGCCTTCTCGGACCGCATGGGCTCCGACGTCCCAACGCCAGCCTTTTCCCTCCCCTCCTGGGGAGGGCGAGTCGCGTGAGCGACCGGGGTGGGGTTCTTGGCCGGATTCGCGATGTTGGTGTTTGTCATCACACTTCCCCACCCGTCTTGGCGCTGCACGCCAATCCACCGTCCCCATAAAGGGGAGGGATATTCTCGAATCCCGTCGCGCCGCAGCGGGTGAGGTTGGCCGGGCAAAGCGCGCCGTCCGGGCCGACGCCGCCGCGCGCCACAGCCTTTTGAACGGCGCCGGCGAGCCCATCGATGAACGGCGCCGAGACCCCTACCACCGGCGCGCGCAGATAGATCGGCACGTTGGCCGCGCGCGCCAGGTTGGCGTAGTCGCGATCGAGTTCGACCAGGGTTTCGATGTGTTCGGAGACAAAGGCGATCGGATCGATCAGGACGCCCAGGCCCTCCCGCCCAGCCTCGGCGATGGCGTCCGGCGTCGAAGGGCCGAGCCATTTCAACGGGCCCACGCGGCTCTGATAGCAGATCTTCCAATCCCAGCCGTCGCCAAGGCGCATCGCGATCCTCGCCGACATCTGTTCGATCTGCCATTGGTAGGGATCGCCGTCGGCGGCGATCTTTTCCGGTAGGCCGTGGGCCGAAAACAGCAGCCGCACCTTCGGTCGACCCGCCGCTTCCCACGTGCGCTCGATCTGATGGGCGTGCCCCTCGATCAGGCCGGCGTTGTCATGCCAGCAGCAGATCGCCCGGCTGACGCTGGTTCCTTTGTAGGCGCCGCGCCACGCTTTGAACGACGAGGCCGTCGTCGTCGTCGAAAACTGCGGATAAAGCGGCGTCAGCACGATCTCATCGGGCGCGAAGGCTTCGACCGCGCGGGCGGTCTCCTCGGTCGTCGGGTTCCAATAGCGCATGGCGACGAAGACCTTGATCTGGGCGTCCGGCCGGTCGGCGGCGAGCCGTGCGCGCAGCGCCTCGGCTTGCTGGAAGGTCTGGCCAAGGATCGGCGAACCGCCGCCCATGACGGCGTAGTTGGCGATGGCCGAGCGCGCCCGCAGACGGGCGATCAGGGCCGCCAGCGGTCGGCGGATGATCCACGGCGCGCCAATGATCGCCGGATCGGAGAACAGGTTCTCCAGAAACGGCCTGACCGCCTTTGGGCCGTCCGGACCGCCGAGGTTGAAGAGGACGACGGCGACTCTAGGCGTTTTTGGGGGCCCGGCGTCACTCATCGACCGGTCACGCGCTTCACGGCCTGGGTAATGTGGGCCACCGGCGTATCGGGGAGGACGCCATGGCCGAGGTTGAAGATATACGGTCCGGCGCTCCACTGCTCGATCAGGGTGTCGATCCGCCGATCGAGCGCCGCGCCGCCGGCTCTCAGGAGGATGGGGTCCAGAGCGCCCTGGATGGTCACATGCGATTGCAATCGCCGCCCTAGCGCCGCCGGCGCCTGGACATCCAGACCGACCCCCCGCACCCCCGCGGCCGTTGCATAGCCCTCCACCAAGGCCCCCGCGCCGCGCGGAAAGCCGATCACCGGCGTATCGACGCCAAGCGCGCGCAAACGTGCGATCAGACGGGCGTGCGGCTGGGTCACCAGGCGATCAAAGTCGTCTTCGGCGAGATTTTCGGCCCAGGATTCAAAGATCTGCAGAACCTGCGCGCCGGTGCGGACCTGCATGACCAGATAGTGGGCGGTGGCTTCCACAAGAATGGCGATCAGACGATCCACCATCCGTGGATCCTCCACCGCGCGGGTCCGCGCCGCCGCGCGCTCGCCGCCACGACCTTCAATCATATAGGTCGCCACTGTCCACGGCCCGCCGGCGAAACCGATCAAAGTCCGCTCCGGTTCAAGGACCTCGCGCACCCGCTGCAGCGTCTCGCCGACGGACGAAAGCCTGCCGGTCGATGCGCCGATTTCGCCCTCCAGGGCCTCCAGCGAAGGCAAGGCGCCCAGACGCGGGCCCTCTCCGGTCTCGAACCACACCTCTTGCCCCAAAGCGCGCGGCAAAAGCAGGATGTCGGCGAAAACGATGGCGGCGTCAAAGGCGAAACGGCGCATCGGCTGCAGGGTCGCCTCGGCGGCCATTTCCGGATTATGGCAAAAGGCGATGAAGTCCGGCGCTTGGGCGCGCAGCTCGTGATATTCCGGCAGGGATCGACCGGCTTGGCGCATGAACCACACCGGCGGTCGCTCAAAAATATCGCCTTGCAGGGCGCGCACAAGTTTGGGGGTCTCTGAGATGGTCATGCGCGCCTTAGACCCCGTCTCTCGAAAACCCTCAAGAGGGCGTCCGATTTTCGATGGACCACTTACTTCTAGATAGATTTTAAAATGATTTATGAGGAAGTGGTTGGGGAGCCTAACGTCGGGGAAAACGGTATCAACGCCGCGGTTCTTCCCCGCCAATCCCCAAATTCACGCGTGTGGACGATCGCCAGAACCATCCGGCGCACGACGGGCGATGGACCTGCAAGATATTGATATTAATTCAAAATCTGTCTTTGAATTTGGGGACGAATTTGTGGATATCCCCGCGATCGACCGGCGGTGAAAATGGCGCCAGGCGCGATGCACAGATGGGCGCATGTGTGGACGACGCCGGCGCAATGACCCCGGTTGTTCAACCCTCCGCGCCCGAGCTTGGGCGACCGTCCGTTTCGTCACCGACCCTTCCACCGCCAGAGCCAATTGGTTAAGCAAGCGTTAACGAATTGTTCACAGGTATTGCGCCGTCCGCCCCCCGGTCCGAGCCTGATGCGTTTGCACGGAACAGATGCAAACGCTTCAATCAGGCTCTACACTTTTGCTTCTAGAGCAGGATTTAAGATTTTGGACGATTCCGTCTAAAATAATCCTGCTCTAGCCTTTCATTGAAAGCCCTTGGTGATGACGCACCCGCCGCGCCTGGCCACCTATTTCCACGTCCACCTGGTGTCTGATTCCACCGGTGAAACGCTCAACGCCATGGCCCGGGCGGTGTGCGCGCGGTTCAACAATGTCCTGCCGATCGAGCACATTTACGCCCTGGTGCGCTCGCCCCGTCAGCTCGAGCGCGCCCTCTCCGAAATCGCCGACGCGCCGGGCCTGGTCATGCACACCATCGTCGACGAAACCCTGCGCGCGGCGCTCGAAAACGGCTGCCAGGTGCTTGGAATGGCCTGCTTCGGCGCGCTTGATCCACTGGTGTCGGCGCTGTCCTGGTATCTGGGCGCGCCGCTGTCGACCCGGGTGGGCGCGCAATACGCGCTCGACAGCGACTATTTCAACCGCATGGACGCGCTCTCCTACGCTCTGGGACACGACGACGGGCAGGGCGGGCAGGATCTCAAGACCGCCGATGTGGTCCTGGTCGGGGTTTCACGGACGTCGAAAACACCGACCTGTATATACCTCGCCCACCGCGGGGTGCGCGCCGCCAATGTCGCCCTGGTGCCGACCAGCGGGGTTCCGGCCAATCTGTTGGACCTGAAGCGAATCCCCATCGTCGGCCTGACGGTGTCGCCCGATCGCCTGATCGAGATCCGCCGCACCCGCCTGCGCAGCATCAATGAAGGGCGCGAAAGCAGCTATGTCGATATCGAGGCGGTGCGGGCTGAGGTCGTCGCGGCGCGGCGGCTGTTCGAGCGTCAGGGCTGGCCGGTGATCGACGTGTCGCGCCGTTCGGTTGAAGAGACCGCGGCGGCGGTGATCAACATCATTTCCGGCGGCCACGGCCATGTGGAGTTGCTCGGTTGAGCGGCCTCATTCTGGCCTCCACCAGCGCCTCGCGCCGCGCGATCCTTGAGGCCGCCGGCATCGCGTTCACGGCGATCGCGCCGGGCGTCGATGAAGATGCGGCCAAGGCGGGGCTTCTGGCCGCGGACGCGGGGCCCCTGGACGTGGCCGTGCAATTGGCGAGCCTCAAGGCGATCGCCGTATCGCGCCTGCACTCAGGCCTCGTGATCGGCGCGGACCAGACGCTCGAGCTCGACGGGGCCATGTTCGACAAGCCGCGTGATCTTGCCGAGGCGCGCCGAACCCTGGAGGCCCTGCGCGGTCGGACGCATCTGCTGCATAGCGCGGTCACCGTGGCGAGCGGCGGGGAGGCATTGTGGAGCGACGTCGTCACCGCGGCGCTGACCATGTGGCCCTTTTCCGACGGCTTCCTCGACCGCTATCTTGCCGATCAGGGCGACAGGGTTCTCTCAAGCGTCGGCGCCTATTTGCTCGAAGGACGGGGAATTCAATTGTTCGAAGAGATCGAGGGCGACCATTTCGCCATTCTGGGATTGCCGCTCCTGCCCCTGTTGAATTACCTGCGCGCGGCCGCGGCGGATCAGGTCGAAGCCGCATGATCCGCGTCGGCGTCACCGGCTCCATCGGCATGGGTAAATCGACGACGACGGCGATGTTCAGGCAGGCGGGCTGCCCGGTCTATGACGCCGACGCGGAGGTTCACCGCCTCTATTCGCCCGGCGGCCCGGCGGTGGCGCCGGTGGAGGCGGCTTTTCCAGGCGTCACCGTCGATGGTGCGATCGATCGCGCGCGGCTGAGCCAATATGTGCTCGGCGATCCGCAGGCGCTGAAACGCCTGAATGCGATCGTCTGGCCGCTGGTGGGCGCCGCGCGGGCCGATTTCATCCGTCAGGCGGAAAGCGCCGGCGCACCCTTCGCCATTTTCGATATTCCCCTTCTCTACGAGACCGGCGGCGAGAAAAGCGTCGATGTCGTCGTCGTCGTCTCGGCGCCGGCCGACGTGCAGCGTGAGCGCGTGCTGGCGCGCCCCGGCATGACCGAGCAGAAATTCGCCGCCATCCTGGCCGCCCAGACCCCCGACGACGAAAAGCGCGCCAGGGCGGATTTCGTGGTCGACGCCGGCGCCGGGCTGGACTCGGCGCGCACCCAGGTCACCGGGATCATCGCCGCCTTGCGCGCCCGCGCGAAGCAGGCGAACGGTGGGGCATGACCCGCGAAATCGTTCTCGATACGGAAACCACCGGCTTCGATCCGAACAAGGGCGACCGCATCGTCGAAATCGCCTGCATCGAGCTCATGGACTATGTGCCCACGGGCGCGCATTTTCACTGCTACATCAATCCCGAGCGCGACATGCCGCCGGAAGCCGAGCGGGTGCACGGCCTCTCGGCGGCTTTTCTGGCCGACAAGCCGCTGTTCGCCGACCAGACCGTGGCGGCGGCCTTCCTTGAATTTGTGGGCGGCGCGACCCTGATCGCCCACAACGCTGCGTTCGACCGCGCCTTCGTCAACTTCGAACTGGACCGCGCCGGCCTGCCGGTGACCGACGAGTCGCAATGGATCGACACCCTCCCCCTGGCGCAAAAACGCTTTCCGGGCATGAGCAATTCCCTCAGCGCCCTCTGCCTGAGGTTCAAGATATCCCTGGCCGAACGCGAAAAGCACGGCGCCCTGATCGACACCAAGCTTTTGGCCCAGGTCTATCTGGAGTTGCGCGGCGGCCGCGAAAGACTGTTGGATCTGGACCCTCAGGCCGCCGCCGCCCTGGCCGATCCGAACGGCGGCAAGGCGTCGTACGGCCAGCGCCTCCGCCCGCTGGCGTCTCGCATCACCGACGCCGAACGCGCGGCGCATGTCGATTTTATCCAGAATGAACTTAAGGGTTCGCCGCTGTGGCGGGCGATGGAGGGGTGAGGATGGAACACTCTTCCTCCCTCCCCACTATGGTCAGGTGATTAACGGCCGCACGTTCCTTCTCCCCCGTGAAAGACGGGGGAGAAGAAAGGTTCGGCGGCTAAGCTCGCGCGCTTAGGCGGTTCCGGCCGCCGGATCCTGCGCCTGGGTCTGCCGGGCCAGGTAGATGGCGGCGAAGTCGAGCGGCTCGAGCATGAGCGGCGGAAAGCCGCCCTCTTGCGTAAGGTCGGCGACCATGCGCCGGGCGAAGGGGAACAAATAGCGCGGGCACTCGATCATCAGCACCTGCTCCATATCCTGCTCGGGGACGCCGACGATCTGGAACAGGCCGGCGTAGACCAGCTCGATCTGAAACACTGTTTCAGTCTCACGCCTGGCCTGGGCGTTGAGTTTAAGCTCGACCTCGAACACCCCGCCTTCGCGGCCCTGGGCGTTGAGTTCGACGCCCATTTCGATCTGCGGCGCCGTAACGCCGGCGCGCAGGGAGTCCGGCGCGCGGGGGTTTTCGAACGAGAGATCGCGAATGTATTGCGCCAGAATGCGGATGCCCGGCTGCGTGGCCTGGTCCTGCCCGCCGGCGCCGTTGCCGGGAGTCGCCGCAGTCGCGGGGCTGGGTGTGTCGGTCATCGGAAAAGGTCCAAAAAGGCAAAAAGGGGGCCGGCGAGCGGGGTCGCTATCATGCCGCCGGGCTCATCGCAACGTCGCGGTGCTGACGCGGGCCGCGTCATGGCCTATATGAAGAACCTTGGTTTGTTCTGAAAGTCTCGGTGCGCCCTTGCAGGTTCTTGAACTCATCGTCCCCGCCGTGATCGCGGCGATCATCCTCTTCCAGCTCTACGCCGTGCTGGGGCGGAAGGTCGGGCGTGGGCCGAACGACGCGCCGCCGATGGCTGTGACCGTTGGCGACACGACGCGCCTTTCCTCGCCGGCGCCCGCCAAATCCGCCACCGACGCCGCCGTGGCGGCGGTGAAGGCGCGCGACCCCAGCTTCGACGTCGGCCAATTCCTGCAGGGCGCGAAGACCGCCTATCAAACCATCGTCACCGCCTTCGCCGCCGGCGACCGGGCCGCGCTCAAGCCCCTGCTTGAACCGACCGTCATGCAGACCTTCGAAACGGCCATCGAGGCGCGTGAAGCTGAAGGACGCACCGAAAGCGTCGATTTCCTTCACCCGCCGCGCGCGGATTTCGAAGACGTCAGCCTGAGCGGGGATCTGGCCCGCGCGTCGGTCCGCTTTCTCGCCGAACTGCGCAACCGCGGCAAGGGCCCCGAAGGCGAGACGGTCGATGATCGTCGCACGGCGGAAGTGTGGACATTTGAACGCAATCTTAAGAGCCGCAACCCCAATTGGACGTTGATCCATGTGGATGCGGCGGAGGCGTAATGCGAGCCAGAGTCTGGGCGGTCATCCTGACGTGCGGGTGGCTGGCGGCGTGCGCCACCCATAAACCTGCCCCGCCGCCTGTTTTCCGGGTCCTGGAGCCGCCCGTCGCGCGCGCGTATGAGCCGCCGCCCAGCCCGCTTCCCACCCCCCGTTTCGACTTTTCCGCTCTGCCCGGCTGGAATGAGGACGACCACGCCGCCGCTTTGGCCGCCTTCGCCGCGAGCTGTTCGGTGGCCAGGGATTACGACCTGGCGCGGGCGTGTCGCCGCGCCCGTCAGGCCGGTCCACTGCCTGAGATGCGCGCGCGCGCCTTCTTTGAAGACAACTTCCGGCTTGATCCGGTCCCGGCGCCGGGGTTGTTGACCGCCTATTTCACCCCGATCTATGAGGCGCGGGCCTACCCGACCGACGAATTCAGCGCCCCGGTGCGGCCCCATCCCGCCGATCTCGCCGCCGCGCCGCCGCCTGACGGACGCTATGCCGATCGCGCGACGATCGAGGCGAGACCGGCGATCGACGCGCTGGCCTGGATGCGGCCCGAGGACCTGTTCTTCCTGCAGATCCAGGGATCGGGCGTCCTGACCTTTCCCGATGGGCGGCGGGCGCGGGCGGTGTTCGACGGCGTCAACGGCGCGCGGTTTGTCGCCATTGCGGCACCCATGCGCAGCCAGGGTTTGCTGGCCGCCGATCAGACGTCCGGTGACGCCATCCGCGCCTGGTTGGCCGCGCACCGCGGGCCGCGGGCCGACGCGGTCATGCGGCTCAATCCGCGCTATGTGTTTTTCCGCCTCGTCGCCGATGACGGCCGCGAGCCGGCGGGCGCCGCCGGCGTGCCGCTTAAGCCCGGCCGCGCCGTGGCCGTCGACGCCGGTCGCCACGGTATGGGCGATCTGGTGTGGATCGACGCCACGGCGCCGACTCTGGCCGGCGCCTTTCCCAGCTACCGGCGCCTGGTGGTGGCGCTCGACACCGGCGGGGCGATCAAGGGCGACGCGCGCGCGGATCTCTATTTGGGGCGAGGCCCCGCCGCCGGCGTGGAGGCCGGACGCGTACGCCACACCCTGCGCCTCTATCGGCTGACGCCCTTGACCCGGCCGGACGAATGAAGCCAGACCGGGACCCGGTCGGCGCGCGCCTGTGGGCGATCGTCGCGGCGACGGTCCGCCCCTTTCCCGGCCGGTCGGCTAAGGCGCCCGGCACCGTTCCGGCCGCCAAACCGCGGCCCGCCGCCATCCGTGCGGCGCCGACCACGGCGCCCGCGCGGCCGTTGGAGCGTCCCCTCCCCCCTTCCCGGCCGCCAGGCGCGCTTGGCCTGCTGGAGCCCGCCCCTCTTGAGCCAGGGCGCCATCGCCGGGTCATTCGCGGGCGCGATCCGCTGGCCGGGGTCATCGATCTGCACGGTCTCAATCACGACCAGGCTCGCGCGACCCTCACGGCCTTCATCCTGCGCGCCCACGCCGACGGGCGCCGCACCGTCCTGGTCATTACCGGCAAGGGCGCCCGGGGCGACGGGATCCTGCGCCGCCGCGCGCCCGAATGGCTCGCCGAGCCGCCGCTGCGGGCCATGGTCGCCGGCCTCTCGCAAGCCCACCGCCGCCACGGCGGCGACGGCGCGCTCTATGTTGCGCTGAAGAGGCGGTGACGCGGGGGCGGCTCACACGAGGCTGC
Source organism: Caulobacteraceae bacterium (assembly GCA_025352085.1). GTDB lineage: Bacteria > Pseudomonadota > Alphaproteobacteria > Caulobacterales > Caulobacteraceae > Acaudatibacter. Next base: position 267 of record JANXUA010000142.1, on the reverse strand, counting down.
CGCCGCCGTCGACCCGCTCGATCTGGCCGGTCACATAGGTGGCGCGCATCAGGTAGAGGTAGGCTTCGGCCGCCTCCTCGACGGTGCCGCCGCGCGGCAGCGGCAGGTTGGCGGTGAAGCCTTTGATCGTGGCCTCGCCCATGGCCTCAACCTGCTCGCTCATGATCAGGCCCAGACAGACCGCATTGACCCGGATGGGCGCCAGGTCGCGCGCGAGGCCCATGGCCAGGCCCTCGGTCGTGTGGGCGGAGGCGGTCACAAGGGGCG
>JANXUA010000137.1 GCA_025352085.1 Caulobacteraceae bacterium | reverse complement strand
AGCTTGGACCATGCCGGCCCGCAAACCCTGGGCGCCTTGTTGCGGGCCCGCTCGGATCTGGGAGATGTCGATGCCCTGGTCCTGCCGGGCCGGCGTGTCAGCTATGCGGACCTGAACGCAGCCGCGCGGCGCTGGGCGAAGGCCTTCATTGCCTTGGGGATCGTTCCGGGAGACCACGTGGGACTGTTATTCAACACCTGCACATCCTTCGTCGAGGCCCTGTTCGGCGCCGCGATGGCGGGTGCGGCGGTCGTTCCCGTCAACGCCCGCTATCAGCCCGCGGAACTCGCCTATCTGATTGAGAACGCCGACCTTACCGTCCTGGTGACCGATGGCGCCTCCGACGGACCGGTGGATTTCCTGGGCCGGCTGCGGCTGGCCCTCCCGTCCCTGTCCGCGGCCGGAGTTGGCGTCGGGCTGCAGTTTCCGGAGGCGCCAAGGCTGCGGACCCTCGTCGCAACAGGCCGCGGCGGCGAAGGTGGAGTGGCCGCTGCGCAAGACGTCCTGGCCGCCGGCGACCGCGTGCCGGATGACGACCTTGATGCCCGCATCGAGGAGGTGCTGCCCGACCAGATCGCCATAATCCTCTACACTTCGGGCACCACGGCCAATCCCAAGGGCTGCCTGATCACCCACCGGGCAATGACCGGTAATGCGCGCGCCCTGGCCAAGCGCTACGATATTCACGCCGGCGACCGGTTCTGGTCGCCCCTGCCCATGTTCCACATCGCCGGCATCCTGCCCCTGACCGGGGCGATCGACCGGTGCGCCGCCTATCTGACAATTCCGAGTTTCGAGGCTGGCGTGGCCCTGGATATGCTGAGCGGGGAGCGGGCCACCCACGCCTATCCCTGCTTCGTCACCATCATGCAGGACCTCATCAACCACCCACGCTTTGGCGATACCGATCTCTCGCGCGTGCGGCTGATGAACTCCAATCTGGCGGTCCAGCCGGCCTGGATCGCGGAGGCGATCGCCAAGGCCATGCCCCGGGCCGTGCAGGTCGGCACCTACGGCCTGACCGAAGGCGTGGGCACGATATGCACCAGCCGCCCGGTTGATCCCTACGAACTGCGCGTCGGCCGGCTCGGCGTCCCGCTGGACGACTGGGAGGTCAAGATCGTCGATCCCGAGACCGGCCTGCCGCGTGAGGCCGGCGAGCAGGGCGAAATCCTGGCCAGGGGACCCAACGCCATGAGGGGCTACTACCGCGATCCGGACAAGACGGCCGCAACCTTCAACGCCGAGGGCTGGATGCGCACCGGCGACATCGGCTCCATCGATGCCTCGGGCCACATCATGTTCCACGGCCGGCTCAAGGACATGCTGAAGGTGGGCGGCGAGAACGTGGCCGCGGCGGAGATCGAAGCGGTGCTCGACAGCCATCCGGCGGTCCAGCTCTCGCAGGTGGTGGGCATGCCCGACCCACGCTACGCGGAGGTCCCCGCCGCCTTCGTGGAACTGAAGTCGGGCGCCTCGGCCACCGAGGCCGAACTCATCGGTTTCTGCCGGGGCAGGATCGCCCGCTTCAAGATCCCGCACGCCGTGCGCTTCGTGAATAGCTGGCCCATGTCCACCACCAAGATCCAGAAATTCCAGCTGCGCGACCGCTTGCTGGCGGAATTGGACGCGGAGGGAAGCACGCGGGCGCCGGCCGGCGGCTAGAGCCTGATGCCTTTAGACGGAACAGATCTAAAGGCTGAATCAGGCTCTACACTTTTGCTTCTAGAGCAGGATTCAGATTTTGGACGGTTCCGTCTAAAATCATCCTGCTCTGCGCCGCCCGATCGCCGCCGTCCGTCGATTGACAGCGGCGGCGGCAGAGCGTGAATAAATCCACAACCCGCTCCGGATTTCACCGGGCCGCTGGAGAGAGCAACCGGATGAATGCCCGCGTCGAGGATTACAGCCTGATGGATCCGGTCGTGCAGAGCGATCCCAAGGCGTTCTACGCCCTGTTGCACGAGCAATGTCCCGTCTACCTGATGCCCGAGACCGGCATGTACGTGGTTACGCGATACGACCACGTCCGCGCCGTTCTGCGCGATCCCGAGACCTTTTCCAACGACACCATCGCCGGCTCCGGAATCAATGGTGATCGCTATCGCGTTTACGCCGAGGCGCTGCGGGATCGAGGCTGGTCGCACGTGCAGACCCTGCAGCGTACGGACCCGCCGGTGCATGGCCGCTACCGGCGCCTTCTGGACCAAGTGTTCAACATCCAGACGGTCAAGGCCCTGATTCCGCGCATCGAGGCGGTGACAAACGCCTTGATCGACAGCTTTATCGACAACGGCGAATGCGAGTTCGTGTCGGCCTTCGCCCTCCCGCTGCCTGGCGTCATCATCGCCGAACAGCTGGGTCTTGATGCGGACAACATCGCCACCTTCAAGAAATGGGCCGACTCCATCCTGGCGCCGGCCATGATCGCGATGACCGAGGACGAACTGCGCGCCACGGCGGAAATCGAACTGGAGATGCAGCACTTCCTGGCCGACATGTTCGAGAGCCGGCGGCGCGAGCCAAAAGCCGACATGATCTCGGCCCTGGTCCACGCCGACAGCGCCGACGATGAACCGCTCTCGATGCATGAACTGCAGAACCTCATGCATCAACTGATTTCCGGCGGCTATGATACGGTGATCAGCGCGCTGGCCAATGGCATGTGGCTCCTGCTACGCTATCCCGACCAGCTGGCTAAGCTGCACGCGCGGCCGGAGCTGGTGAAGAATTTCGTCGACGAAGCCTTGCGCTTCGAAAGCCCGGTTCAGGGGCTGTTCCGCCGCGCGACCCGCGACGTGACCATCGCGGGAACCACGATCCCCAAGGACGCCATGATGATTGTCCGCTACGGCGCCGCCAACCTGGATCCGGAGAAGTTCGCCTGCCCGCATGTGTTCGATATCGAACGCGACAACGCCGGGGCCCACTTGGCCTTCGGCAACGGCGCGCATTTCTGTGTTGGACGGCTGCTGGCCAAGCAGGAGCTGTTGACCGGCTTCACCATCCTGCTCGACCGGCTGGACGATATAACCCTGGCCCGACCGCTGCCCGAACCGCCGCACCTGCCGAACCTGCTGCTTCACCCCATGAAGGAGCTGCACTTGCGGTTCACGTCGACGCGGGCGACCAGCGAAAAGACCGGCTAGCGAGGCGGCCAGAACCACCCCGCCTGCCTTGGTCTCTGGGCCTTTAGACCGGCCCTCCCGCGACCGAGATGCATTGACCCGTCGTCCATTGCGCGGCGGGAGAGGCGAAGAAGACCGCAGCTGCGGCGATGTCGTCGGGATTGCCCACGCGGCCGAGCGGAATGGTCGGGGCGAACAGTTCTTCCGCCTTCTGCTCCTCGATGTGCATGGTCTCCGACAGCATTTCGGTAAAGACGACGCCCGGCGCAATGGCGTTGACGGTAATGCCACGCGGACCGAGCTCGACGGCCAGGGTGCGAACCATGGCGATGGCGCCGTGGTTGGCGGTGGAATAGGCGCCGAATCCGGGGCTGGGGCGCAGGGCCGCCACCGAGACGATGTTGATGATCCGCCCCCCGCTCTTCATCCGCAGGGCGGCCTGCTGCGAGCCGTAGAATTTGTGCCGCAGGTTGAGCGAGATCTGTTCGTCCCACTTGGCCAGGGTAATCTCCGTCAGGGCATGCTGCTTGCGGTCGAGGTTGCCGCCGGCGTTGTTGACCATGATGTCGATGGATCCAAGTTCCGTCACCACCCGATCGAGGGCGGCCGGGATGACCTTGTCGTCCAGCACGTCGCCCGAAATGGCCAGGGCGCGGCGACCGCGGGCTTCGATTTCCCGGGCCACCGCGTCCACATCGCCCTGGCGCCGTGCGAGGACGGCCACGTCGGCGCCGCACTCGGCGAAGGCCAGGGCGATACCCCGGCCAATGCCCTTGCCCCCGCCGGTGACCAAGGCCACCTTGCCGTCCAGCCGGAATTTTTCATACATGCCCATGGAATACTCCTGCCCGCTTTCGACCGGCGCGGCGCGCTCCGGCCCAGCCGAGGGCTGGCCGTTGAACGCTACGTCTCTCCCGGACCGGCCAGCCCATCGTGGAGCCGTATTTTCCGGATCGTGTATTTCGTAACGCGTACTAATTTTAAGACGCTACCGGCGGAAGCCAAGATTTGCAAGCACCCGGATTGACGACGGCCGCCGCACGCGCCCATTGGGACGGATGCGCGAACCACCGGAGGGAGCAAGACGAATGAATGACACGCAACGCCTGATCGCGATTGAGGATATCCGCCAGTTGAAGGCGCGCTATTTTCGCTGCATGGACACCAAGGATTGGGAGGGGCTCGCCGAGGTCTTCGCGCCGGATGCGGTCTTCGATCTGCGCCAGGTCGGCAGTACGCGACATCCCTTGACCGGCGTGTGGACCCCGCCCTTCGGCGACGACGCGGACGTCTATCGGGGCCACGCGACCGTGCTCGACATGATCCGCGACGCGGTCGCCCACCGGGTGACCGTCCACCACGGTCACATGAGTGAGATAGAGATTACCGGCGAAAACACCGCCCGGGCGATTTGGGCGATGGAGGACGTCATCCTCAATGCGCCTGGCGAAGCGCCTCTCTACATGCACGGCATGGGTCATTATCACGACGACTACATCCGGCTGCCCACCGGCTGGGCGATATCGAACACGCGTATCACGCGCCTGTTTCTTGATCGCGGATAACACCTCCGGTCCGCGCGCCGACGTTGTTAGAAATCCAGCGGCAGGCTGAGGTGGCGGGCGTAGACCCTATCGCGATGCGCCAGCAGGATTGGATCCTTGGCCGCCGCGATCACCGGACCGATCATGTCGTAGCTCATCCTCATCCAGTCCGGCATCGGGTTTACCGCGTGGGGCAGGGGTTCCAGGGCCATGGAGAACACCGCCCAGTAGATGTCGCAGGCGGTCAGAGTCTCGCCGACAAGATAGGGCGAGCCGGCGGCCTTCTGACGGTGCAGGCGCGCGGCGAGCATGCGGAGGATGTCGGCGCAGCGCGCGGGGGCGTCGGCTGGTCCTCCAACGGATTGGCTGTAGCCGGCGCGCATGCGGGCGATGTCTTCCGGTTGCCAAGGCGGCTTCGAAAGGCTCGCCACCCGTGCGGGGTCGGGCGTTCCGGCATAGGGCGTTCCCATCATCGCGCGCCTCGCCCAGCCCCAGCCCCATTCAGAGCAGATCTCGGCGGAAATTCCCAGCACCAGCGCGCGGTCTTCGGAAGTGGGCGGCAAAAGGGCCGGTGTCGGCGCCAGCCGCTCGGCCAGCATGAGAATCTCATACCATCCGGTACGGGGCGGCTCGTCCTCGTACATCGCGTTGGGCGCGTTGCGGATGCCGGTCCAGGCGACCAGGTCGTCATTGGACTTGGCCGCGTATTGCGCGACGGGCGTATAGGGTATGTCCTTGTAGTGGAAAATCGCCTTCGCCGACTCGCCCCAAGGGCCAGGCACATGCGCCGTGAGAACCAGGCGCAAGCCGGGCAGGGATCGCGCCTCAGAGACGTCATGGTATTTCATGGGTTTCATCTCTTTCCGTTGAGCGCTAATGCGCAATACCCTAACTCATTTCGAATTTGACGGTCCAGAGATCGGCGGTTGAGGGGCGCGGTCTCTCGTGTCATGGAAGGGTGAACCGTCCGGTCGCGCAAGACCGGGGAACGACGCCATGCAAGGAGGAAGACGTGACCCACGTACTTATTACCGGCGCAAATCGCGGCATCGGGCTGGAACTCGCCAGGGCCTACGCCAATGAAGGCGCTCAAGTCTTCGCTTTCTGTCGCAACCCCGCGGGCGCCGATCAACTCAACGCCCTTGCGTCGTCGGCCAACGGGCGCGTCACGGTTGCTGCCATGGACGTCGGTGACGGGACCTCGATTGCGACGGGTAAAAAAGTGGTGGGCGACGCGCCCATCGACATATTGATCAATAACGCCGGTGTGCTGGGTGGCCATCCGCAGACCCTGGATTCGATCGATTTCGACGCCTGGATGGACGCGCTCAAGATCATGACCATCGGCCCGTTCCGGGTGGTCCAGACCTTCCTGCCCAACCTCAAGGCGGCATCCGAGCCCAAGGTGATGACCGTCACCAGTCAGCTGGCCGCCTCGACCTGGCCATTCGGGACGACATATGCCTATTCCAGCGCCAAGGCGGGGGTGAACAAGGTCATGCAAACCCTCGCCCTGGATCTCAAGGGCGACGGGATAGCGGTGTCCATGATCCATCCGGGGTGGGTGAAGACCGATATGGGCGGCCCGGGCGCCGACATCACGCCGCAAGAAAGCGCCGCTGGGATCAAGGCGGTCATCGCCGGACTGTCGCTGGCGCACACCGGCAAGTTCTATAAATGGAATGGAGACATCCACCCTTGGTGATCGCCCGGTCCGCCACCCCGCCGTGCGGCCCTCATCGGGGGCACGGTGACCGCCGCGGGACGTCTGGCCGGAACCTTGGCGTTGGCCCGATAGGCTATATTGTTGGGCGGTGGCTAATCAGCCCGTGGCGTTCTGGCCCATGCGGCGGAACCAGGGGTGGCCGGGCGACCGGTCCGTCACGCGGTTGATGCCGATCAGATTGGCGGAAATGGCGGCCTCATCGACGCCTCTGAGTGTCCAATCGAGCACATAATAGCAGCGGGCGCTGCGCCAGAGCCCGCCCCTGCGCTCGAAGCGATGGAAATAGCGACCGCCGTACAACTGGGCGCTCGTTCCACGCGGACCACCTGCGATGCCGTAGCATTCCACGTAGGCGCAATCGTCGTTCTCGAACTCGATCTGCTGTGCGGTCGTGAGATGAAAGGACCCCTCCGCGACGCGCGCCATTTCCATCAGGATCGGTCGGAAGTCACGCCAGACGCCCCGGAAGAAACCAAAGTCCAATTCGGCGTCGTCCCAGAAGACTTCATCCATCAGGGTCATATCGACCCATTCCTGGCCCCGCCCGTAGCGAACGAGTTGCTGACGGATCGAATCGCGCGATTTGAGCTTTTCAATCTCGCCGCGCAGGGCGGCTAACTCATGCTCAACGTCCATCGCGATGTCCTTCACTGGGCCTAAGATGACACAAGGCGATGTCATTCTCCACCCGCGAACATGGCGGGATGGGGTCGGGCTTGGGCGGACGTGGGGACGTTCAGGCCAGGCGGCGCTTCGTAAAGGTGATGTGCAGTTCCTTGAGCGCCCGGAGCGCGAAATTCGGCGCATGGCGCAGGTTGTTTCTCCCCGGCGCGAGCGCGAAGTCTTCCACCCGATCGATGAAGGCGCGGAAGCCCCAGTAGAGCTCGCGCCGCGCCAGGGGCGCGCCCAGGCAATGGTGCACGCCCGAGCCGAATGCCAGGTGGCTGGCGGCGTTGCGCCGGTTGAGGTCAAGCTTGTCGGGGCATTCGAAATGGCGGTCGTCCCGATTGGCGGCGGCGTAGCGCGTGTTGATGACCGCGCCGGCGGGAATGGTCACGCCGTGCATGTCGATGTCCCGCCGGGCCATCCGGAAGAGCGCCTGGACCGGCGATTCCAGACGAAGCACCTCCTCCACGAAAATCCGCAGATATTTGTCCGGATCCGACCTCACCGTCTCCCAGGCCTCGCGGTCGCGCGCCAGAAGCATGATGCCGGCGGAAAGGGCGTTGGTGCTGGTTTCCGAGCCGCCGACAAATGTGTCGGCCATCATCTCGGCGTGCAATTCCTCATCGGTCAGGGCGCGGCCCCATTCCGGGATAACGCTGTTGACCATGTCGGAGATCAAGGTGTCGTCGGGCGCGAGGCGCAAGCGATCGAAGATGGCCTGAAAATAGTGCTGCGCCTCGATCTCCATCTCGGTGGACCAGATGGCTTGCTCTTCGGTCTGCATCATTCCAAGCCGCTGTACCCAGGCATCGGTCCACGCCTTGATCCGCCAGATGTCCGCTTCCGGCACGCCCATCTGTTTGCCGATCACGATCAGCGGCAGCGGGATGGCCAGCTGCTTCACCCAATCGCATTGGCCGTCGTCGATGAAGGCGTCGACGAGCCGGAAGGCCAGGGTTTCGACAAACGGGTCCAGAAGTTTGATCTTGCTGGCGCGGAACGCGTGGTCGAACATGGCCCGCATCTGCTTGTGGTTCGGATCGTCGCGGCCGGCCAGGGTGGCTGCGGGCAGCCAGCCCTTCTCTTTGTAGAGCGCCTGAATTTTCCGGACCCGCGCGTCGTCGAACTGTCCTTGTCCGCCGGGACGCTCGCTGGGAAAGCCATCGGTGTCGAGCAGAACCTTTCGCAGATCGTCGTAGCGCGTAATGTTGTACATGCCCGTGATCGGGTCGCGCCAGACCGGCGCCTGTTCGCGCAGGACCGTGTAGGCGGGGTAGGGGCATTCCTGAACCTCGGGATCGAGGAAGTTGATCTCGTCCGGGGAACGCGGAACGACCGGGTCGTCCATCCGATTTACCACTGTCATGTCATTCCTCCCGCACCCTTGAATGACGTCGTTTTTGGCGCGCGCGTCAACCCGCGTCCCTGTGGAATCGGTCGAGCCCGACGCCGAAAACACAAATTCGTTGCGTAATTGGGTGACAAGGTGACAAAATCCGACACCACATGCAAAAGCGCCGTCCGCGTCGATCATCGGCGAGGGGGCCGCGCGCCAGACAGGGAGATGCAAAGCTCATGGACCTCGGACTCGCGGGCAAGAAGGCCCTTGTCACCGGATCGACCCGCGGCATCGGCCGGCGGATCGCCGAAGCCCTGCTGGCCGACGGCGCGGCCGTCGCCATCGGATCGCGCAACGCAGACGAGGTGGCCGCCTCGGTCGAGGCTCTGTCGAAGCACGGGAAGGCGATCGGCGGCGTGCTCGATGTAGCCAATGCGGACGGTTACAGGGCCTGGATCGCCGACATGGCCGAAAAACTCGGCGGTATCGATATATTCGTGCACAACGTCTCCGCCGGCGGAAGCATGGATGGCGAAAGCAGCTGGTACAAGTGCTTTGAGGCCGACATGATGGGCGCGGTTCGCGGCTGCGAGGCGGCGATGCCCTACCTTAAGGCCAGCGGGGCCGGATCGATCATTTTTATCGGCACGACCGCGGCGGTGGAAACCTTCATGGGGCCGATGGCCTACAACGCCATGAAGGCGGCGTTGGTCACCCATGCCAAGCAGCTTTCGCAAGCGGTGGGCGCCGACAATATCCGCGTCAATGTGGTCTCGCCCGGCCCGATCGAGTTTCCCGGCGGCGCTTGGGAGAACATCGGCAAGGGCATGCCCGATGTCTACAAAATGCATCGCGCCCAACAGCCCAACGGCCGCTTCGGCTCGCCCGAAGAGGTGGCCAAGGTGGTCGCCTTCCTCGCCAGCCCGGCCGCGAGTTGGGTGACCGGCGTAAATCTCGTGGTCGATGGCGGGTACACCAAGCGCGTGCAACTCTAGGCTAGGCCGCCCGCCGCCGTCCCGAAATTAGCGTTCAGGAAAACATTTCATGGCTCGCACCGAACCGAGAACCGCTCAAAATGCGATGAAATGCCCGGTCCGTCCGGATGACGTCGATCTTTTTTCCCCGGGCGCGCAAGAGCATTGGTACGAAGCCTATCCGATCCTGCACGAACAATCGCCGGCGCATCGAATTCCGGGAGAAGGCAGCATTCCGGGTACGGACGGTTTTATCCTGACCAAATACGAGGATATCGTCAGGGTGGTCCTTGACCCGGAGCGCTTTCCGCCCGGTCTGACGACGCCGCCGAAACCCAATCCCGACGGCTCCATGCCGCAAATGAACGCCATGATCGCTTCGATCCAAACCCTGCGGCCCAATGAGGAACTCTGGCGGGCGCACAAGAGCGAATTGACCGACCCCTGGGTGGGCGCCGGCGCCAACCGCCATCATGACATGATCGAGGCGGCCGCCAATGCGCTGATCGACACCTGGATCGATGATGGAAAAGTGGATTTCGTGGGCCGGTTCGCCCGTCTCCTGCCGCAGATCGTGATGGCCAATGTGCTGGGATTTCCGCACACGGATATTCCGCGCATGGAAAAGTGGGGCGAAGCCCAGGTCCTGGCGTTCGTTCATGGCGCCGGCCATCGCAATATGTTGACGCCCGAGCAGGCCGGGGATCAGATGCGCGCCCTGGCGGGCTTCGGCGAATACGTCGCCGGCTGGGTGGTGGAAAAGCGCGAGCGGCCCAAGGATGACATGATCAGCTGGCTGACGCAGGTGACCTACAGCGCGCTTGACCGCAAGCTCACGGACGTGGAAATCAACGGCATCGTCTACGCGATGATGATCGGCGGCCTTGAGACTACCCAGTACGCGATAGCCGAACAGGCCCAGTTGTTCTGCGAAGATCCCGACCTTTACCGCACTGTGCGCAATGATCGCTCGCAACTGCGCGGCTTTATCGAAGAGGGTCTGCGTCTGCGCTCGCCCACCCAGGGCCTTTCGACCCGCACCACGATCCAGGATGAGGAATTCCAAGGGGTGAAGGCGCCCGCCGGATCGATACTTCATTTGCGGTGGGCGGCCGCCAATCGCGATCCGCAGGAGTGGGAATGCCCTCACGAGCTGCAGCTGGATCGCAAGGCGGTGACCCGTCACCTCACCTTCTCGCGGGGTTCGCGCGGTTGCCCAGGCTCGGGCATTTCGCGTCAGGAACAACTGATCGCCTGGACCTGCATCATGGATCGCATCGAATCGCTGGAATACGGCGCCGATAACACCTTTGAGCATCAACCCGGCATCATGCTGGGATTGTACAAACTGAATCTCAACTTCATCAAGGCGGTCTGAACGGCGCCGGGCGCGCTCACGAGGCCGATCAGCCCAATCGGTCGGACTCCGCTCGGCGCGCAGGCTCGCCGGACGGCGACCGTGCGCCCCCGTGGCGATGCCGGTTTGCAACGGTGCAGAAAAAAACAGTCATGAATGATGTTTTTTTTACCAGAACGTGATTTGGGTTTGACAGTCGCACGCGCTCGGCTACCGTGCGATTCTGGGCGTCAGAAAAAGCCCCGCCGAAAAGGCGCGATAAAACATAGGGAGGTGACGATGACTTACGGGTCCAAAGTTCGCTTTATGAATAGCGTTGCAAGTCTGGGGTTGGCGCTCGCGGCGCCCGCCGTGGGGCTGATGGCTGGTACGGCTCATGCGGAAGCGGGTGGTGCGGCCGCCCAGACCGACAATGGTCTGCGGGTGCAAGACGTGATCGTCACGGCGCGGAAACGCGAGGAAAGCGTCCAGAGGGTCCCCATAGCCATCACCGCGATCACGACCCAGCTCAAGTCGGCCGACATCAGAGACGTCACCGATATCGTGGCCTTCACGCCCAATGTTCGGATCGACACCTACGCCCAGCGGGCCAACGCGGCCGTCATCACCATCCGCGGCATCAGCCCGTCGCGCCTGGACGACAACTCGATCGATTCGCCCATCGGCGTGTTGATCGACGGCATCTATCTGGGCACGCTGACCGGCCAGGTGATTCAGAACTTCGACGTCGATCGGATCGAAGTGTTGCGCGGCCCGCAGGGCACCTTGTTTGGCCGCAACACCGTCGGCGGGGCCCTGAACGTCATCCGCTCGGAGCCGACGGGACAGTGGGGCGCGAAGGTCCAGTACACCACCGGCAGCTGGAATGATCAGGAATTTCGCGGGGTCTTCAACGCGCCTCTGATCCAGGACAAACTGGCGTTGAAGCTATATTTCATCGCGGAAAATCGCGATGGATTTGTTCACAACACCTTCTTGAATATCAACCAGCCGCAGAAGAACTACAAGAATTACGGCGGGGTGCTGAAATTCACCCCCAATGATAACTTCAAGGCTCTGTTGACCATCGAGCGTTTCGACGACCGCAGCCAGGGCGGCGCCTTCTTCGGCAATTACAACACAACCTTCGGCGGACTGCCGCCCCCCAAAGGGCCGAGCGACATCAACGCCCCTGGCACCGCTCTGGCCGGAACCGCCGGCGCCGAGATCGACACCTTCCTGCCGGCGGCCTTTGGCCTGACCAATGTCCCGATCCGCACGGACGTGAGCAAGATTCCGAGCACGATCAACGACAATTTCCCCAGCCCGGGCAACGTGCAGACCTACGCCTACACCTTGAACATGTCGTACAAGTTGAGCCCCAACCTGACGGCGGTTTCGGTCAGCGGCTACCGCAAACAGCACGAGCAGGCGTCCGAGGATTTCGACGGCACCAGCACCGATTTCATCACCATCTCCACCGATGCCCACTACCACCAGTTCAGCCAGGAGTTTCGGCTGCAGGGTAA
>JANXUA010000132.1 GCA_025352085.1 Caulobacteraceae bacterium | reverse complement strand
TTAGCTGAAATTAATTTTCAGGCGCCGCAAATATGTGCCACAGATGGTCTTTCAGTCGGCGAAGGGACGCGTCAATGATATTCAAACTGTCTTCCGTGATCGGTGCGGTCTCGGGCGCCCTCCTGCTGGCTTGGGGGGCGTCGGGGCAGGCGATATCCGGGGCGAAGGTCGCGCAGCCGGTCGCATCGGTCGCTCCGTCGACGCCGCCGGCGCTCACCAAGCAAGACGTGGATTCCTGGCTTGACGGCTTCCTGCCCTACGCCTTGTCCAGCGGCGACATCGCGGGCGCGGTGGTGGTCGTGGTCAAGGACGGCCAGGTGCTCACCGAAAAAGGCTATGGTTTCGCCGACGTGAAAAGCCGCAAGCCGGTTGATCCGAAGGCGACCCTTTTCCGCCCCGGCTCCGTATCGAAGCTCTTTACCTGGACGGCGGTGATGCAGCAGGTCGCCGCGGGGAAGATCGACCTCGACGCCGACGTTAACCGCTATCTAGATTTCAAGATCCCGCCCTATCACGGCCAGCCCGTGACCATGCGTGACTTGATGACCCACACGGCGGGGTTCGCGGAGACGATCAAGTACCTGTTTCCCGCGAAAGACTCCGGTGTTCTTCCGCTTGGCACGATGGTCGGGCGCTGGACTCCGAACCGGATTTTCGCGCCCGGAGAAACTCCGGCCTATTCCAACTACGGCGCGGCTCTGGCCGGGTACATCGTGCAGAGAGTGTCCGGCGAGCCCTTCGACGTGTATATCGAACGCCACATCTTCGCCCCCCTGGGGATGACCCACTCCAGCTTTCGTCAGCCGCTGCCGCCGGCGCTGCTCGCCAACATGTCGTCGGGCTACCTCCGCGCTTCGACGGGCGCGAGGCCCTATGAATTCATCGGTCCGGCGCCTGCCGGCAGCCTCGCGGCGACTGGGGACGACATGGGCCGTTTCATGCTCGCCCATCTGGCGAACGGAACGTATAACGGCCAGCGAATCCTCGCCGACGCGACGGCCAGGCAGATGCATTTGCCGCAGGCGCAGCACACGCCGCCCCTCTCCGGCATGGCTCTGGGTTTCTATCACGAAGACCGGCATGGCCATGTGATCATTGGCCACGCGGGCGACAGCGAGGCCTTCCACTCCGACCTCCACCTGTTGCTGAACGATGGGGTCGGTTTGTTCATTTCGATGAACAGCGCCGGCAAGGACGGAGCAGCGCATACCGTCCGAGGGGACCTGCTCGACGCCTTCATGGACCGCTACTACCCCGCTCAACCGAGCCCGGAGCCCACGGTGGCGAGCGCCAAGGCGGATGCGGCCAAGATGGTGGGGACCTACTGGTCGAGCCGGCGGGTGGATAGCGGTTTCCTCCGGCTCATCAACCTGCTCGCCCAGGCGAAAATCATCGCCAAGCCGGACGGGACGCTGGTTGTTTCGCAGTTCAAGGACGACGCGGGCGCCCCGCTCATCTGGCGCGAAGTGGCGCCCTTTGTTTGGAAGGACGCCAGCGGCCACCACATGATGGCGGCCGGCCTGAAGGATGGCAAGGTGGTGAAGATCGGTTACGACTTCACCGCCGCCTTCATGGAGCTTCAGCCGGTCCCCTTCGCGATGAGCAGCGCGTGGAACATACCGCTACTGCTCGCCATGGCCGCTGTTCTCCTGCTGGCGGTGCTGCTGTGGCCGATCCAGGCGCTAGTCCGTCGCCGCCACCGCGCGGCTTTCCCGCTGACGGGAACCACCGCCAGACTATACCGTGCCGTGCGCATCGTGGCGCTCGTCGATCTTGTCATTCTCGGCGGCTACTTTGCGGTCGTGCAGATGACTAGTGTCCATCTCGATCTCTTCGGCCCGGCGCTCGATCCCTGGCTGCGCGTGCTCCAGTTGCTCTGCATTGTCGGGGTCCTCGGCGCCTTGCTTGGTCTGTGGAACATGGCGCGAGTTTGGACGGAGAGTGGTCGTAGCTGGTGGGCCAAGATCTCGGTGACGGCCACAAGTCTCGCACTCCTGGCTTTCGTCTGGTTTGTGGTCAGCCTTCAACTGGTGACGGCGTCGCTCAACTACTGAGCCTTCGTCCCCCGCGCTGGACCTGCAAATCTGTCGGCTTGGGAAAGGTCAGGATCAGAAAATGCGCCGACCAGGGACGGTAAGCGGGATAGCCCTCGGATTTTCGCTCGTCATTGCCCTGCTGAGCCTTCCCGCGGCGCTGCTCGCCCAGGCTCGACCCGGGTCGGACGTCGCGGGCAAGACCTCGTCGGGCGTCAGCTACACGCAACCGAAGGATTGGCCGGTAACCTCCCAGAAGGCGCTGACGATCTTTTCCGCGCCCGAGTCAGATCTGAGCATCGCGGTTATCGATGCGGGGGATTCACCCACAGCGCAGGCAGCTACGGCTAAGGCGTGGTTGCTCTACAAGCCGAGCGCAACCCGTCCGGTTCGGCTGGCCAGCCCAATCCCGGCGAGGGATGGCTGGGATGAGCGCGTGGAGTTCGCCTACGAAACCTCGCCGAGTGAACGGGCCGTGGCGTCAGCGCTCGCGATGCGTAAGGGCGCCGTCTGGACCGTCATGATCGTCGACGGCGCGGATGCGACATTAAACAAGCGCGCGGCGGCGGCTTCGATCATCGAACGAAGCCTTCGACCCGCAGGATATGCGCCCGAGAGCTTTGCCGGCAAGGCGGCCCACCGTCTGACCCCCGAACGCGTGCAAGCGCTGCGCGACTTCATAGCGGAATCCGCCCGGGAGCTGGACGTGCCAGGCGTTGGGATCGCGTTGATCGACCACGGCGAGATCGTTTGGCAGGGTGGCTATGGCGTCCGCGAGCTCGGTCACCCCGAGCCGGTCGACGCGCACACCAAATTCATGATCGCCTCGAACACCAAGGGCATGACAACACTATTGTTGTCCGTGCTGGCGGACAAAGGCAAGCTTCGCTGGGACCAGAAGGTTACTGATCTCTACCCGTCTTTCCGGCTGGGCAATGACGCCACGACCAAAGCAGTCGAGGTTCGCCACCTCGTGTGTGCCTGCACTGGCCTGCCGCGCAGGGATTTTGCGTTCATCCTGGCTGAGAACAACACCCCCGCTTCGGACACATTCCGTCAACTCGCGGAAACTCAACCGACGAGTGCGTTCGGCGAGCTGTTCCAGTACAGTAACCTGATGGCGGCGGCCGCCGGCTATCTGGGCGGCTCGCTTGCTTATCCAAACCTGGAGATCGGCGCCGCCTACGACAAAGCTATGCAGACCCAGATTTTCGGACCGCTCGGGATGCATGACACCACGTTCGACTCCAAGATCGGCGAGAGCGGTGACTGGGCACACCCGCACGGCTTCGATGTCGATGGCCGAATGACCGAGATGTCGAATTATTTCAATCATCTGATCTTTCCTTACCGGCCGGCCGGCGGCGCTTGGTCGAGCGCGGGCGATGTGGCCCGCTATGCACAGCTCGAACTGTCCAAGGGGGTCGCGCCCAACGGCAAGCGGCTGGTGAGCGAGGCCAACCTGCTGGAGCGCCGTAAGCGTGGCGTGCCCACAGGTGAGAACGAATGGTATGGCATGGGCCTTTTCAACGAGATCGTCTCGGGGGTGCCGGTGATCACTCACGGCGGGACTTTGCAGGGCTTTCACAGCGACTGGTGGGTTCTTCCCGACGCGGGGATCGGCGCGGTGATCCTCACCAACGCCGATTCAGGCCCGGGCATGTTTGGTCCTTTCCTCCGCCGCCTGCTGGAGGTGGCCTATGACGGCAAGCCCGAGGCCGCCCAGGAAGTGGCCAACGTCGCGGCCCGGTTGAAGGCTCAGGAGAAGGTCAAGCGCGCGCGCTTGACCGTTCCCGGCGATCCGACAGTTCTCGCGAACCTGGCGGCCAACTATCGCGATGGAGAACTTGGTAACACGCTTACGATTCGAGAGCATAATGGCGCCAAATGGGTAGAGGCCGGCGCCATCCAAGGTCCGGTTGCCACGCGCAAGAACGCCGACGGTAGCACCTCACTCGTCTCGATCGGACCGGGCGGCATCGGCCTCGACGCCGCGATCGGCAGCCGCGACGGCGCGCGGACGCTCACGGTTCATGACAGCCAGCATGACTATGTCTACACCGAGGTTCGCTGAAGAGCCTGTCGCCCCATTCTTTGGCTACGGGGCCGCGGATGTTTTCCAGATGACCCATGGGCTGTCGGCGCTGACCAGGTTGTTTCGCGGTGCGGGCCAGCCGTTAGCGGCCTACGAGGTCGCGTGCGGCGCTTGATAGAAACGCGCCCGGGACTCGGTGCGCCGCGCTGACCTCAGATAGGCCTGGAAGACAACGGCCCACGTGCTACCTCCGTGAAGGGGCAGGTGGCTAGCGGGCGTTTGCCAAGGTAACGTTGGTTCTTTCGAAACGCCTGATCTGCGGGCTAGGGCAAGAATAGACAACGTAGCTCTCGTAGTACTCCGACCGTCCTCGCGCCTGGACTACCGCGTGTTCGGGGTTTCCGGCCCACGCGCGCGCGTCTTCCTCCGTCTCCCACTCGGACATCGAAAGGAATTCGCCATCGTTTCCCGTGTATCGCCGGAAGGAGATGAAGCCCTTCTGAGCCCCGGCGAGAAGTTCCATCCGCGCCGCGTCAGCCGCATAGGCTTCGGCATCGAAATCCACGCGTTTGCGGTGACGAAAAACGTTGAGGTACATGGGGTCTCCGAAATGCCGGCCGGGATCTAACCTCATATCCCAGCGGACGATTGCGCTAGGGTCCGTACTCAATTACCGCTAGCGGCGGCGGGCTAACTCTGATTCAAGGCTTCTGGAAGGGAGCTTTGAATGCGGAAGCTTTATTGGTTGGACGACGAGGCGTGGTTGAAGATCGAGCCTCATCTGCCTCGCGGGC
>JANXUA010000112.1 GCA_025352085.1 Caulobacteraceae bacterium | reverse complement strand
GACCGTCAGTGTCGGCCATCCATTGGGCGAGCGGGTGGGTGTGCTGGTGCGCGCGCACGACCATGGAGGGGCCTCGCACAATGGATTGCCGGGACTTCCGCCCGGCGATGACGGAGGGGTAGGCGGAAATCAGGGTCTCTCAATCGCACTGAGAAGAGCGATGCCGGCTGGTCCGCCCTAGCCCCGCCCGCCGCGTGGCGCTAAACGGGCGGCATGCGCACCGAAACTCCCGCTCCCGTCCGCCTCGCCGACTATACTCCGCCCGAATTCCTGATCGACGAGGTCCGGCTCGAATTCAATCTGGCGCCCGCCGCCACGCGGGTAAAGGCGCGGCTGACGATCCGGCGCAACGGCGAGCACGCGCAGCCGCTGCGCCTCAACGGCGAGCGGCTGAAATCGATCAGCGTCGCCATCGACGGCCGCCCGCTTAGCCCCGCCGACTATGCGATCGACGACGAGAGCCTGACGGTTCCCGACGCGCCCGACGCCTTCGTGTTGGAAACCGAGGTCGAGATCGATCCGGACGCCAACACGACTCTGGATGGGCTCTACATGTCCGGCGGGCGCTTCTGCACCCAGTGCGAGGCCGAGGGCTTTCGCAAGATCACCTGGTATTTCGACCGGCCCGATGTCCTGGCGCGCTTTACCGTGCGCGTCGAAGCGGGCGCGGCCTTCGCGCACCTCTTGTCCAACGGCAATCTGATCGCGGCCGGCGGGCTGGCCGGCGGGCGGCATTTCGCCGAATGGGAAGACCCCTTTCCCAAGCCCTGCTATCTGTTCGCCCTGGTGGCGGGCGAACTGGACGTGCTGGAGGATTCCTTCACCACCATGAGCGGACGCGCGGTGGCGCTGCGCATCTTCGTCGATCCGGGCATGGCCCCGCGCGCCGCCTACGCGATGGATAGCCTCAAGCGATCGATGGCCTGGGACGAGACGGCGTTCGGGCGGGAATACGATCTGGACCTGTTCATGATCGTCGCCGTGCGCGACTTCAATTTCGGGGCGATGGAGAACAAGGGCCTCAACATCTTCAACTCCACGCTGCTGCTGGCCGATCCGGCGACGGCGACCGACTTCGACTACGAGCGGATCGAAGGGGTGGTGGCGCACGAATATTTCCACAACTGGACCGGCAATCGCATCACCTGCCGCGACTGGTTCCAGCTGTGCCTGAAGGAAGGCCTGACGGTGTTCCGCGACCAGAGCTTTTCCGCCGACCAGCGCGGCCACGCGGTACAGCGGATCAAGGAGGTCAGGACCCTGCGCGCCCGGCAGTTTTCCGAAGACGCCGGCCCGATGGCCCATTCGGTGCGACCGGCCAGCTATCTGAA
The DNA here is from genome assembly GCA_025352085.1 of Caulobacteraceae bacterium. Classification (GTDB taxonomy): domain Bacteria; phylum Pseudomonadota; class Alphaproteobacteria; order Caulobacterales; family Caulobacteraceae; genus Acaudatibacter. Next base: position 60,649 of record JANXUA010000112.1, on the reverse strand, counting down.
GATCGACAATTTCTACACCGCGACCATCTATGAGAAGGGCGCCGAGATCATCCGTATGCTGAAGATGATCATCGGCGATACTGCCTTCCGCGCCGGCATGGACCTGTATTTCGACCGCTGGGACGGGCAGGCGACGACGGTGGAGGCCTTCATCGCCTGTTTCGCGCAGGCGTCCGGGCGCGATCTGACCGGGTTCTTCACCTGGTACGAACAGGCCGGCACGCCGGCGGTGCATATCGACGCCAGCTATGACGAGGCGGCCCAGGCGCTGGATCTGACCCTCAGCCAAACCACGGCGCCGACGCCGGGACAGCCGACCAAGACCGCGGTGCCGATCCCGGTGGCGCTCGGCCTGCTCGACGAGGACGGCGAGAGCCTGCGGGACGCCGAGGTGATCGTGCTCGAGGGCGGGACGCGGCATGTGCGCCTGGACGGTATTGCATCGCGCCCGGTGCTGTCGGCCCTGCGCGGGTTCTCCGCGCCGGTGACCTTGACCACCAACGCCCCGGATCGCGACGCCTATGTTCGCCTCGCCGCCGACCCGGATCTCTTCAATCGCTGGGAGGCCGGCCAGACCCTGGCCCAGGGCCTGATCCTCACTCGCGCGGCGGGGGCCCCCGACGACGTCGGCGAAGAGCGGTTCGCCGAAGCCATGGGCCGGGCCCTGGCCGATCAGGCCGCCGAGCCGGCGTTCAAGGCGCTGTTGCTCGCTCTGCCGTCCGAGCCCGATCTCGCCCTGGCCATGGCGCCGGCCGATCCGGCCGCGCTTCACATGGCGCGCGAGGCCCTTCGCCATCGCATGTCGCTGCATCTGGGCGATGCTCTGCGACGCCTGCACGGCGGCCTGCAGGAGGCCGGCGAGTTTTCGCCCGCCGCCGCCGCCGCCGGACGCCGCGCCCTGCGCAACGCCGCCCTCGACCTGCTGGCCGCCGACCCTCATCCGCTCAATCGCGCGCGGGCGCTCGGCCACTTTCAGGCCGCCGCCAACATGACCGACGCCATGGGCGGCCTGAACGCCCTGATGCTGCTGGGCGGCGAGGATTTCGAGACCGCTCTGGCCGGCTTTTACGAGAAATGGCGCGACGAGCCGCTGGTGATCGACAAATGGTTCGCCGTTCAGGCGCGCGATCCGGCCGAGGGCGCGCTGGGGCGGGTGCTGGGTCTGACCGTCCATCCGGCCTTCGATCCGCGCAATCCCAACCGTCTGCGCAGTCTGGTCGGCGTGTTCGCGAGCTTCAATCCCGACCGGTTCCATGATGCGAGCGGCGCCGGTTACCGCTTCCTCGCCGATCAGATTCTGATCACCGACGGGTTCAACCCGATGACCGCGGCGCGCCTGCTCGAACCCCTCGGCGGCTGGGCCCGCTATACGCCGCAGCTCGGCGCCCTGATGCGCGCCCAGCTCGAGCGCATCGCCGCAACGACCGGACTGTCGAAGAATGTGCTGGAGTTGGCGGGCAAGGCGCTGGGATAGTGGAGGGGCCGGTCACGGCTTGAGGATCGGACCCGATCGGCGCGGATTTCGCCGCCACTACCCCCCTTTCTACCGTCATCGGCGGGCGTCAGTCCCGCCGATCCATTGGGCGATGCCTCGCCATGGCCGTGTGCGCGCACGGCCACCCCCACCCGCTCGCCGAATGGGTAGCCGGGACTTACGCCCGGCTATGACGGAATTGGGGGGTGATTGAGTTTGGAACTTACGGTTTCCCCGCCGGCTTGGCGACCGGCAGGCCGTTGTTCTGCAGGGTGGTCGCGCGCAGGGCCTTGCCCAGGGCGACGCGTTCCGAGGGAGGTAGACTCGCGGCAAAGTCGACGACAGCATCCTCGACCGCGCTTCGCGTGGCGAGATTGAGGTTGCGGGCCTCGGCGAGTTTGGCCTTGGCGGCGGTCGGATCAAAGGTCGGGTCTCCCAGGGAGCCCCAGCCCTCCAGGCGAAGCGCGCGGGCGCGTTGGTTGGAGGGCTTGGCGGCGCGGCCCTGCGTCCGCAGCATAGTGAGGAAGGCGGCCCGGTCGGCGGGGTTCAGGCTCTGAGCCGCGTGGCGCAGCACCGGCTGCTGAATCCGCCGACCGGGTCCGGCGCCCAGAAACATCACCACACCGACGGCGGCGATCAGAAAGAGGTTGAGCGCGACCGAGGCGATCAGCGCGATGACCGGGGCGCGGGGCATCATCCCTCCGATAAGTCGGCCGGTTCGCGCAGGAACCGGGCCGCCTCATTGGCGGGGTCGCCGTCATTGATCCAGCGCGCTTGCGCCAGGGCGGTGGGCGCGACCGCGATGCCGGTCGCCAGTCCGGCGGCGCAGGCGGTCGCCAGCACGCCGCCGATTCCGGCGCCGACCAGCCAACGCCACGCGCGGCGGAGCGCCGGCGACAGGGTTGACGTTTTTGGCGCCGCCAGAATGACCCGTTCGCGAAGCGCGAAGCCGGGGGGCGGAACGACCGATTCGGACAGAAGGGCGTCAAGCCCGGTCGCGCCGGCGAGCGCGCGGTCCGTCTGGTCCTTGTTGAGGTCGGCGAACTGGCGCGCCGCGTCACGCTCCGCCGCCGGCCAACGGCCCAGGTCGCCGCCGTAGGCGTCGGCCAAGGCCGCAAATCGTTTCAGGTCCATGGTCATAATCCGCATGCTTTCATCCCCCCGCCGCCATATCCGCCAATGCGGTCCGCAAGGCTCGGCGACCACGCGACAGCAGGCTCTCGAGCGCCTCGACGCTCACCCCCATCAGATCGGCCGCTTCGATATTCCCGAGATCCTGATAATGGCAAAGAACAATGGCCTCTCTCTGTCGATCCGGCAGGGCCGCCAGGGCGCCGTCGACCCGTCGACCGACATCCACCGCGTGCAGATTGCGGTCGGGCGCCGGACCCTCGTCCACCTGATCGGGGGGTGGTCCGGCGCTCATTCGCGCGCGTCGTCGCAGGCGATCGTAGCAGAGATTGAGCGCCACGCGGTGCAGCCAGGTGTCGAACTTCGCCGCTCCCGGTCGCCAGCGGGGCGCGAACCGCCAGGCTTTGATGAAGGTTTCCTGCGCGACATCCTCGGCTTCGGGCGAGTCGCCCAGCATCCGCCGCGCCAAGGCCAGAAGCCGCGGCAGCTTCGCGGCCACGAGGGCGCGAATGGCCCGCGGATCGCCGCGTCCGGCCATGAGGACGAGCGCGTCGTCCGGATCGGCGACCGGCTGCCTCACACATCACCCCGCTCACCTGTCATGCTCCGTCCATGGATTGGACCGAATGACAAAAGGCGTCCGGTCAATCGTTCCCACGCGCCGGTTTAACGCGGGCTGAACGAAATTCCGTCGCCAAGCTTACGGCGAACCTCGCCGAAACGGTGATGTCACCCCAGATGCAGGGCGTAGGCCACCGCCGCCATCAGAGCGATATAGGCCAGCGTGCACCCGCTCAGAAACAGGCGATCCATCAAAGGGGCCTTGCGGGCGACTTCGTGCGTGGGCACCGTGGTCATGACTGACGCTCCTCGTGGCAGGGCGGCGTTCGTGATCAGGCCGCGAGGGCCAGGGTGCGGGCCGATTCGTCGAACGATGACGGTAAAACGCCCGACGGCTTGAAATTCCGTCGCGGCGCCCGCCGATTTGGCGCCCGCGCGCCGCAACGCCCGGGATTTGGGCGCCCGGAACAATAGGCGGATGAATTGAATCGCTTTGCGCCCCCTCCGTCACGCGATGCAAGATGGCATCGCGCGCCACCTCCCCCGCTGCGCTTCGCTTGCATGGGAGGAGCGAACGTAAATGCGCCTTGCTCCTCGTCGGCGGTCCCGCACAGGACGGGGGAGGTGGATCGCGCTCTCTTGCGCGAGACGGAGCGGGCGTCAGCAAATTCTCGAACGGACTCTCAGTCCTTCTTCGGCCACATCGGAATGAAGCCGGACGTGCGCGCCACATAGGCCTCGTAGTCCGGCTTCTTGCGCCGCATCCGGCCCTCCACCGTCGGCACGCCGCTCCAGCGGGTGAGCAGGACGGTGATCAGAACCGGGCCGGGCAGGGACCAGGCGCCCAGCCCCGTCTCGGCGGCGATCAGATAGAGACCCCACCAAACGCAGGCGTCGCCGAAATAGTTGGGGTGGCGGGTGAAGCGCCACAGGCCCGATTGCAATACCTTGCCGGCGTTGGCCGGATCGGCCTTGAAGGCGACAAGCTGGAAATCGCCGACGCTCTCGAACACAATGCCGATGATCGCCAGCGCGGCGCCCGCCCACGCCCATGGACCCAGCGCAATTGGGGCGCCCCATTGACCCAGCTGCGCCGGCAGACCGACGACAAACTGCAACGGCATCTGCAGGGCGAACACCAAGAGCAGCGAGGCTTTGGCGTATCCCCAACCCCGTTCGCTTTGCGCCAGGGCCATCATGGTTGTGTAGCGCCGGTCCGGTCCGTGTTTGCGCCAGCGCCAAAGCAGATAGACCCCCAATCTCAGCCCCCACGCGGTGCATAGAGCGGTGAGCAGGACGGCGTGCGGCCCCCGGTTCGGTTCGGCGATGAAGCTGGCCCAAGCGATCGCCACCATCCCCAGCGCCCACCAGCTGTCGATGAAGCTCGGGTCACGGGTGCGCAGATTGATCAGCCACAGACCGATGAAGAGCGCGGCGGAGATCGCGAAGTTGGTGAGCAGGAGGTGGGCGATGGTCATGGGTCGATCCGGCTTTCGGTTTCTGGTCAACAGCATAGCTTTCCCTCCCCATCATGGGGAGGGTGGACCGCGAAGCGGGACGGGTGGGGAAGTGTCGATCAGCCCGGACGGTTCCCCACCCCGGACTTTGCTTCGCTCCGTCTCGACCCTCCCCATAAAGGGGAGGGAGCCCAAACCTAAGACCGCACCATTCTCTCAAACACTCCGTGCGCCGCGGCCCGCGCGGTTTCCAGTTTGGTCTTCAACGCAGCGAAACCGCGCGCCCCGCCCGCCTTCGCCAGCAGAGCCTTGAACGCCGCCGGCTCGGCGTCGACATCGGCATCGTCTTCCAAAGCGATTTTGAGAAGTTGCGACAGCGATTGCTGCACGGTCCAGGCGCGGTGGAGGGCGTCAAGGTCCCGTCGTCGACCAGGCTCGGCCTCGCTCTGGGCGACGAGCGCTGCGCCGGTGTTCTGGTGCAACGGGCCGCCGAGGAGTTGCAGATATTGGGCGCAAAACTCGATATCGACCAGACCGCCTTCGCTCAACTTCATGTCCCAAAATCCTTCGGCGGGGCGCTCTTCACTCATCAGATCACGCATGTCGGCGACGTCGGCGGCGGTGCTGGCCGGGTCACGCGGACGGCGCAGGGCGGTTTCGACGGCGCGCATCGCGGCGGCGGAAAAAGCGGGCGTGGTCGCCCACACAACGCGGGCGCGGGTCAGGGCCAGGAACTCCCAGGTCTCGGCGGCGCCGGCGTAGTAGGCCTCGAAGGCGGCGAAGCTTACGGCCACGGGGCCCTTGGTTCCCGACGGCCGTAGCTTGAGATCGACTTCATAGAGACCCCCTTCGGTGGTCGGCGCGGACAGGGCCGCGACGAGACGCTGGGTGAACCGGGCGTAGAAGGTGTCGGCGCTCCAGCCCTTGATCGTCGACGCGCCATCGGGCGCGGTCGATCGATACAGCGTCATCAGATCGAGGTCCGAGCGGGCGGTCATTTCGCGCGACCCGCATTTGCCCAGCGCGATGACCGCGACACCGCCCGGAAAATCCCCGGCCTGACGCTTGATTTCGATGAGAGACGCCGCCGCGAGGCCCGCGATCAGGTCGTCGGCGAGGTCGGTGAAGGCCAGGCCCGAGGCCTTGGCGTCGGCGACGCCGCTCAAGACCTGGGCGCCGATGCGAAAGGCGTGTTCGGCGTACAGCCGCCGGGCCAGATTCATCGCGCCCTCGTAATCGGCGGCCGCCGCGAGCTGGGCCGCGATATCGACCGCGTGGGCGGCGGGGTCGAAGAAACTGGCGTCGAGCAGGGCGTCGAGCGCCGCCGGTCGGCGCGCCAGAGTGCGGGCAAAGCGGGGGGCGAAGGCCATCACCCGCACCACCAGATCGAGCAGGCGCGGCTGGGCCAGAAACAGCGACTGGGTCTGTACGCCGGCGGTCAGGGCGGCGAAGAAGTCGCCGAACCGGGCGAAGGCGGTGTCGGGCGCGCCAGTGGCGGCGATGGCGTCCAGAAGGCGCGGGGCCAGACGGGTGAAGAGCTCGCGGCCGCGCTCGGTGCGCGTGGCCCCGATGTGGCCGTGATGCCAGGCGCGGATCGCGCCGCTGATCCTTGCAGGCTCGGCAAATCCCATCCGGCCCAGGGTCGCCAGGGTTTCGGCGTCATCCTCCACGCCGGTGAACACCAGGCTGCCGAAGCGCGACGAGAGCTCTTCCTCGCCGGCGAACAGGGCACCGTAGCGGCGGTTGACGCCTCTGAGAAGCTTGCCCACCGCCGCGTCGAACCGTCCGAGCGTCGGATAGCCGGCCAGGGCGGCGACGGCGCGGCGGTCCTTGTCGGACCGCGGCAGGCGATGGGTCTGCTCGTCGGCGATCATCTGCACGCGGTGTTCCATCGCCCGCAGCGTGCGATAGGCGCCCGTCATTTCGCTCGCGGCGTCCGGCGTGACGTGGCCGGCCTCCGCCAGGGCGGCGAGGGCGCCCAGGGTGCGCGGCGAGCGCAGACTCCCCTGGCGCCCGCCCAGGATCAGTTGCTGGGTCTGGACGAAGAACTCCACCTCGCGGATACCGCCGCGGCCCAGCTTGAGATCGGCGCCGGCGGCGTCGAGGCGATCGTCGACCTTGTGCGCGTGGATCTGCCGCTTGATCGAATGGATGTCGGCGATGGCCGCGAAGTCGAGATTGCGCCGCCAGATGAACGGCTGCAGGGCGTCCAGGAAAGCCTGCCCGTGGACCCTGTCGCCCGCCGCGACGCGAGCTTTGATGAAGGCGGCGCGCTCCCAGTTCTGGCCGACGCTCTCGTAATAGTTGAACGCCGCCGGGACCGACACCGACACCGGCGTTGACGACGGATCGGGCCGCAGCCGCGTATCGACACGGAAGACATAGCCCTCGACGGTGCGTCGCTGCAGGATGTCGGCGATCCGATCGGCCATGCGGGCGGCGAACGGCTGGGCCTCGACGCCAGGCGCGAGCGCCAGCGCGTCCGGCTCGTGGAAAAACGAGATATCGATATCGCTGGAATAGTTCAGCTCGAATGCGCCGTGCTTGCCCATGGCGATGCAGAAGAGGCCGGGGAGGGGTCCTTCGTCGCCAACACCGAGGCGGGCGATTTTGCCGGCGGCGAGCGCTTCCCGCCCGGCCAGCGCGAAGGCGACGCGCACGGCGGCGTCGGCGAAGCGGCTAAGCGCGCCGGTGACCTGCTCCAGGTCCCAGACCCCGCCCAGATCGGCGAGCGCGGTCAACAGGTGCAACTCGGCTTTGAGCTCGCGCAGGCGCCGTTCGGCGTGACCGATGTCGGGGTCGGCGGCGCCGGCTTCAGTCGCCGCCAGGACAGCGGCCAGGCGCGCGTCCGGGTCGTCCTCCAAAATCAGTCGCAGGGCGTCCGGCGCGCGCCGGGCGAGGCCGGCGAGATAAGGCGAGGCCGCGAACATCGGCGCCAAGGCCGGCCAGGCGGTCTCCAGCACCGCCGACCAGCCTTCGGCCACCGCACTGTCCGCCAGAGGCTCGTGAGCGCGGAATGCGGCCGTCGCGTCGACGACCGGCCCGCATGGCCGCAGGGATTGGGCGAGAGCCGTCATGCGCCCGCGGGGAAAACCAGGGCCGCCCGCAGTCCGGGGCCGCCGCCATCGATCGAGCCCGGCCCTTCGTCAAGCTCCAGCCGGCCGCGATGGGCGCGCGCCACGGCGGCGACGAGGGAAAGACCGAGACCGACGCCAGGCGCATTGCGGCTGTTCTCCAGGCGGACGAACCGCTCGACGACCCGGTCGCGGTCGTCCGGCCCGATGCCGGGGCCGGTGTCGGTGACGGAAAACTCGATTTCGCCGGAGGATCTGCGCCGAACCCGCAGCATGATCGCGCCGCCGGCCGGGGTGTATTTCACCGCATTGTCCAGGAGGTTGGCCAGGGCCTGGGCGATGATCTCGCGGCTGCCCTTCAGGCGCAGGCCGAGCGCGATCTCCGCCTCGAAGGCGAGACCTTTGTCTTCGCACAGGGGTTCGTAAAGCTCGGTCACGTCGCGGGCCAGTTCGCCTGGATCAAACACCGCCTGCGACGGTGCGTCGGTCGCCGCTTCCAGCCGCGCGATGGCCAGGACCGCGGTGAAGGTGCGCAAGACGCCGTCGGCGTCCTCGAGGGCCTGGTGCAGGGCGAGCTTGGCGTCGGACCGTCCGGCGTCCGCCTCGATCATCGCCGCCTCCAGGCGAGCGCGCAGGCGGGTGAGCGGCGAGCGCAGGTCGTGGGCGATGGCGTCGCCCGCGTGGCGCATGCCGGCGATCGACCGCTCCAGACGCCCGAGCATGTCGTTGAGGCCCGCCGCCAATTCATCATACTCGTCGCCGGTCCCGCGCACCGGCGCGCGGGCGGCGAGATCCCCGCTCCGCGCCTGATCGATCACCCCGGTCAGTCCGGCGATGTTGCGGCTGACATTGCGGCTGACCAGCACGCCGCCGGCGAGGCCCAGCACGACGATCAGGGCGCCCGCGCCCCACAAGGCGCGCAGGATCTTGTTCACATAGGCTTCCGATTCGCTGACATCGGCGCCGACGAACAGGATTTCTCCGCCGCTCAACCGTTCCTCCAGGCCCCGCGCCGGTCGTTTGACCAGACTGCCGTCGACTTCGACCTCGGTCAGGGTGAAGCTCGCCCAATCGCGTGTTCCGCCGAAATTCGGTATCGGCGATCGGGCGATGGAGCCGCTGATCGGCGCGCCGGTCTTGCTCATCAGAAGATACAGCAGGGGCCGATCGCTGGTCGTGCGCTCGATCACCTCCTGGTTCAGGGCGGGGAAGCCGCCGCGCGCGTACACCGCCTCGAGGGATTGAAATTCGCGGGCGACGCGGGCGTCGGCGCGATTGGAGACCTCGCCGGCCGTGGCGACATAGATATAGGCCAGGAAGGCGCTGGCCGAAGCGGCGAACAGGGCCAGAAACAGCAGGGTCAGCCGAAACGGCGTGGTGCGAAACAGGCGCGGCAGGCGCATGGAGCTAAGGCCTTTCACCTTGACTGACTAAAGCCGAAACGTTGCCGCGACGCGCGTTTCCCATCATCGCCCCACCGTCATCACCGGGCGGAAGTCCCGGTGATCCATACGGCGAGGCCTCTCGATGGCCGTGCGGCCGCACGGCCACACCCACCCGCTCGCCCGATGGATGGCCGACACTGACGGTCGGCCATGACGGAGGGTCGGGGGGCGAAAGGGGCGCTAGGCGGGTCAAGGGCCGAAGACCGCCCTCACGCTTCCAGCCGATAGCCCGCGCCGCGAACCGTCTGCAGCATGGCCTTGTCGAACCCCTTGTCGATCTTCGCGCGCAGGCGGGAGATATGCACGTCGATCACATTGGTCTGCGGATCGAAATGATAGTTCCACACGCCCTCAAGCAACATGGTGCGGGTGACCGACTGGCCGCCGTGACGCATCAGAAATTCGAGCAACTGAAACTCGCGCGGTTGCAGATCGATATCCCGGCCGGCCCGGCGGACCTCGCGACCGATCAAATCCATTTCCAGATCGCCGAGCTTCAGCAGGGTCTGGACCGAGCCCGTCTCGCGCCGCCGCGACAGGGCTTCGACCCGGGCGACCAGTTCGGCCAGGGCGTAGGGCTTGACCAGATAATCGTCGCCGCCGGCATTCAGGCCGGTAACCCGGTCATTGATTTCGCCCAGCGCCGAGAGAAACAGCACCGGCGTCTGGTCGCCGTCGCGGCGCAGGGCTTCGACCATGCCGACGCCGTCCAGCTTGGGCATCATTCGGTCCACCACCATCACGTCGAAGCCGCCTCCGCGCGCCGCCGCCAGGCCCGCCTCACCGTCGGGCGCGCACAGGCAGTCGTGTCCGGCCTCCGCCAGACCGGTCACCATCGCGCCGGAGGCCTCGGTGTCGTCCTCAACAATCAGCAGTCGCATTGAGCGCCTCTCCCATCCGCCGATACAATTGGGGCAGTCTAGCCGCCGAAACACGCCTTGTATCTTGAATTTGCTGTCATGTGCGGACGGCGGCGGCGCTGGGGGCTGTTCCGGCCCGCGCCTTTCTGTAACTATCGGCGCGTAAGTGGCGCGCAGGAAACGATATGGCGGATTTTTCAGTTCAGGACGCCGCCTTCACCGGCTTTCGGGTGGCGCGCGAGCATCCCAGGGCGTTGCTGGTCTGGGCGGCCGCCTCGGTCATTTTGCAGTTGGTCATTCAGAGCGTGCTGATCGGGATGGCCGGACCGGCGATGACGCAGCTCACGGCGTTCTTTGCATCCGCGGCGACCGATCCGGGGCACGTCGATATGCAGAAATTCATGTCGGTCTATGAAGGGATTCTGCCGGCCTATCTTGTGATCCTGCCGATCAGCCTCGCCCTCGGCGCCGTCGTCTCCGCCGCAATGAACAGGGTGGTCCTGAGGCCCGCCGAAGAGAGATTCGGCTATTTCAGGCTCGGCGGCGACGAATTGCGGCAACTGGGCCTCGCGGTCCTGCTCGGTCTGCTGTTTTTCGCCGGCGGTACGGTCTTTACCATCGTGACCGGCCTATTGGCGGCGGTGGCCAAACCGTTGGCGGCGCTTGGCGCCCTGGCCGCGGTGTGTGCTGTGATTTTTGTATTTGTAAGACTGTCATTGGCTTCGGCCCTGACGTTTCAAACCGCCAAGGTGAACCTGTTCGGGTCCTGGGCGCTGACCAGGGGACGGTTCTGGTCGATCCTCGGGACCTACCTCATCGCCGGCGTGATGGTGATCGTGGTCAGCCTGTTGTCGGGTATTGTGATCGGCGTGATCGCGCTGCTGGCCGGCGGCGCCGGTGCGCTGGCGCACCAGGATATGAGCTCGCTGGGCGCCTATATGACGCCGGCGCGGATCGTCACCCTGATCGTCAGCGGCGCCCTTGGGGCCCTGCTCTGGCCGCTGATGTACACGCCCGCCCCGACGATCTACCAACAGCTCTCCAGTCGTTTCGGCGCCGGCGCCGCCGACGCGTTCAGCTAGCCGCCCGTGACCGCCCCCCCCGCCATCCTCAAGCGCCACGTCGCCGCCGCCGTGGCCGGCAACGCCCTGGAGTTCTACGACTTCACCATCTACGCCGCCTTCGCGGTGCAGATCGGCCGGACCTTTTTTCCCGGCCATTCGCCGTTCATTTCGCTGATCCTGTCGCTGGCGACCTTCGGCGCCGGCTTCGCCTTGAGGCCCGTGGGCGCGGTGCTGATCGGGCGCTACGCCGACAAGGTCGGGCGCAAGCCGGCCATGTTGTTCAGCCTGACTCTGATGGGGGTCGCCATTCTCGGTCTGGCCCTGACCCCGTCCTACGCCATGATCGGCCCGGCGGCGCCGATTCTGGCTCTGATCTGGCGGCTGGCGCAGGGTTTCGCCCTCGGCGGCGAGGTCGGGCCGACCACCGCCTTTCTGATCGAGTCCTCGCCGCCGGCCAGGCGCGGCCTCTATGGGTGCTGGCAGGGCGCCAGTCAGAACATGGCTTTCGTCGCCGGCGGCCTCATCGGGGTGATCCTGGCCAAGGTCGCCGGACCGGCTGGGCTGGAGACCTGGGGCTGGCGCGTCGCGCTCGGTCTCGGCGCGGCGGTGCTGCCGTTCGGCCTTTGGTTGCGTCTCAGCCTGCCCGAGACCTTGCACCATAACGAAACTCCGTCGGCGGTGCAGCCCACGCGTCCCGACCTCATCGGCCATGCCCGCGTCATTGTCCTGGGACTCGGCCTGATCGCGTCGGGCACGGTGGCGAACTATGTGCTCAGCTTCATGACCACCTACGCGCAGACCAGCCTGCACATGGCGTCGGGCGTGTCCCTGGCGGCGACCCTGGTCCTGGGCCTCTCGGGCTTGGTGTTCAGTCTGACGGGCGGTTTGCTGACCGATCGGTTCGGGCGACGGCCCTTGCTGATCTGGCCGCGGGTGGCGTTTCTCGTCGCCGCCCTGCCGGCCTTCTCACTGATGGTGCGGCTGCACAATGCCGCGGCCTTGCTCGGCGTCACCGCCCTGCTCTCGGGACTTTTCGCCCTGAGCGGCGCGGCGCTTTACGCCGGCCTGGCCGAATCCCTGCGCAAGGAGCTGCGCGGCGCGGTCCTGGGCACGATTTACGCCGCGTCGGTGGCGATCTTCGGCGGCACCACCCAGCCGATTATCGCCAGCCTGATCCACTGGACCGGCGATCCGCTGGCGCCGGCCTGGTATGTCATGGGATTTATGGTGATGGGCATAATCGCGTCGGTCTTGACGAAGGAAACGGCGCCCAAATACGTCGCAAACTGGCGATTGGCGCCGGCGGAGTGAAACGACCATGCAAGTCACCGTCAACGGCGCGCCGATCTTCTTCGATGTCGTGGGCTCAAAGCTCGCGGTTGACGGCGGGCAAATGGTCGAGCGTCCGACCCTGATCGTCCTGCACGGCGGGCCGGGTTTCGATCATTCGCTCATGCGGCCCTATTTCGACCGCTTCGCCGACAGCCATCAGGTGATCTACCTCGATCATAGGGGCAACGGTCGATCCGGCGGCGCGCGCGAAACCTGGCGGTTGCCGCAATGGGGCGACGATATTCGCGATTTCTGCGAGATCCTCGGCATCGAAAAGCCGGTGGTTTACGGCCTCTCCTTCGGCGGCATGGTCGCGATGTCCTACGCCACCCGACATCCCGATCATCCGGCGCGGCTCATCCTGTCATCGACGGCGGCGCGGATGCATCTGGACGCCACCTACGCCATGATGGCGCGGCTGGGCGGCGCGCGGGCCGAGACCATCGCGCGCGCCTTCTGGACCCATCCGTCGGCCGAGGCGGCGGGCGAGTACATGGCCGTGTGCATGCCGCTTTACAATCCGACCAAGGACCCGGCTCTGGAGCAGGCCCGCGCCCGCGCGATCATGCGCCTGGAGGTGATGTTTGACTTCATCACCGGCGAACAGGGAACCATGAACATGGTCGCCGATCTGGCCAAGGTCGCCTGCCCGACCCTGGTGCTCGCCGGCGGCCTCGATCCGATCACGCCGGTGGCGTGCGCCGAGGAGATTCATCGCGCCTTGCCTGCCGGCCTGGCTACGCTGGACGTGTTTGGCGGCGCCGGCCACGGGGTCCATCGCGATGAGCCGGACCGCGCCGAGGCGGTCCTGCGTCGTTTCCTGAAGGAAGACTGAAGCCATGAACAGCGCCGACAGTTTCAGCGCCGACTACCAACAGGCCCGGACCAAATTTCTCGCGGCGGCGCGCGCCACCGGCGGGGCGCTCGACGCCATCGTTCACCCCGAGCGTGGTCCGGATGGCGGGGCGTTGGCGACCGACATCGCCTGGTTTGGTCCGCGCGCGGCCGAGCGGGTCCTGGTGATGATCTCCGCCACCCACGGCGTCGAGGGCTTCTGCGGCTCGGGCGCCCAGGTCGACTGGCTGCGGCGCGGCGAGGCGGGGCGCCTGCCGGCCGGCGTCGCGGTGCTGATGATCCACGCCATCAATCCGTATGGTTTCGCCTGGTTGCGGCGGGTGACCAACGAGAACGTCGACCTCAATCGCAACTGGATCGACTTTACCGCCCCGCTCCCCGGCAATCCCGGCTACCAGGTCCTCGCCGACGCCATCTGTCCGTCCGAGTGGTCCGACGAGGCGCAGACCCGCACCGCGCATACGCTCGGCGCCTATGCCGCCGAACACGGGTTCATGGCCCTGCAGCAAGCGATCAGTGGCGGGCAATATCACCATGCCCAGGGCGTGTTCTATGGCGGCGACGCGCCGACCTGGTCGCGGCGCACGCAGACGGCGATCTTTGAGGGCCATCTTGGCGGCGCGGGCAAGATCGGCGTCATCGACTATCACACCGGTCTGGGGCCGTGGGGCTTTGGCGAACAGATCGTCACCGATGTGATGAGCAGCCCCGGATTCGCCCGCGCCAGGGCCTGGTTCGGCGGGGCGATCACCTCGCCGTCGAGCGGGAGCTCGACGTCAGCCGATATCAGCGGCGACGGGCTGGCGGCCGCGCCCAAGCTGCTCGGCCACGCCGAGGTGACCGGCGTGGCCCTGGAGTTCGGCACCCATACGGTCATGGAGGTGCTGCTGGCCCTGCGCGCCGACGCCTGGCTGCACGCCCACGGCGATCTCGGCTCGCCGCAGGGCCGGGCGATCAAGACCCAGATGCGCGACGCTTTCTACGGCGACGCCGATGACTGGAAGGGCATGGTGGCGGGTCAGTCCCTGATCGCCGTGCGGCAGGCTCTGACCGGGCTGGCCGGCTAGACCGAAGCTAGCCCGCCGCCGCCAAAACATAGCCCACGCGTGGAAAGTGCAGCTGCAGGCGGCCAAGGTCGGGGGTGATGCGCTCGATGACCACGCGGTCGCTGTTCGCCGCCACCAGGACACCGTTGATCGGGTCGCGGCCATAATCATCGGCCATCACCACCACCACCGCGCCGGGCGCCAGGCCGGACGGGTCGGCGTCGTCGTGGGGGGTGAAATGATCGGGTTCGGCGGCGTGCGCGATGGCCAGGGCCTCCGCGCCGGTCATTTCCTCGCGTCGACCGTGACCGACGGCGTCAAGACGATCCCGCCAGGCGGTCACGCGATCGAGGCCGGCCAGCAGGGGGCCGGCGATGTGCGGGGTGAACCGGCTCAGGAACCACACATTCATGTGTGCGGCGATGTCGATCAAGCTCGGCGCCTCGCCGGCGAGGAAGTCGCCGCGTGCGGCCAGGGCGCTCTCGATCCAGGCGGCGTGGGCCCGCCACTGGCCGCGCATGGGGACGGCGGCGGCCTTCATCGCCGCGACGTTGAAGGATCCGCCGGAAAGCTTTTCCCGATCCTTGACGAAATCGGCCGGCACGCTGTCGCCCAATTCGCCGAAGATCACCGCGACCGAGGCCTGGAAGAACAATCGATCCGCCCAAAGATTGACCATCCGATCGACGCCGCGAAGGCGCCCGGGGCCCGGCGCCCGGCGCTCGATCTCGGCCAGGATCACCTGGCTGTCGCAGAAGACGTCGGCGCCGATCTGCATCACCGGCGCCCGGCGATAACCGCCGGTGAGAGGGATGAGGTCCGGCTTGGGCATCATGTTGGGTGTGAGCACCGAACGCCAGGCCAGTGATTTCAGCCCGAACATCAACCGCGCCTTCTCGGAAAACGGCGAGGTGTCATAGTGATGCAGGATGAACTCTGGTTCGGCGGCCATCGGTGGTTTCCTCAACTGTGACGGGCGCGCGGCGCCGGTGACGGCGCGCGTTGTGGACCGCTAAGAGCGGACGAAACTGCGTCGGGTCAACCCCGGCGCCATCCACATCTGTCCAACCGCGCGGGCGATAAAGAACAGGGTGAAGGCGAGCCAGAGGCCGTGATTTCCCAGCGGCGCGAACGCGGTCAGGCCGATCACGAACACCGCCAGGGCGCCGGCCATGCTGATCAGCATGGCGCGGGTCCAACTCGATCCGATGAACACGCCGTCAAACACAAACGACGCGACGCCCGCCAGCGGCAGCGCGATCACCCATACGGCATAGGTCCTGGTGGTTGCGATCACGGCGGGGTCGGTGCTGAAACCGGCGGCCAGGCGCGCGCCGAACAGGCCGTAAACCACCGTGACGACGACCGCGCCGAGGCCGGCCCAGGCCAATGTCGCGCGCACCACCCGGCCAAAGCCGATGCGGTCGCGCGCGCCGAGAGCCTCGCCGCACAGCACCTGAGCGGCGCTCTCGAACCCGTCGAGCAGCAGGGCCGAAAGCATGAAGAGCTGGTAGAGGATGGCGTTGGCGGCCAGGATGACGGCGCCCTGACGGGCCCCGGCGCGGGTCAGCAGCACGGTTGCAGTCATCAAAAGGGCGGTGCGGCCCAAGAGATCGCGGTTGAGGCGAAACAGGGCGACCAGCTCTTCCGCCCGCCAGGTGGTCCGCGCTCGGATCAGGCCCAGAGCGCGGCGGGCGGGCGCCTCGCGGGCGATCATCACGACGAGCGCCACCAGCTTGAGGGTCTCCGACGACAGGGTGGCGAAGGCGACCCCGGCGACGCCGAGATGGAAGGCCAGCACCAGGGTGAGATCGAGCCCGACGTGGACGAGGTTCGCCGCCACCTCGACCGCCAGGACCATGCGCATCCGCCGCCGCCCGATCAGCCAACCGACCAGCACCGCGTTGACCAGCCAGGCGACGCCACCCCAATAACGAATGCCGACATAGGTCCGCGCCAGGGCGGTCACCGACGCGCCCGCGCCGAGCATCCGCAGCCCCAACTCGATGACAGCGGCCTTGGCCAGCAAAAGTACGACGCCAATGGCGAGGGCCGCGGCGACGCCCCGCACCAGAGTGGCGGCCTGGCCGGCTTCGTCGTCCCGCCCCGCCGCCTGGGCGGTCAGGGCGACGGTGCCCGAGCGCAGGAAGTTGAACACGATCAGCACGGTCATCAGGAGCTTGGCGCCAACTTCCACCCCGCCCTGAGCGGCCGCGTCGCCGAGGCGCCCGATCACCCACATGTCGGCCAGGCCGAACAGGGCGGTGGCGACATTGGTCGCCATCGACGGCAGGGCGATGGCCAATATGGCGCGGTTGAGGGCCGGCGCGGGGAGGGTGACGGTCTCGCTCATCGCGCCGCACTGCGGTGCGCCGTGGGCGTGGTCAAGCTGATTTGATCCTGGGCGCGCCGGAATTCCGCCGCATTGGTCAGCAGCCTCGAACAAATGTTTGAAATCTCCGCGCGGGCAGGCCATGCTGGCTCAATCAACGGAGGATCGTCATGTCGCGAATGAAATTTGGAGCCTTTCTCGCCCCCCACCATCCGATCGGCGAGCATCCCATGCTCCAATTTCGCGGCGATCTGGATTTCGCCGCCCAACTCGACGCCCTGGGCTATGACGAATTCTGGTGCGGCGAGCATCACTCCACCGGCTGGGAGGTGATCGCCTCGCCGGAAATGTTCCTCGCCGCCGCCGGAGAGCGCACGCACCGCATTCGGCTCGGCACCGGGGTGGTGTCGCTGCCCTATCACCATCCGTTCAACGTCGCCCAGCGGATCGTCCAACTGGACCACATGACCGGCGGACGGGTGATCTTCGGCTCCGGGCCGGGGGCCCTGCCGTCGGACGCCTACACGCTGGGCATCGACCCGATGGTTCAGCGTGACCGCCAGGACGAGGCCATCGGCGTGATCAAGCGCCTGTTCGCCGGCGAGCGCGTGACCCACGAAAGCGACTGGTTCACCCTGCGCGACGCCCGCCTGCAACTGTTCCCGCTGCAGGAAGATCTGCCGTTCGCGGTCGCTTCGCAGGTCAGCCCGTCGGGCATGACCCTGGCCGGAAAATACGGCGCCGGGGTTTTGTCGATCGGCTCGATGTCCACCGCCGGCCTGATGGCCCTGCCCACTCAGTGGAGCTTCGCCGAGGAAGCCGCCGCCAAGGCCGGGCGCACGGTCGATCGCAAGAACTGGCGTGTGGTCATGGCCTGGCACGTCGCCGAAACCCGCGCCGAGGCCCGCGCCCAGGCCGGCGAGGGCCTGATGCGGTGGCACAATGAATACAATGTCGGCACCCTGATGCGGCCCGGCGCCCTGCCGTTCGCCAGCCCGGACGACGCGGTCGATCAGACGGCCTTCGCCGAGGGGGCCGCCGGGGTGGTCGGCACGCCGGACGACCTTATCAAGGCAATCCGCGATCTGATGGAGGTCAGCGGCGGCTTCGGCACGGTGATCGGCTTCGCCCACGACTGGGCCAACCGCGAAAACACCGGGCGGAGCTGGGACCTCGTCGCCCGCCACGTCATCCCCGAGATCAACGGCCTGCTCGAAGGCTATCGCTCCTCGCGACAATACGTCATCGAGCACCGCGAGTCGTTCGATCGCGCCGGCGAGGCGATTATGAAGAAAATCATGGACAACGACCGCGCCGCCGAGGCGCTCAAGGTCACCCTGGCCGGCGCGACCGCCATGCCGGCGGGGCATGCGCCGGATTTGCAGAAGGAAAAGGCGGGGTAGGGCGACAAACGGCATATTTCCTCCCTCCCCCGAAATGGGGAGGGTCGAGACGGAGCGAAGCCTAGTCCGGGGTGGGGAAGTCTGGCCGGGGTATGGATAAGGCCCCACCCCGCTCGCTCCGCGAGTCGCCCTCCCCACAAAGGGGAGGGCGGCGTAAAGGTCTAAAATCACCCTTTGACCCGCACCCGCGCGTGCGCCCGGCGGCCGTCTCCATCGACCACGACGACGTGGAAGAAGCCGGGCCCCGACGGGCGCCAGACGGCCTGGCCGCTGACCGGATCGGGCGCAATCAAGGCGCCGTCGACGTACCAGTCGAGATGATCGCCGCGCGCCGCCAGGGTCAGGCCACGCGCCGCGGGGCCAAAGCCATCGGCCATCACCGTCGCGCCGTTGGGCGGGAAAATCAGCCGCGGGCCGGGGGCGTCGGTCTCAAGAGTGGTGAGCGCGCTCGGGGCGCCCTTGGGTCCAAGCGGATGCGGCGCCGCGTGTGGCGCGCCGACTTGATCGGCGACGTCAAAGAGAAGCGGCAGGGCCGCTTCGCGCCCGGTCAGGCCGTCGCGCGCGCCGCCGTCGGCCCGGCCCGTCCACACCGCGATGACATAGCCGCCGACCACGCCGACGGCGACCGCGTCGCGAAAGGCGTAGGATGTGCCGGTCTTGAACGCCAGACCCGGCCCGCCTTGGGTGAGAGCGGCGGGGATGCGGCCTTTCGGCGCCGGCCCTTCGCGCAGGATGTCGAGCACCTGGGTCGCGGCGGCCGGTCGCAGAAGACGTCGCCCGGGCGATTGTTCAATCCGCGCGGCGTCGGCTTCGGTCCACGTCAGCGGCTTGACCACACCGTCATCTCCCAGCGCCGCGTAGAGCAAGGCCAGATCGCGCAGGGACATGCCCTCGCCGCCCAGGGCCAGGGCCAGGCCCGCGTCGCTGAACGCGGCCTTCGGGCGCACCAGCTTCACCCCCATCGCCTGTAGCCGCGCCTCGAAGGCCGGCGCGCCGATCTTGCCCAGAAGTGTGACGGCGGGAACATTGAGCGAATAGATCAACGCCTCGCGCGCGGTCACCTTGCCATGGAAGGTGCGGTCGAAATCCTCGGGTTGATAGTCGACGAACCGGCGCGGCGCGTCGTCGATCTGGGTGTCGGGGGCGGCCAGACCATCGTCGAAGGCGAAGGCGTAGATCAACGGCTTGAGCGCCGAGCCCGGCGAGCGAAGGGCGCGGGTCATGTCGATCCAGCCGCCCGGTCGACCCAGGCCGCCCGAGCCGATGGCGGCGCGCACCGCGCGGTTCTTGATCTCCACCACCAGGACGGCGACGACGGTCTTGTCGCCCTGGCTCCGCGCGGCCGCGGCGGCCATGGGTTCCAGGCGCGATTGCAGATCGGCGTCGAGCGTGCTGACCACCGAGGCCTGATCGGCGGGCGCCGCGCGAGCCAGTTGCCCGGCGGCGTGCCAGGCCAGCGCCGGGAAGGGCGCGCGGGTGGGCAGGGCCTCGGCCATCGCCTCGCGCGCCGCCGCCGGTTCGATCAGACCGCTACGCGCCATCCGCCCCAGCACCCGCGCGCGCGCCGCGCGCGCCGCGCCTGGCCGACGGTCGGGCCGCCGCGCCTCGGGCGATTGCGGCATGGCGATCAGCAGGGCCTGCTCGCCGTCGGTCAGCGCGCTCGGCTCATGGCCGAAATAGGCCAGGCTGGCGGCGCGAACGCCCTCCAGATTGCCGCCGTAGGGGGCAAGGGTCAGATAGAGGGCGAGGATCTGCGGCTTGGAATAGCGCGCCTCCAACTGCACGGCGCGGATCATTTCGACGACCTTGTCGCCAAGGCTGCGGCGGTGCGGCGCCAGCAGACGCGCGGTCTGCATGGTCAGGGTCGAGGCGCCCGAGGTGACGCGCCCATGAACCGCCGCCGAGGCGACCGCGCGGACGACCGCGATGGGGTCCACGCCGACATGCCAGCCAAACCGCCCATCCTCCATCCGCGTGAGGCGCTCAAGATAGATCGGATCGATGCGGTCAAGATCGGCGCGGATGCGCCAGCGTCCGTTCTCCACCGGCAGGGCGCGCAGCCAGGCGCCGTGACGGTCGAGCACGACCGGCGAAGATCGCTCGCCGCGCGTCAGGTCCGGAGGAAAGAGCGTATCGAGGGTGAGAAGCGCGGTTTCGAGCGCGAGGAGCGCGATCAGTGCACGGACGATACGGGGAATCACGCTCTGCCGGCGATGCCGTTCGCCCCCTCCGTCACGGCGCAAACGAGAGCGCCGCGCCACCTCCCCCGTCCTCTTCGGGACAGGGGAGGAGCAGCATTATTATCGCTCCTCCCATGCAAGCGCAGCGCGGCGGGGGAGGTGGATCGCGCGCTCTTGCGCGAGACGGAGGGGGCGAACCACGCTTGCAGCCGCATCTTTCTCACCCCGCCGGCGTGATCGCCAGCCGGCCGGCGGCGGTGCGTGCTGAAATCGCCGGATGGTACATGTCGAACACCTCGGCGCCGGGCAGGAAGAATCCGCCGGGGGTGACGGCCCGAGCGATGTAGGCGAAGGCGAACGGCTGGTTTCCCGGCAGCGAAAGCGTCGCGACATAGCGGTCGTCGCGGCTTTCCTGAGCGCTGGCGGTGGTTAGCTTGCCGAGGAATTTGAAGGGACCGTCGGTCGTGTCCGCGGGGTTCAGGGTCGACTCGATCTCAAAACCGGCCGGCAGGGCGTCGTTGATCGCCAGGGGTGTGGTGCGCCCCTGCCCGGAGCTTCCCGAAATGCGCACGATGATCCGGTCGCCCTGACGGACGGCGGCCAGATTCACTGGGGCCCCGGAGAGGTTGTAGAACGTCTTGGCCACCGTGAGGCCGTTCGCCGAGGCGCCCGGCGCGGCCAACGGCGTGCCGCGCACCGTCACCGTCCGCCACAGCGCGCCGGTTCCGGCATTGACGAAGCGCGCGTCGACGAGGCGACCGACCGCCCAGCGCGGCGCCCCGCCGACCCGCGCCAAGGGAACCACGCCGGTCGCGGTGACGCGCATCGGACCGGCGGCGCGCAGCATGTAATGCGCCGCTTCGAGCAGGCGCGCCTCTTCCTGGGTGTTGAGCTGGTCGGGGTTTTTGACCGCGCCCTCCAGGCGCCCTTGCAGGCTGCGGGCGATATCGACTTCGCTGGCCTGATAGCTGAGGGCGATGACACCGGCGAGATCGCGCAGCGGGCTCTGATACCAATCGTTGGCGTCCTTGTAGCCCAACGCCGCCGCCGCTTGATGCAGCGCCGAGCGGGCGCGGGCGTGATCGCCCATGGCCGCGAGACCGGCGCCGACCTGCGCCATGGCGAGGGGCGATTTTTCGTCCTTCATCTGCACGTCGTGCCACCAGCGCAGGCGCGGCAAATCGCCCTTCCCGGCCTTGGCCAGGACATAGAGGGCGTACGCCGAGGCGCGCGAGCGCAGGCGTTTGGTCATGGCGTCGGCCTCGGCCTTGGCGAGTCCGGGGCCAGCGTCATAGCTCATCTTGTAGGAGACCGACGCGAAGCCGTCCGGTCGGCTGATCTGGCGCAGGGCGGCCAGCGAACGGCCCATGGCCTCATCGGTGACCGGCGCGCCGCGCGTCTTGGCCTCCCACAGGAAATCGGCGGCGTAGGCGCCCAGCCACGGATCGGCCTCGCCGTCGCCGACCCGCCACAGGCCAAAGGCGCCGTCCAGGCTCTGTCGGTCCAGGAGCTTGCCGACTGCGTCGGCCAGGGCCCGCTTCGCCACCGGATCGCCGCCCAGTTCGTCGGAATACAAGAGGGGATAGCCCACCGAGGTCAGCTGCTCGGTGCAACCATAGGGATAGCGCGACAGCGCCAAAGCCACGGCCGCGGGATCGAAACCCTGGAACGGCGAATAGCTGACCTGCAGATTGACGTCACCGGCCGCTAGCCTGGCCAGCAGGGCGGCGGGGGGCGTGAACGCCTCGCCCGGACGCTGCAGCTGCGTGGTCGTCCGGGTGATCGGCCCCCAGCCGAGGCGGGTCTGAATTTCATAGGATTTGGCGGTCGCGAAGCCGGGGCCGCTCACCTGAAAGCCCACCTTGCTGATCCCGGTGTGGGTCGGGGCGGCGAAGGCGAACAATTGAGCAATTCGCTGACCGACGATCAGGTGCAGAGTCTTCTTGAATACCGCCCACAGCCCGCCGCCGGCGCCGGTCTGGACGGCGTAGTCGCCGGCCTTCCCCTCGAGATTGTGCAGTTCGAGTGTGGCCATCGGCGTGTCGCCGGGCGCCAAAAAGCGCGGCAGGTTGAGATCGGCGACCACCGGCTCGCGCACGGTCATGGCCTGGGAGGCGGACCCGACCGCCTTTTCGGTCCACGCCACCGCCATGATGCGCAACTGGCCGTTGAAATCGCCCGGCGGCAGCTTGACCGTGGCGCGGCCGTCGAGACCCGTCTTCACCACGCCCGACCACAGGGCGACGGTCTTGACCGGGGTGACGGTCAGGCCCTGCGCGCCCAGCTCGTCGCCACCGAAATTCACCCCCGCCGGCGCCCCCAGATTGGCGTCGAGCAAACGGCCGTAGTCGTCGCGGTATTCGACGGTGAGCGCCCGCTTGCCGAAATACCATTTCGCCGGATCGGGGCTCTCGTACTTGGTCAGGGCGAGAATGCCCTCGTCCACCGCCGCGACGGTGACAAAGGCCGACTGGCCGAAACCCAGACCCTTGACCTCAATGGGGACGGTCACCGGCGCGTGGCTGTCGATCTTGACCGGCGTTCCGATCGCCACCGTCAGGCGGCGGCTTTTAGGATCGAGCGGCGCCCAGATCAGGCCGAGCGCCCGACGCGGCTGGGGCGTCACGCCCGGATCGCGCGGCTGGACGATGGTCACCATGACATAGGCGCCGCCGCCCCAGGCCGCCGAGGTCTTCAAGCGAACCGCGCCGCCGTCGGCGCCGATCCGCGCGGTCTTGAAATCGATGACGCGATCGGTGGCGACGGCGATCTGCGCCTCGCCGGCATAGGGCCCCTTGATGTTGACGGTGAGGGTGTCGCCCTGGCCGTGCGTGTTTGAGTCGACGCTCAGGCGCACCTGATCGGGCGCCTCGACGTCCTCGGATGGCGCGCCCCAGCCGGCGGAAAAGCGTCGCAGGGTTCGGGCCCCGCCCGGGCCGGTCAGTTCCACGCGATAGTCGCCCCAGCCGAGACGTTTGCTCAGCCGCGCGGGCGCGTCGGCGGCGATGTCCAGGACACCCTTGGCGATCACCACGTCGTGGCTGGTCCGGCGCCATTGCCAGCGGCCGTCCTGCTGATACCAGTCATAGGTCCAGTTCTCGCGGATCAGGCTGTAGGTCGCGCCCGGCGCGGCGATGCGATGGCCGGCGGCGTCCACGGCGATCATGCTCAAGCTGACCGGCGTATCGCGTCCGCCGGTCGCGTCGCCGGTGTCCGCCTTCACCCCCAGATAGAGCGGTTTGGTGCGCACGTTGAGGGCCAGACCCTGGCGCACCGGCCGCCCGCCCGGCTCGAACACCGAGGCCGTCACCGCCGCCACCAGGGGATCGGCCGTCTCGCCCGCCGCCGACGCGGCCAAGGTCAGACCGGCGTGCCCGGCCCCGTCGGTGACGGTCGAACCCAGCTCGACGAACTTTTCGTCGAACGGCTTGACCTGATCGCCCCATTCATAGCCGGCGAACCGCGGAAACGGATCCGGATCGACCTTCAGGCGCGCCTCGCCCTGGGTCTTCAGGCCCGAGCCCGTCGCGCCATACAAAAAGCGCGCCGTGACATCCACCGCCCGGGACTCGCCGGCGACGACCGGCGCGGCCGATCGCCCCGTGGCCGTGACCGCCAGCCGCTGGGGCGTGAAGTCCTCCACGGAGAACGACAGACTTCCGGCCGGGGCGTCATAGCCGTCGATGTGCAGCTCCGCCGTCCAATGCCCGCGCGGCGCGCTCCTCGGCAGATCGACGTCGGCGACGACCGCCCCCCCGTCGGCGTCGCCGAACAGATACCGCCGGAACTCCACGCCCGACGGGCGCTTGACCAACAAATAGCCCTTGCGGTCGCCTATCGCCCGGCTCGAGCGATCCCGCACCAGGGCGCTCAAATGCACCCGCTCGCCGGGCCGATAGATGCCCCGATCGCTGTAGACATAACCGTCGACGGCCGTTCCCGGCGCGCGGCCGGTCAGGGCGCCGGACACATCCCGCCCGCCCGCGCTTTGCTTGGACAGATCCAGCGGCGAGCGGTCCAGATCGAGCACGGCCAGATCGCCCTGCGCGCCATAGGCCATGATCATCTTGGCCGCGCTTCCTCCCTCCCCGGCGAGCAAGGCGTGGGCGAACTCCGCCCGTCCGGACCCATCCGCATTTGTCTCGCCGAGGGTCTCGCCGTCCCTGGCCACCAGGGCGACGCGCAGGCCGCTCAAGGTTTTGGCGGTTTTCAGCGAACGCACCACGACGTCCAGAGAATCCGCGCCGCTATAGGCGGTCAGCGCCATGTCGGTGAACATGACCCATCGCCGCGCCTGGGCCGGCTGGTTGTCGCCGCCACCCTTATCCACCAGATCGCGCCCGCCGGACGCGTCCTTCGCCTTGATCAGATACCCGCCCGGCGACATGGTTTTCAGCACCGCGCCCAAGGGAAAGACGGTCGTCGTCTTGGCCGCCGGATCGCCGTTCACCGCGACGACGCCCTTCCACACCATCCGGCCCTCGTCCTCGGCTGTGCTGTCGCCGTAGTCGTCGGCGTACTGGCCCTCGCCGGTGGGAGAGGGGGCGCTGATCGTCTTGCGCACCAGATTGCGGTCCGGCACCCGCCACACCTCGATGGCGAGCTTTTTGACATAGATGGTTTCGATGCCGACGCCATCGGATTCGTCGCGCGGCAGGATCACGCCCGACCCGGCGAAACCGACATAGGGAGGTTTGTCGCCAAAGGCGAATTCGACGTCGGCATTGTCGGCGAGCGTGTCGCCGGCCTTGTCCGGCAGGCCCTTGAGCAGGGTGATGCGCCGGTCGGCGAAGCCGATCCCGCCGACGCACACCTCGTCGCCCCGCGCGGTCACCGCCGGCTTGTGGTCAAGCTCGGGCGAGATCAACACATAGTCGGCGTAGGGCTTGGCCGGATCCAACGGGCGGGTGAGCTCAACGCAGGCGAGCGGCTGGCCCGACGCGGTGTCGAGCCGGGTCTTCCACACCGCGAAGCCATCAGGCTTGGGGGCGCCGGGACGGGGCGCGCCGGCGGCGCGGGGGTGGCCGAACAGGGACCAACTGTCCGCGGCGGCGCTCGATGCGACGGGCCGCACGCCGAACGCGCCATCGGAAACCTTGGCGACCAGGAAACCGGCCCCCAGCCCCACGCTCAGACACGCGATCCCCGCAGCCCACAACCGGTTCATGACGGCGTCCCCACCGGCGGGAGTGACCGCGCCGACAACGCATAGGACCCCAGGCGAACGAGGCCGTCAATCTAGGTATCGGTCGACGCGATATCTAATCACCGCAAAGGCGCTAAAGCGGCTGGAGAGATCGTGGGAACCGCAGAGTTCGCCGCTGACGCCGCGTCAGTAAGCGATCCAGGTGAAGACCCTGAAGGTGTTGTTGTCGGACGCGTTGCGGCCCATCGCATCGAAGTTGCGCTGTGCCCCCCCGAACTTGGTGTAGAGCGTGTATTGAGCGCCGACGCGGACGTTGAAGCGCGCGCCCAGGGGCGAACCGGCGCCGCCGAACGGCGTGCCGTCGATCTGAAACAGCAAGCCGGAGGTATCCGGCTGGAAGGTGCGGTCGCCGCCGTAAAGCAGGGTGTCGGCCGATCCCCAGGTGTCGAAGGCCCCGATCGTGGCGCCGATCTTGTTCCGCCAATAGTACGACGCGTCGATCCGGATATCATTAAGGCTGTTGGCCCCGTTTTGCGACAGTCCAAGCGCCTGTGACGCCCCGAGCCTCTGCGCCTCGTGCGTGTAGCGGCTGTTGAGGGTGAAGACGTCCTTGTTCTTCCGGAACAACTGGTACGACGCATCCACGCCGGTATCGGCGTAGTGATCGGTGACGCCGGCGCTGCGATCACGGCCCGGATAGAGGTCCGCCCACAGGCCGAACGCGCCGACCTCGAAATTGCTCGTTCCAAAGTTCTTTTGGTAGGCCACTCTGGCGTAAGGAGCCGATCCGCGAATGTCGCCCGGACTCAGCGGGTCGATGCCCGTGGCGATGAGGAATCTCGTGCCGGGCGACTGGTAGCCGCCGAACTCGGCGTAGATCGAGGCGTTAACCCACACATAGCCGGTCAGGCCGATGGTATTCTGGGCCAGCCCGCCGATAAGGGGGGCGGCGGGGCCGGCCGGCGCCAGACTGGAACTGGTATAGGGATAGCCCCAGGCTGGCAGGGTGTTGAAGGCATCCTGCACCGTGGGCGCATTGTTCACGCTCGCGCCCAGGATAACGCTTGCGCCGGCGATTTTCGTCTTGGTCACCGCCCGCACGTCCAGATTGTCCCAGTGGAATCCCCGCGCCACGCCGTCGTAGGTCGTCTGAATGAACGCCCCCAGGTGCGAGCCAAGTCCGCCGGCGAGAAACAGGCTTGCTTGGTCAAGAGTGGCGTTGTCATTGGCGGCGTAGTGGCGGGGCGGCGGACCCGGTTGATCCTTCAGGGTGTGGATATAGGACGCCACGACCATCGCCGAAAACGGCACGTTGAAGCTGTTTGTTCGCAGGGTGTAGCCGCCCATCTTGAACTCGCGGCCGAACGGCGTGAGCTGGGGCCCGAATCCGCCAACGTGGCAGGCGTTGCAGGGCTGTCCGGTCTGAACCGCAAAAGACGGGAGAGCGCGCGCGGCGCCGGCTGTAAGACCAAGAGCGACGATTGAGGCCATCGCCAACAACCCCGCGCGGACCGCCGAGATCATCGCTGACGGCGTACGACCCACCGCGCAGGTCGCTATTTTGCCGCGAACAGAACGCACCAGCCCGCCGGGCTGATGACGCCCGCGACCGTCTGGCAAGCGGCGGGTTTCTGGAACAGGGCGCAGCCATCGCAGCGGGCCGAGCCTTTGGGTTTGTCCTGATAGCTCGCGGCGCTCTGAGACATCTTCTTCTTGGCCCCCGCGGCCGCCGGAGCGCCGGCCAGCGCTAGAGCCGCGCCCCCCGCCAATACGGCGCCGGTGAGCACCCGGCGTCGCGAGACCCGCGCAGAGCTGAATTTGGGAAGGTGTGGCACATCGACCTCTTACGCGTCATCGCTTGGGAGAGGCCAAGACCATCTGTCTCACAGACTTCATAGACGCCCCAGACGGGATTAGGTTCCGGTTTTAAGTGGACTCACCCGATTCTCAATCCCATCTTGGCGCGGGGCTGCCGTGATCGTCAAAATGCCCGAGCGACAGGAGGGGGTCGCGGCTTCGCGCCTGATCAGACGGCGACCGGGTTTGCGATCTCCCGCTTGACCGGCGATGCCGAACAGGGCTCCTTCGGGGCTTCCCGCCATCACACTGAGATCGCCCGTGACTTTAGCCGACGTCAAAACCCTCGCCGCCGCGATGCGCGGGGAAATCGCCAAGGCGGTGGTGGGGCAGACACCGACTATTGACTTGATGCTGACCGCCCTTCTGGCCGGCGGGCATGTGCTGCTGGAGGGCCCGCCTGGCACGGCCAAGACGTTTCTGGCCCAGTGTTTCGCCCGCACCCTTGGGCTGGCTTACGGACGGATCCAGTTCACCCCCGACCTGATGCCCGGTGACATTCTGGGGGCCAATGTGTTCAACTTCCAGACCAGCACGTTCTCCCTGACCAAGGGGCCGGTGTTTTGCGAACTGTTGCTGGCCGACGAGATCAACCGCACCCCGCCCAAGACCCAGGCGGCCCTGCTGGAAGCCATGCAGGAGCGCAACGTGACCCTGGACGGCAAGCGCCACCCTTTGAGCCCGCGTTTCACCGTCGTGGCGACCCAGAACCCCATCGAACAGCAGGGCACCTATCCTTTGCCGGAAGCTCAGCTTGACCGGTTCCTGTTCAAACAGACCGTGCCCTATCCCACCGAGGCCGAGGAGCGCCTGATTGTCGAGCGGCACGGCTCGCGCGCCGGCAATCCCGATCCCGCCGCGCTCGGTGTCGAAGTCGTCGCCGGGGCGGACGAGATCGCCGCCGCGGTGGAGGCCGTCGCCGGCGTTCGCTTCGCCGACGACATCGGCGGCTATGTCGTCGGGCTGATCCGCGCCACGCGTGAGACCGCGGATATCGAGACGGGCGCCAGTCCGCGCGCCGGGGCCATGCTGGCCCTGGCGGCCAGGGCCCGCGCGGCGCTGGAGGGCCGCGATTACGTGATCCCGGACGACGTCAAGGCGCTGGTTCTGCCGGCTCTGCGCCACCGCGTGATCCTCTCGCCCGCCGCTGAAATCGAGGGGCGCAGCGTGGACGACGTGCTGGGGGGCCTGATCGAACGGGTGGAGGCGCCCCGTTGATCTATCCCACCCGCCGGGCGATCATTCTGGCGGCCGTGGGGGCGCCGGTGTCTCTGTTCGTGGGGCTGATCGCGCCGGGGTACTGGATGGCGGTCGGCGCGTGGCTGACCCTGGTCGGGGGCTTGATCCTGGTGGACGCCCTGGTCGGGCCGTCGCGGGCCGCCGCCACGGTGGGCGTCGAGGCCCCGGTCGTTCTGGGGATGGGCGCCCAGACAACGGCGGTGCTCCGCGCCGCCTTTGATCGCGCACCTCCGCGGCAAGCGCAGATCACCGTCGAGACCAACGCGCGGCTGATGCTGGCGCCCGGCCCGGCCACGGTGACCTTCGCCGGCAAGACCGCCGAAGCCGACGTGACACTGGCCTCCGTACGGCGCGGCGAGGGCGAGATATCGACCTTGTGGCTGCGCTGGCAAGGCGTGCTTGGTCTGGTCTGGAAGCAGGTGCGCGAAACGCCGGGCCGCGTTGTGATCATCGGCCCGGACGTTCAGGCGGTGAAGACCCGCGCCATGATCCTGTTCGCTCGTGACGCCCAACACGGGGTCAAGCTACAACGTGACACTGGCGAGGGCTCCGAATTCCACGCCCTGCGCGAAGTGGACGGCGCCACCGATCCGCGCGTGATTGACTGGAAACAATCGGCGCGACACGGTGCTTTGCTCGGCAAGGAATTCCGCACCGACCGCAATCACCCGGTGGTTCTGGCCATCGATACCGGACGGGCCATGTGCGAGCCCCTGCTCGGCCAGCCGCGCGTGGACCGCGCCATCAACGCCGCCCTGCTGCTGGCCTATGTGAGCCTGAAGACCGGCGATCCGGCGGGCGTGTTCGGCTTTGACGCGCGGCCGCGCGGGTTTTCGGGGATTGTCTCGGGACCGGCGGCGTTTCCGCGCCTGCAACGCCAGTTGGCGGCGCTCGACTATAGCCCCGAAGAGACCAACTACACCCTGGGCTTGACGCAACTGGGGGTCAGTCTACGCCGCCGCTCGCTGGTGGTGGTGTTCACCGATTTCGCCGACTCGACGACCGCCGAATTGATGGTGGAGAACCTGACCCGATTGCTGCGCCGGCATGTGGTTCTGTTCGTGGTCATGCGCGATGAGGAACTCGAGGCGATCTCGCGCGGAGCCGACCGACGCCCCGGCCGTGTCGCGCGCCGTGACCGCGCGGGCCCTGCTCAAGAGCCGCGACGTGGTGATCGCCCGCCTGGCGCGCCTGGGCGTGCATGTTGTTGATGCGCCGGCCCTATCTATCGAATCGGCCCTGATCGGCGCCTATCTTGACCTGAAGCGAAGGGACCTGTTGTGAACGGTCTGGACCTTCGCAGCGGGCGGTTTCGCACGGAGCGTGAGGCTGACTGGCGCCGGCTTGAGGCTCTGCTGAAGCGCGCCGAGCGCGGGCGCGCCGGCCGGCTTAGCGACAGCGAGCTGCTGCAGCTACCGCAGCTTTACCGCGCCGCCCTGTCGTCGCTGTCGGTGGCGCGGGCGACGGCGCTGGACGCGAGCCTGATCGCCTATCTCGAAAGCCTGGCCACGCGCGCTTACTTCTTCGTCTATGGAACGCGCACGCGCCTCCTCCAGAAGGTGACCGGCTTTTTCCGGCATGACTGGCCGATGGCGGTGCGCGGCCTGTGGCGCGAGACGCTGGTCTCGGCGGTGATTTTCGTAGCCGCGACGCTGATCGGCTATGCTCTGGTGATTCACGACCCCGATTGGTACGGCTCGATCATGCCCGGCGCCATGGAGCAGGGTCGCGATCCGACCGCCTCGACCGCCGCCCTCAAGGCCATCCTCTATGACACCCACCACCATGAGGGGTTGTCGTCGTTCGCGACGTTCCTGTTCACGCACAATGCCCAGGTGTCGATTCTCGCCTTCGCCCTTGGGTTCGCCTTCTGCATTCCCACCGCCCTGCTGGTCGCCGAGAATGGTCTCGGCTTGGGGGCGCTGTTCGCGCTCTACGCGTCGCGGGGTCTCGGGTTTCAGGTCGGCGGCTGGCTCTTCATCCATGGCGCAACCGAGCTTCTGGCGACGATCATCGCCGGCGCCGCGGGGTTCAGAATCGGCTGGGCGGTCATTTTTCCCGGCGACCGGCCACGTCTTGACGCCGCCTCGGCCGCCGGTCGCACCGCCGGCGCGGCGATGGCCGGGGTGGTGGTGATGCTGGTGTTCGCCGGCATTCTCGAGGGCGTGGGGCGCCAGACCGTCACCGCCGATTGGGCGCGTTGGTCGATCGCCTGGGTGAGTCTCGTTTTGTGGCTGGCCTATTTCTATCTGCCGCGCGGGAAGACGGCATGACCGTGTCCCATCCCCAGGCCTCGCCTGCCTCCAAGTCGCTGGTTCGCGCCCTGGTGACTCCGGAGGGCGTCGATCTACGCCTGACCCTGGCGTCCGCCGGCGAGCGGGCGGCGGCTCTCCTGCTGGATCTCGTGATCATCGTCGTCGCGCTGATTGTCCTGACCATTCTGGCTGTCGCGGCGGCGGCGACGATGAAGGCCAAGAGCCAGGAGGTTGTGCAGATGATCTGGCTGCTGGGCGCCTTTGTGCTGCGCAGCGGTTATTTCCTGCTGTTCGAATTGACCAGTCGCGCCGCGACGCCCGGCAAGCGCGCGCTCGGCCTGCGTGTTGTCGCCCGCGACGGCGGTCGGCTGACGGCCGAAGCGGTCTTCACCCGCAATGCGCTGCGCGAAATCGAGGTGTTCCTGCCGCCGATCTTTCTTATGGCCTCGTCGGTGGCGGGCGATCCGATTGACGGCCTGATCGTCCTGATGGCGGTGATCTGGTCGGGCGCCTTCATGCTGTTCCCGCTGTTCAACCGCGATCGGTTGCGCATGGGCGATATCGTCGCCGGCACCTGGGTGGTGAAATCCCCGCGATTCGCCTTGGCGCCCGATCTGGCCGGGGCCGCCAACCGAAGCGTGTTTACACCGGCCTTCACCTTCACCCCCGAACAGGTGAACGCCTACGGGGTCAAGGAGTTGGAAATTCTTGAAGACGTCCTTCGTCGTCGCGATCCACGCACGCTGAAAGCCGTGGCTTCGCGCATCCAGGGCAAGATCGGGTGGGCGCCCGCGCCGGGCGAGACCGACGTCGCCTTTCTAACCGCCTATTACGGCGCCCTGCGCGGGCGTCTGGAACATCGGCTGCTGTTCGGCCACCGTCGACGGGACAAGTTCGACAAGGCTTGATCTCTTGCGGATGGGGCCAGTTTCGTTTTCTTGATTACGTTTAAGCCCCGACGGGCCGAAGTGCTGGAGACTTGCGATATGACGGAACAAACATCGGGGCCCCTGAACGGCGTGCGGGTGGTGGATCTTACCCAATTTGTGCTCGGCCCTTATGCGACGCAGACGCTCGGCGATCTGGGCGCCGACATCATCAAGATCGAGGAGCCGACCGGTGATCGTCAACGCAAGGCGGCCAAGGCGCCCAAATCGAAGACCATGGGTCCGATGTATGTGTGCTTTAATCGCAACAAGCGTTCGGTGGTCCTTGATCTGAAGTCTGAACCGGGGCGGCGGGCTCTCGCGCGTCTGATCAAGGGCGCGGATATCTTCATTCACAATATGCGGCCTGAATCGGTGGCGCGGCTGGGTTTCGCCTATGACGCGGTCAAGACGCTCAAGCCGGATATCGTCTATGTCGAGGCGGTGGGTTATGCGCCCGAGGGTCCCTACGCCGGTCGCCAGGCTTTTGACGATTTGATCCAGGCCGCCAGCGGAACCGCAGGTCTCGCCGCTCTGACCGATCCCGACGCCCCGCTGCAGTTCATTCCTTCGGTGATCGCCGACAAGACCTGCGGTCTGTTCACCGCCATCGCCTCGCTCGCCGCCCTGCGCCACAAGGAACGCACCGGGGAGGGGCAGTTTGTCGTCGTGCCTATGCTGGAAACCTTTACCGGCTTCATGATGGCTGAACACCTCTATGGCGAGACGTTCGTGCCCCCGGTCGGGCACATCGGCTACACCGGCGCGATTACGCCCTACCGCAAACCGCTTCGCTCGCGCGACGGCTGGATCATGGTCATGCCCGCCGATCCGCGTCAGGCGGCGCGATATCTGGAGCTGGGGGGCATCCCGGGCGCCTATGAAAGCGAGCGGTTTGTTTCGGCCCCGGGCGCCGCCGGGAAAGTCAAAGTCTACAACGAGATGATGGCCGAGGCGGCGGCGACACGGACCACGGCCGAATGGCTGGAGCTGGGCTTGGAGCACTCCATACCGCTGATGATCGCCCACCAAACGCTGGACATCCTGGACGATCCGCAACTGAGAGAGACGCTGTTCGAGTTGCGAACCCTGGAAGGCGAGGGGACCTATCGCGCGATGAAGCCGGGAATTCGGTTCTCGAAGACGCCGGCGACGATCCGCCGCGACCCGCCCGAACTGGGCCGCGACACCGCCGAGGTGTTGGCGGAGGTGGGCTTGGCGTGAATATTTTGCAACGCGACATTCCTTTCCCTCCCCTTTATGGGGAGGGTAGACCGCGCAGCGGGACGGGTGGGGAGCTCTCATAGCACCCAAACGGGGCGTGATGATCGTGACCTCCTCACCCCGGACTTCGCTTTGCTTCGTTTCGACCCTCCCCATAAAGGGCAGGGAGGACAGTAAGGATTTCCATGACTCGATCGGGTTTGTTGGCCGCGGCGTGCGGCATTGTGTTGGTCCTCGCCTCGCCCGCCGTATCGGCGCCTTCCTGGCCGCAAACCACCAGCGATCTGCCCGCCGACCCGGCGGTGAAGTTCGGCGTCCTGGACAACGGCATGCGCTATGCGGTGATGCGCAATGCGACGCCCGCGCACCAGACGTCGCTGCGGCTGCGCATCGGG
Source organism: Caulobacteraceae bacterium (assembly GCA_025352085.1). Lineage (GTDB taxonomy): Bacteria > Pseudomonadota > Alphaproteobacteria > Caulobacterales > Caulobacteraceae > Acaudatibacter. The sequence continues at coordinate 27,393 of JANXUA010000112.1, read as the reverse complement.
TCGGGCTCGCTTGAGGAGAGCGACGCCCAGCGAGGGCTGGCCCACGTCCTGGAACACATGGCGTTCAAGGGTTCGCGCCACGTGCCGGCCGGGGACATGCTCAAGATCCTCGAGCGCAAAGGTCTGGCTTTTGGGGCCGACACGAATGCCGAAACCGAATGGACCCAGACGGTCTATAAGCTCGACCTGCCGCACAGCGAGGCGGACGACATCGATACCGGGCTGATGTTGTTTCGAGAAACAGCCGGCGAATTGACCTTGGACGACAAAGCGCTGGCGGGCGAGCGCGGGGTGGTGTTGTCGGAAGAGCGTCTGCGCGACACGCCCGAATATCGCGCCGAGGTCGCTCAGATTGATCTCTTCCTGCACGGCCAGCGCGCCGCGCGGCGTTTTCCCATCGGCAAGGTCGATGTGATCAAGAATGCGCCGGTCAGTCTGATCCGCAGCTTTTACGAGGCCAACTACCGGCCTGAACGCGCCACCTTGATCGCGGTTGGCGATTTCGATCCCGCGGTCATGGAGGCGAAGATCAAGGCGCGCTTCTCCGACTGGAAGGGTGTCGGCGCGCCGACGGCGGAGCCCGATCTCGGCGTGGTCGAGGCGCGCGGGCTGACGGTGAAGGTCGTTTCCCTGCCGGGCGGGTCGACCGAGGCCCAGATCGCCTGGGCGCGGCCCTATGACGATTCGCCCGACCGGGCGGCCAAGGAGCAGCATGAGGTGATCGAAAACCTCGCCCTGGCCGTTCTCAATCGTCGCCTGATCCGTCTGGCGCAGGGGGAGCATCCGCCCTTTCTCACCGCCGACGCCGGATTCCAGAACCTGTTGCATTCGGGCAAGCCCGCCGTCATCGACACCACCTCGACGCCGGGCGCCTGGGCGCCGGCCGTCACCGCCGCCGAGATCGAGGTGCGGCGTTTCACCACTTATGGCGTCAGCCAGGCCGAACTGGATCGCGAAATCAGCGAAATGCGCGCGGCTCTGCGCAACGCGGCCGCGGGCGCGGGAACCCGGCCCACGCCGACCTTGGCGTCGGGCCTGGTTGATGCGGTGAATGACAATCAGGTGTTCTCCGCGCCGGCTGAGGATCTGGCCCTGTTCGAAGCGACGGTTAAGGGTCTCGCCGCCAATACGGTGACGCAGGCCGGGCGGGCGGTGTTCGCCGGCGCCGGTCCGCTGGTCGAACTGGAGACGCCGACCCCGGTCGGAGAGGCGGCGGTGGCGGAGGTCTTCGCCAAGGCCGCTGCCGCGCCGGTGGCGGCGCGGGGCGATGCGGTGGCGATCGCCTGGCCCTACGCGAACTTCGGTCCCGCCGGCGCGGTCAAGTCGCGCGGCGAAGTGGCCGATTTGGGAATCATCCGCGTACGCTTCGCCAATGGCGTCGGCCTGACCGTCAAGCCGACCAAGTTCCGCGCCGATCAGGTGCTGGTCGCGGTGAACGTTGGGGCGGGAAGGCTCGATCTGCCGCACGACCACGCCACGGCGGCGTGGGCGGCGCGGGCGTTTGCACATGAAGGTTATGGCAAGGTCAGTTATGAAGACGCCCAGACCGCTCTGGCCGGCAAGGTTCAGTCGGTCAACTTCAGCGTCGATGACAGTGCCTTCACGTTCACCGGCGCCACCCGTCCGGAGGATCTGCCGGCCCAGCTGCAGGTGATTGCCGCCTATCTGGCCGATCCCGGCTTCCGCCCTGAAGCCTTCGAGCGCTTGCGCGGCGCCTATCTCGCCGAGCTTCCGCAGTTGGACGCAACGCCTGGCGGCGTATTCGCGCGCGCCTCCGGCGGCCTGTTCACCCGCGACGATCCGCGTTTCGTCTTTCCCAGCCGCGCGCAGTTGGAAGGGGCCAAGCCCGACGACCTCAAGACCCTCCTCGGTGGGCCTCTGGCGCATGGACCGGTTGAGGTGACCATCGTCGGCGACGTCGGTGTTGACCAAGCCATCGCCCTGACGGCCGGGACCTTCGGCGCCCTCGCCAAACGACCCGACATCGCGCCGCTACCCGTCGCGCCGGCCGGCGTGCAATTTCCGGCGCCCGCCGCCGCGCCGGTCAGCCTGACCCACACCGGTCGGGCCGATCAGGCCATCGCCGTCATGGCCTGGCCGTTGACCGATTTTTACACCGACATGGGCAAATCCCGCGCGGTGATGTTGGCCGGCGAAGTGTTGTACAATCGCCTGCTCGACAAGGTGCGCATCGCCGAAGGCGCGACCTATAGCCCCGAATCGCGGGTCGAGCTGTCGCAGACCCTCACCGGTTATGGCTATGCCTACGCCCAGGTCGAAATGCCGCCGCAGAAGATCCCCGGCTTCTTCGCCGATATCTCGGCGATCACCGCCGATATGCGCGACAAGGGCGTTACAGCCGACGAATTGTTGCGGGCACGCAACCCGCGTATCGCCAATCTGCGCAAGGCGCAGATGACCAATGAGTACTGGCTTGCCGACCTGAGCGGCTCGCTCGCCGACCCGCGTCGTCTGGACCTGATCCGCACCACCTTCCCCGCCTACGAAAAGGTGACCACGTCGGATATTCAAACGGCGACGAAGACCTGGCTGACGGACGACAGGGCGTGGAGGCTGGTGATCGAGGCGAAGTCGGCGCCGTGACGCCTGATCTGTTCGCCGCCCTCATGGTGTTCGCCATCGTGGCCTCGTTTACGCCGGGGCCGAACAACACCATGCTGATGGCGTCCGGCGCCAATTTCGGCCTGGTCCGCTCGGCGCCGCACATGCTCGGCGTCGTGGTGGGATTCGCGGTGCTGTTGCTGAGCATCGGCCTGGGCCTGGGCAGCCTGTTCGCCGCCTGGCCGGCTCTGCAGGGCGTCCTGCAGGTCGGCGGTGCGCTGTATCTGCTGTATCTGGCCTGGAAAATCGCGACCGCCAAGGGCGTTGGCGGCGGCGGCTCTGGCGCCCGGCCACAGACCTTCCGGCAGGCGCTGGCGTTCCAGTGGATCAATCCAAAGGCGTGGATGATCGGCGTCAGCGCCTTTGCGACCTATGCGCCAAAGACGGGCTATGTTCCGGCCGTGCTGGTCATCGTCGCGGTGTTCGCGGCGGTGAACGTGCCGTGCGCGCTGACCTGGACCGGCTTCGGCGTCGGCCTGAGGCGCTTCCTCGACCGGCCGGCGGTGTTGCGCGCCTTCAACATCACCATGGCGGCGCTTCTGATTGCGTCGTTATACCCCCTGGCGGCGGAGTGGATGGCCTAGAATCTGATACGTTCGCGCGGAACAGGCCGGGAATCAGTGGAAGTCCAATCGCCGGGCGATCGTCGAACGCCGCCGGCGACGGTGCGCCATAACGGTGTAGCCTATGGCGCCGACGATCAGGATCGTCAGAGCCCCGATGATCGCCAAAGCCCTGACGATCGGCGTCGACGCGCCGACGTACAGTAGCGAGGCTGCGTTCACAGAACCGGCGCCCGCCATAAGGGCGACACCCATGACCGGCAGCCGAAGCTGACTGGAGATCATTTTAGGTTCCTCCGATGTCGACGAGCATCATTCCTGATCGCCATGAACAGCAGCTTAACGAATACCATCTTTGCACTGTTCAAGAGTCAGGTTTGAGTCGCGGACGGGTCGCATTCGGACGCCTGTGATCGACCATCGATTAGCGCTCGCCCAATATCCCCGGTAGATCGAGCCCGTGTTCGCGGGCGCAGTCAAGCGCGAGTTCATAGCCCGCGTCAGCATGACGCATGACGCCCGTGGCCGGATCATTCCACAGAACCCGTTCGATCCGCTTGGCCGCCGCGTCCGTGCCGTCGCACACGATGACCATGCCGGCGTGCTGGGAAAAACCCATGCCGACCCCGCCGCCGTGGTGCAGTGACACCCACGTCGCCCCGCCGGCGCAGTTCAAAAGGGCGTTGAGCAGGGGCCAGTCGGAGACGGCGTCGGAGCCGTCCCGCATGGCTTCGGTCTCGCGGTTGGGCGAGGCGACAGACCCTGAGTCCAGATGGTCGCGACCGATCACAACGGGGGCTTTAAGTTCCCCGCTCGCCACCATGGCGTTGAACGCCAGCCCGAGCCGATGGCGATCGCCCAGACCCACCCAGCAGATGCGCGCCGGCAGGCCCTGAAACTTGATCTTCTCCCGCGCCATGTCGAGCCAGGCGTGCAGGTGGGCGTCATCGGGCATCAGTTCCTTCACCTTGGCGTCGGTCCGGTAGATATCCTCCGGATCGCCCGACAGGGCGGCCCAGCGGAACGGACCGACGCCCCGGCAAAATAGCGGGCGGATATAGGCCGGCACGAAGCCGGGGAAATCAAAGGCGTCGGCGAGGCCCTCCTCTTTAGCCATCTGACGGATATTGTTACCGTAATCGACCGTCGGCACGCCGGCGCGGTGGAAGCCCAGCATGGCACGGACCTGCTCGGCCATCGAGGCGCGGGCAGCCTTTTCAACGGCCCGCGGATCGCTCTCGCGCTTGGCGGTCCACTCGTCGACGCTCCAGCCGCGTGGCAAATAGCCGTTGATCGGATCGTGCGCCGAGGTCTGATCGGTGACCGCGTCCGGACGGACGCCGCGCCGCAAAAGCTCGGGAAATACGTCGGCGGCGTTGGCCAGCAGTCCGACCGAAAGCGGTTTCTTCTCGGCGCAGGATTTTTCGATCAGGGCCAGGGCCTCGTCGAGGTTCTGGCTCATCACGTCCAGATAGCCGGTGCGCAGACGCATTTCGATGCTCGACGCGCGGCATTCCACCGCCAGGCACGAGGCGCCGGCCATCACCGCCGCCAGCGGCTGGGCGCCCCCCATGCCCCCCAGGCCCCCGGTCAGGATCCAGCGTCCGGAAAGATCGCCGCCATAGTGCTGGCGGCCCATTTCGGCGAAGGTTTCGAAGGTGCCCTGAACAATGCCCTGGGCGCCGATATAGATCCATGACCCGGCGGTCATCTGGCCGTACATGGCGAGGCCTTTGCGATCGAGTTCGTTGAAATGTTCCCACGTCGCCCAGCGCGGCACCAGATTGGAGTTGGCGATCAGCACCCGCGGCGCGTCGACGTGGGTGCGAAAGACGCCGACCGGTTTGCCCGACTGGATTAGCAGGGTCTGATCGTCATCCAGGCGGCGCAGGGACGCGACAATCTGGTCGAAACTCTCCCAGTCCCGCGCGGCGCGGCCGATCCCGCCGTAGACCACCAACTCCTCGGGGCGTTCGGCGACGTCGGGATCGAGGTTGTTCATCAGCATGCGCAGCGGCGCCTCGGTCAGCCAGCTCTTGGCGCTGAGGGTGGTGCCACGCGGGCTGCGGATGACACGGGTGTTGTCGATACGGGTCATGCGGGGCGATGCTCTCTTGAGTGGATCAGGCAAGCGGTGAGGATCTGTTTAAGGACGGCGATCATCGGCGCGGCGGAGAGCGGATCGAAGGGCGCCGGCCACGTCTCGGGCGTCGGCAGATCGGTTGGATCGGTCATATAACCGCGGCACGCCAACTCCATCTGGATGGCGTCGACGCCGCCGACCGGATTCCCGTAGCGGCGGGTAATGTAACCGCCTTTGAAACGGCCGTTGACGACGTGAGTGAGGCCCGACGCGGCGCAAATCGCCCCGACGCTGCTGGTCAGACGCGGATCGCAACTCGCGCCGCTGTTCGTGCCGATGTTGAACTGCGGCAGCTCGCCGTCGAACAGGCGCGGAACGCGCGAGCGAATGGAGTGGGCGTCGTAAAGAATAATGGCGCCGTAGACGTCGCGCAGGCGGGTGATCTGGGCGATCAAGGCCTCATGATAGGGATCGAAATACCGGCCGCGGCGGCGGGCAATCTCGGCGACGTCCGGTTCAAGGCCGGGACGATAGAGCGGCTCGCCGTCGAACGTCGTCGTCGGGCAAAGCTCGGTCGTCGCGGCGCCGGGATAGAGCGGGATGCCGGTCGGGTCGCGATTGACATCGATGACCGTGCGCGAAATCGTCGTGCGCACGATGGTGGCGTCCAGATCGGCGGCGAAGACGTAGAGCCGATCGATCCACCAGTCGGCGTCCTTGCGCGCCAGCCACGGCGACGTCAGCTGCGACTCGATATCCGGCGGAATATCCGTCCCGGTGTGCGGCATGCTGACGATCAGCGGCGCCGAACCCTGTCGAACCGTGAGCCCGTCGCTCGACATCACGCGGCGCACACGCCGGGAAGGGTGAGGACGGCATGGGCCGGCAAGATGGCTCCGTCGCGGACCAGGGCCGTGGCTGCTTCGATATCGGGGTGCAGATGACGGTCTTCGTCGAGATGGGCGACCTTGGCGCGCAGGGTCGCGCGGGCGGTTTCCAGCGTCGCGCTCGACGTCAGCGGTCGGTGGAAGTCGCAGCCCTGCACCGCGGCGATGAGCTCGATGGCGATCACGGCGCGGGCGTTGTCGATCATGCCCATCAGCCGGCGCGCGCCGTGCGCGGCCATGGAGACATGGTCTTCCTGATTGGCCGAAGTGGGGATGGAATCGACACTGGCCGGATAGGCGCGCTGCTTGTTTTCCGACACCAGGGCGGCGGCGGTGACCTGCGCCATCATCAGTCCCGAGTTGAGGCCGGGATGGGGGGTCAGAAAGGCGGGCAGGGCCGAGAGCGCCGGGTCCACCAACATGGCGATCCGCCGTTCGGCCAGCGATCCGATCTCGCACACCGCCAGGGCGATGATGTCGGCGGCGAAAGCGACCGGCTCGGCGTGGAAGTTCCCGCCGGACAGCGCTTCGTCCGTGCCCGGAAAAATTAGCGGATTGTCGGTGACGCCATTGGCTTCGATGGCGAGAGTTCCGGCGGCCTGACGCAATATGTCGAGGGCGGCGCCCATCACCTGCGGCTGGCAGCGCAGGCAGTAAGGGTCCTGAACGCGCGCGTCGCCGGCCAAATGCGAGGCGCGGATCGCCGAGCCGGCCATCAGGGCGCGTAAGGACCCTGCCGTCTCCTGCTGGCCGACGTGACCCCGCAGGACGTGGATGCGCGGATCGAACGGCGTGTCGGAGCCCTTGGCCGCCTCGGTGGAGAGCGCGCCGGTGACCAGGGCGCAGGCGAACACCCGCTCGGCGTCGAACAGGGCGGCCAGGGCGTAGGCGCAGGAGAATTGGGTGCCGTTGAGGAGGGCCAGGCCTTCCTTGGGGCCAAGGATCAGGGGCGCGAGGCCAGCGCCGGCGAGGGCCTCCATCGCCGTCTTGCGCGTCTCGCCAACGAAGATCTCGCCCACGCCGATCATCGCCGCGGCCATGTGCGCGAGGGGGGCCAGATCGCCGGACGCGCCGACCGATCCCTGCGCGGGAACGACGGGGGTCAGACCCTTGTCCAACAGGGCTTGCAGCGAGGCGATCGTCTCGGGGCGGATGCCGGACGCGCCGCGCGCCAGAGACGCCAGCTTCAGCGCCATCATCAATCGGCAGACCGAGACGGGCATGGCCTCGCCAACGCCAACGGCGTGCGACAGGACGATATTACGCTGCAGCCGTTTGAGATCCGCCGCCTCGATCCGCACGCTCGCAAGCTTACCAAAGCCGGTGTTGATGCCGTAGATCGGCTCGCCCTTGGCCAGGATGCGTCCGACCGCCCGCGCGCTCTCGGCGATGACCGGCGCACAGGCTGGATCGAGCGCGACGGGCGCACCGCGATAGATGTCCCGCCATTGCGTCAGGGCGACGTGACCGGGAACCAGGGTGATGGCGGTCATTGGCCTCTCCAAGCGCGGGCGTGCAGGGGATTGGCGCCCATGTGATAGACCAGTTGCGCCGGTCGTTCGATGTCCCAAATCGCCAGATCGCACTGTTTGCCGACCTCGAGCGTACCGATTTGCGCTTGCCGTCCGAGCGCGCGCGCGGCGTTGCGGGTGACCCCGGCGAGGCATTCCTCAACGGTCAGGTGAAACAGGGTCGCGGCCATGTTCATTGTCAGCAGCAACGACGTCAGCGGCGAGGTGCCGGGATTGCAGTCGGTGGCCAGGGCAACGGGAACGCGCGCCGCGCGCAGGGCGGCGATCGGCGGCAGGCGGGTCTCGCGCACGAAGTAGAAGGCGCCGGGCAGCAACGTGGCCACGGTTCCGGCGGCGGCGAGGGCGCGCACCCCGCCGTCATCGAGATATTCCAGGTGGTCGGCCGACAAGGCGCTGAATTCAGCGGCGAGGGCTGCGCCGTGGAGGTTGGAGAGCTGCTCGGCGTGGATCTTCACTGGCAGAGCATAGGCGCGTGCGGCCTCGAACACCCGGCGACACTGGGCAGGCGAAAAGCCTATGCCCTCGCAGAATACGTCCACCGCGTCGGCGAGACCCTGGGCGGCGATGGCGGGGATCATCACCTGGCGGACCTGATCAATATAGCCATCGGGGTCGCCGGCGAATTCCGGCGGCAGGGCGTGGGCGCCGAGGAAGGTGGTGGTCACGCCGACGTTTCGGTGCGTCGCCAGCGCGCGGGCGGCCCGCAATTGCTTGATTTCATGCTCAAGCGTGAGGCCGTAGCCGGACTTGATCTCGATGGTGGTCAGGCCCTCGGCGATCAGGTCGTCCAGCCGGGTCAGGGCGCTTTCAACGAGGACGTCCTGGCTCGCGGCGCGCGTCGCCTTGACGGTCGAGAGGATGCCGCCGCCGGCGCGGGCGATCGCCTCATAGCTGACGCCGGCGAGGCGTTGCTCGAATTCGGCCGACCGATCGGCGCCGTACACCAGATGGGTGTGGCAATCGATCAGGCCGGGCGTGATCCAGCGGCTTTCGCAATCGACGATACGCGCCGCCTCGAACGCCGGCGCGTGGGCGGTCGGCCCCGCATAGAGGATCTGCCCATCTTCGGCCGCGATCAGACCATCATCGACTTCGCCCAGGCCCGGAAGGTCCGGCGCCAGGGTCGCGAGCCGCGCGTTTCGCCAAAGTGTGTCGCAGCGCATGGGGGCCCTCTACGCATCCGAGGCCATGCTTGCGCAATCTGGATAATATGTCTAGACATATTTTAGTCACCACGGTGAGCGGAGGCTCGCGGCCCATGCAAAGCGCCCTTTGGTTCGAGACCGCCCTGGTCGGCGGGACATGGCGCGATGCCGTGCGGATCCCTCATCAAGAGGGCCGAATATTGAGCGTCGACGCCGACGCGCTCGCCCGGCCGACCGACGAATGCGCCGGCATCGGTGTTCCGGGACTGGCCAATGTCCACAGCCACGGCTTTCAGCGCGGCATGGCCGGTCTGGCCGAAACCTCCGGCCCGGCGGACGATGATTTCTGGACCTGGCGGGAGGTGATGTATCGCTTTCTCGACCGGCTGGGCCCCGACGATGTCGAAGCCATCACCGCGCTTGCCTTCACCGAAATGCTGGAGGGCGGCTTCACCCGGGTCGGCGAGTTTCACTATCTGCACAATGACACCGACGGTCGCGCCTACGCCGATCCGGCGGAGCTGGCGATCCGTGTCGCGGCGGCGGCGGACCAGACCGGAATCGCGTTGACGCTATTGCCGGTGTTCTACGCCCACGGCGGATTTGGCGGAGAGGCGCCGTCGCCCGGTCAGCGCCGGTTCCTCAGCACGACCGAAGCGTTCGCGGGCCTTGTGGAGGGCGCCCGCCGCGCCGTCGTGGATCTCCCCGACAGCCGCGTCGGCGTCGCGCCGCACAGCCTGCGCGCCGTGACCCCCGATGAACTGACGTCCGTTGTCGCGCTGGGGCGCGACGAGCCGATCCACATCCATGTCGCCGAACAGGTCCGGGAAGTCAGCGATTGCGAGGCCTGGAGCGGGCGAAGGCCGGTGGCTTGGCTGCTCGATCACGCCGATGTTGACGCCCGCTGGTGCCTGATCCACGCCACGCACGTGGACGAAACGGAAGTGGCTGGCATCATCCGATCCGGCGCGGTGGCGGGGCTTTGCCCGATCACCGAAGCCAATCTCGGCGACGGCGTGTTTCCGGCCGCGTCTTTTCTGACGGCGGGCGGCCGGTTCGGATTGGGCACCGACTCCAACGTGCTGATCGACGCCGGTCAGGAACTGCGCGCGTTGGAGTATGGTCAACGCCTCACCGCCCGCGCCCGCAATGTCTTGGCGCGCGAAGACCGCCCATCGGTGGGCGGAACCCTGTTCGCCGCGGCGTTGGCCGGGGGCGCCCAGGCGTTGGGCGTCGAAGACGCGGGCTTCCGCGTCGGCGCGCCGCTCGATGCGGTGGCGCTGGATCCCGATCACCTCTCCCTGATCGGCCGGCGCGGCGACGCCCTGCTGGACGGATGGATATTCGGCGCGCGCGGCGGGGCGATCGATGGCGTGTGGCGCGCTGGCCGCAAGGTCGTCTCAGGCGGGCGGCACGTGGACAAGGCGGCGATCGCCGAACGTTACCGCCGCGTGCTGCGTCGTCTGCTGGCGGCATGAGGCAGCCGCTTCATCTGCGCATCAGCGCCGAATTGGCCGCGAAGATCCGCTCCGGCGAATGGCCACCCGGCTATCGCATCCCGTTCGAACATGAACTGACCGCACGCTATGGCTGCGCGCGGGCGACGGTCAGCAAGGCGGTCGAGGCCCTCGCCGCCGCCGGACTGGTCGATCGTCGGCGTCGCGCCGGCTCGTTTGTGGCCCAGCCGCACGTCGAGGCCGCCATCCTGGAAATCGCCGACATCCAGGCGGAGGTCGAAGCGCGCGGCCAAGCCTACGGCTATGAGCTCCTTTCGCGCCGCCTGCGCCCGCCTCGGGCGGAAGGCGACGAGGGCCGGCTCAAGGCCCAGGGGCCCGCGCTCCAGCTCATCTGCCGACACCGCGCCAACGGGCGCCCCTTCACGGTGGAGGAGCGGGTCATCAACCTGGCGGCCGCGCCGAGCGCCGAGACGGCGGACTTCGCGGCGACGGCGCCGGGCGCCTGGCTGCTGGCGCATGTGGCGTGGAGCGAGGCCGAACATCGTATCGCGGCGCTCGGCGCCGACCCCGTTTTGGCGGGCCTCTTGGCGGTGGCGCCCGGCCATGCCTGCCTGCGCCTGACCCGCTGGACCTGGCGCGGCGGTGAGGGAATCACCGCCATGCGTCAGACCTTCCCGGGCGAAGCCTATAATCTGGTCGCGCGGTTCACCCCGGCGGCGTTCGGAAGTGATGGAACTAAAACGACGATTTAGTGTTTGGATTAAGCCGCCGCGGCGACTTTAATCTTGAACTCTCGGTGCCTTTAAGACCATGAGTCGGAGCGCTCTGGAGCACGGTGACGCAAGGCCTAATCGCCTTGCGTCTGAATCGTGCTCCGGACTTAAAAGTGTAGAGCTTGATTCAGACGTCGATGCGATGTCATCACGCCCTAGGCCGATGAAGGAGGCTCACGGCATGCGAGGCAGGCGTCCGACCTGCGCCGCATTGGTTCTGGCCCTCGCGGTTCTCGGCGGGGTCACGCGCGCCAATGCGGCGACGGCCCAAAGCCCACCCGCCGGCGACGCCGGTCTTAGGGTCTGGAACGGCGTGGGCAGTGATGTTGAGGCCGGGCCGCACGTCGGTTGGAGTTGGCGCGCCCAGGGCGATCCGACCGCGCCCGGCGCCTTGAACGCAATGGGTTCCGCAACGGGCGGTTCTGACGCCGCCGCCGGATTCGCGTCCGAAGGTCCGGGCATCGACGGGTCGAGCTCTGAAATCTACACCATCGGCGGCAGGCCCTTGTCGCCGAGCGCCGCGAACGCCGTCCCCGAACCGACCGGTCCGTGGGCCTTTCTTGAGAAAATGACCCTGAAGGGAGTTCCGGCGCCGGCGACCTGGGCCCTGATCCTGGTCGGATTTGTCATGATCGGCGTGGCCGTGCGCGGCCTTCTGCTCGCCAACCGCCGCCTGGCGCGCCTGCGAACGCACGACGACGAATAGACGGACGCTAGAGCCTGATGCGTTTAGACGGAACAGATCTGAACGGTTAAATCAGGCTGTACGCTTTTACATTTAGAGCAGGATTCAGACTTCGGATGGCTCCGCTTGGAGTCATCCTGCTCTAACCCGCCGCCTCGCGGTTGCCCGACAACACGGCATACAGCGCCGGCAGGACCAGCAGCACCAAAGGCGCCCCGGCGATCAAGCCCGAAATGATGGCGATCGCCAACGGCTTTTGCAGGGCCGAACCTTCGCCCAGGCCAAAGGCGAGGGGCGACAAGGCGAGGATGGCGATAACGGCGGACATGATGATAGGCCGCAGCCGCGCCTCGCCCGCCGCGAGCAAGGTCGCGCGATCCACGTCGCCGGTGCTGGGAAATTCGGCGAAATAGAAGATGGCCAGTTCTCCGACGATGCCGATCACCATTGTCAGGCCCATCATGGCGGAAATGTTGAGTTCGGTTCCCGTCGCCCACAGGCCGACGAAAACCGCCGCCGCCGCGAGCAAAACCACGATGAGCACGCTCGTCGCGACCGCCCAGCGCTCGAACAGGATCAACAGCAGCAAGGTCACCAACATCAACGCGGTGACGAATACCGCCGCCAGATCGGCGAACGACTTTTGCTGCTCGGCGTAGAGGCCGCCATACTCCACTCGGATTTCGGCCGGGAGATGGAGTTTGCGGACGGTCTGGCGTACGTCGGTCATCGTCCCGCCCAGATCGCGACCTTCCAGGCGTCCGGTGACATCGACGAAGGGCTGCAGGTTCTCGCGGGTGATTTGCTGCTTTCCCGGCTCGACCGCAACGTGAGCGATGTTCGCCAGCGGCACCGTGTGACCGTCCGGCGCCTTGAGGTCAAAGCCGGCCAGGGATTCGACCCGGTTGCGCGAAGCCGGATCGGCCATCACCCGCACGCCGAGCAGGATACCGCTCCGCTGGACCCGCGTGACCACATCCGCGCCCATCAGGGCCTGCACCTGGCGGGTGACGGCGTCGGAGTCCAGTCCCTCCAGCGCGGCGGCCGGGCGGTTCACCTTGACCACAATGGCGTCGCCGGCGACCCGCAGACCATCCCGCACTTCGACAACGCCCCGTGTCTTGCCGATCGCCGTCGCGACCTGGCCGGCGGCGGCGTTCAGGGCCTTGGGATTGGGTCCGAACAGCTTGATTTCGATCGGCTGCGGCACGGCCGTCAGATCGCCGATCAGATCCTCCATCAACTGCGCCGTCTCGATAGTGAGGCCAGGAACCTTGGCCTGAACCTGGCCCCGAATGTCGGCCATCACCGTCTCGATGTCGCGCCGACCGCTCTTTTTGAGGTGGATGAAAAAATCGCCCTCGTCGGACTCGGTAAGGCCGCCGCCCAATTGGGCGCCGGTGCGGCGCGAATAGGTATCGACGTCCGGCGTGGCCCGGATGATGGCCTCGACCTGGCGCAGCAGACGGTCGGTCTCGCTTAGAGCGGCGCCGGGCTTGGCCTTGTAGTCGAGGATGAACCCGCCCTCGTCCATCCGGGGCATGAAGCCCGAGCCGAGCTGCGTATAGGCGAGGGCGCCGACAATTACGAACACGCCCAGCGTCGCCGCGACGGTCAATCCCGGCCGCGCCAGGGACCGTTGGGCGGCGCGGTGGTAGCCAGCGCTCAGGCGCGTCATCATGGTTTCGGCGCGCCTGACCTTCTCGACATCCTCGTCGCGCAACCAGGCGCGGGCCAGAACCGGGGCGATGAACAGGGCAAAGGCCAGGGAGATCAGCAGGGCCGCCGCCATGGTCACCGCCAGGGCGCGGAAAAATCCGCCGGTGACGCCGGTCAGAAACGCGAGCGGCACGAATACCACCACGGTGGAGAGCGACGAGCCGATCAAGGGGCGGATCATCTCGCCGGCGGCGGCCAGAAGCGCGGTCCTGGTCTCGCCCGGCGAGCGGCCCGTTTCGCTCTCCAGGCGGCGCACCAGGTGTTCCAGCATCACCACCCCGTCATCGACCACCAAGCCGACGGCGGCGGCCATACCGCCCAAGGTCATCATGTTGAAGCTCATATGCAGGGCCAGCAGTATCAGGCAGGTGACCGCCAACACCGCCGGCAACATGATCGCCGTGATCGCCATCAGCCTAAGACTGCGCAGAAATAAAAACAGGACCGCGCCGGCGAGGATCGCGCCCAGCAGGATGGCGTCGCGCACGCTGGTCGCCGCCCCGGTCACCAGTTCGGATTGGTCGTAGAAGGTCGCCACCTTCACGTCGGCGGGAACGTGGGCCCGGGCGAGCCGCGCCCGCACGGCCTTCACCAGGGCCACGCTGTCGGCGTCGGGCGCCTGGCGGATGTTGATCAGGACCGAGTCGCGACCCTGGGCGGTGACGCGGGTCCAGCTCTGCACCGGCGCGAGACGGATTTCGGCGATGCTGGAGAGCGGGACGACGCCCGCCCCCGCCGTGGTTCCGGTCTTGACCACCACCTGGCCGATGTCCGCGACGCCCTTGAGGCGATCGTCGATGAGGGTGAGGTAGAGCCGGTGCCGGTCTTCCAGTCGTCCGGCGGCGACCAGGGTGTTGTTAGCCGCCAGCGCCTTGCCGACGTCTTCCACGGTCAGGCCGAGCGCCCGCGTGCGCGCGGGATCGAGGATCACCTGATACTCCGCCTCGCCGCCGCCCAGAACCTCGACCGCCGCCACCCCTGGCGTGGCGGCGATCAGCGGTCGAAGCTGCTGATCGACAAAGGTTCGCAGAGCCATCGGATCACGCCGCGCCGACGTCGCCGAAAGACCCAGCACGGGAAAGACCGTCGGGTCCAGCCGTTTGGCGTGGAAGCCCACGCCTGGCGGCAGATTGGGCAGGGCGCTGCTGACCGCGCTCTGGGCCTGCAGCAGAGCCGCCACCATGTCCTGGCCCCAGGCGAAACTCAGGCTGATGTCCGCCGACCCGCGACTGGTGGTCGAGCGGATATTGGTGACGCCGGGCACGCCGCGCAGGGCCTCTTCCAGCGGCCGGGTCACCTCCGCCGCCATCTGATCGGCGGCGCGGTCGCCCGCGTCGACGGACACGACCACGCGGGGAAAATCGATTTGCGGAAACAGGCTGACCGGCAGCTTGAGCGCCGAGCCCACCCCCGCCAACGTCAGGATGACGAAAGCGAACAGGACCGAACGGATGTGGCCGGCCAGCCGCTGGGTCATTTCAGGCGCACGGCCATGCCGTCATCCAGAGCGGCCGCGCCGTCGATTACCACTTGCTCGCCGGCCTTGACGCCCGAACTGATTTCGACGCGATCGCCGACATCGGAGCCGATCTTGACGTCCCGCCGGTGCGCAACCCCGCCGGCGGCGACAAACACAAAGGTTTGCTCGCCTTCATAAAGGAGGGCCGCGCGCGGCACGGCCAAGGCGTCGTGGCCGCCGGCGAGGCTGATGGTCCCACGTACCGGAACGCCGGGAACGATCGCGCCGCCGGGTACGTCGGCGATGACCGACGCCAGACGGGTTTGCGTATCGGCATGGGGGTCCACGGCCACGATGCGCGCGTCTATGCCCCGGCCGTTGTCGGCGAGGGCCGCGAGATGCACGGTCGCGCCCACGGCGATACGGCTCGCGACGCCCGGCTCCACGCCCAGGCGCGCCCGCGCGGTCGTGAGACTGCCGATCTTGGCGACGCTGGCGCCCGCGGCGACCTGGTCGCCCGGCGCGCCGGTCACGCTTTCGACGACGCCGGCGATCGGCGCGCGCAGGGTCAGGGCGTCCAGACGCCCGCCCAAAAGCTGGCGACTCTTGGCCGCCACCACGGCGGCGGCGCGGGCGGTTTCAACCTCGGCGTCGGAAACCAAGCCGGTGGCGCGCAACCGCTGCGCGCGCAGATAAGCCGCCTGAGTCGCGATGGCGTCCTGCGTCGCTTTGGCGATGTCGACCTGGGCGGCGGGGGTGGGCGTGAGGACGGCTACCGCCTCCCCCGCGCGCACCGGATGTCCGGCGGGGGCCAGAACCTGAACCACCCGCGATTCAAACGGGGCGACCAGGACTCGCTCGCCCTGCGGCGCGTAGGTGACTTCGCCATAGGCGGTGATGGTGTCTCCGACCGGGCCGTCGGCGACGGGCGCAAGCGTCACCAAGGCCGTCGGCTTGACGTCCCCGGTATCGGGCTTGCCCTGACAGCCGCTCAAAGCGGCGCCGAGCGCGAAGGCGAGGATCAGGAGGCGCTTCATCGTCAAGCTGGTCAATCCTTCAACGGCCCGCCGACGGCGATCAGCAAGGCCGCCCGCTGCTCGCCCATCGTCTGGTCCAGGGTCGCGAGCAACAGGGCCTTGTCCGCCACGCTTTGCCGCGCGGCGGCGCCAGCGGCAAGCGATACATCGCCATGGGCGACCGCAGCCTCGGTGGCGTCGACGATCGGCTGTAGTGCGGCCAGCTGGCTTGAAACCCGATCGCGCTCGGCCGATTCGACGGTCAGCTGCGAGACCAGTTCGGCAATGTCGGCGCGCGTGGCGAACACTCGCGCGGCGTATTCCGCGCGCAACTGATCGCGCGTCGCCAGAGCGATGGCGATCCCGCCGCGACCGGCGTTCCAGGCGGGCAGACCGAACGCCACCTGCCCGCCGAGCGTCTGATTGCCCGCCGTATCGCGCGTCCGGCTGATCGTCAGCTGCAGGCTGTTAAAGCGGTCCATCACCGCCTTGCGCACGCTGGCGTCCTGACTGGCGTAGCCGGCCTGCAGGGCCTGAAGATCGAGCCGCTGATCGCGGGCGCGCTGAAACAGGGCGTCGGCGTCAAGCGTCGGCGTTTCCGCGGTCGGCGGCGCAATGGCGACGGTGGTTTCCGGCGCGAGGCCCAGGAGGGCGTTGAGGGCGTGCCGGGCCGTATCCAGATCGCGCCGGGCGGTCACGGCCTTGTCGGCGGCGTCGATGGCGGCGATGCGCCGGGTCTCGACCTCGTCAGCCTTGACGTCGCCGCGCGGGGCGGCGGCGAGGACGCGCTGGAGCATGGCGTCGCTGGCGGCGCGCGTCGCGTCATCGAGCGCGACGATCCGGGTGAGCGCGCTGATCCGTCCGGCCAGCAGGCGCGCCTGGCCGGCGGTCTGCCATTCCTGCCAGGCGATATCGAGCCGCGCCTGCCGCGCCGTCGCCTGGTTCCGCGCCCGCACCACCGCCCGATCGCGCAGAGCGATCAGGTCCTGGGCGATCTGGGCGGTCAAGCCGTTGAACATGTCGGGCCCGGAGAGCAGCTTGTCAAAACCAAGGGTGATGACCGGATCGGGCAGCAGGCCGGCGTCAAACGCCTGGGCGCCGGCGACCTTGGCCTTGGCCCGCGCCGCCTTGAGGTCGGGATTGGCGATCACCGCGATCAGACCCAGCGCTTCGGGCGTGAGCGGCCGGGTCAGATCGATCGCGACGGGCTTGAGAACGGGGTGTTTGAAAGTCGCCGCCTCGCGCGTCACGGCCGCGAGATCGGGGCCGCGCAAGGTTGCGTCTACGTCTGGCGCCAACGGCGCGGAGGGCGCGGACGCGCAGGCGGTCAGCAGGGCGGCCAGGGCGATGACCGTCATCGGCCCGCGCGCGCCATCCGGCATCTGATCGCTCAAGCGTGCCACGCCCGCTCCCGGTTAAGGTCCTGCTTCGCCCGAGTCATCGGCGTATGGATACCATCATCGTCCGACATCGTGTGTGAACGACTTGTGAACCAGGGGGTTGCGCGGTACGGAGCCGAACGATTGACCGGCTGTTCGCATGTACTCACTCGGAAGCGGGCCGCTCAGTTTGGCTATTTGCGCCCGGTCTTGTCGCACGCCTTGGCGTTGCCGCCATTGCACGCCTTGGCGTAGAGGCTCGCCGCGCGCGCCTTGTCCTGCGCCACGCCCTCGCCGTTGTCATAGTCGAGGCCGAGGTTGAAGCAGCCCTTGGCGTTGCCGCCGTCGCAGGCCTTGGCGTAGAGGGTCGCCGCGCGCGCCTGATCGCGCGCCACCCCGTCGCCGTTGTCGTAGTCGACGCCGAGGTTGACGCAGCCCTTCAGGTCGCCAAGATCGCAGGCCTTGGCGTAGAGATTGGCCGCGTGGCCGAGATCCTTGCCCACGCCCTCGCCGTTGTCATAGTCAATCGCCAGGTTCTGGCAGCTCTTGGCGTGCCCGCCGTCGCAGGCCTTGGCGTAAAGCGTCGCCGCGCGCGCGGTGTCTTTGGCCACGCCTTCGCCGTTGTCATAGTCAAGCGCCAGATTGTAGCAGCCCTTCATGTCGCCGCCGGCCGCCCCGTCGCAGGAGGTTTGATAGAGCTGGGCGCCATGCGCCTTGTCCTGGGTTACGCCATCGCCGGTATCGTAGTCGACGGCCAGGTTGAAGCAGGCGCTGGCGTGGGCGTCGTCACAGGCTTTGGCGTAGAGGGTCGCCGCGCGCGCGGTGTCCTTGGCCACGCCCTCCCCGTGGTCATAGTCCAGGGCCAGATTGTAGCACGCGCCACTATGGCCGCCGTCGCAGGCCTTGGCGTAAAGACTGGCGGCGCGGCCGAGATCTTTCGCCACGCCCTCGCCGGTGTCGTAGTCCACCGCAAGGTTATAGCAGCTGCCCATGTGGCCGCCGTCGCAGCCCTTGGCGTAGAAGGTCGCCGCGCGCGCGGTGTCCTTGGCCACGCCATCGCCGTTGTCGTAGTCGACGGCCAGATTGTAACAGCTGACCGCGTCGCCGCCGTTGCAGCCTTTGGTCTCGCCGCTCACCGTCTGGGCGGCGTCCGCCGCGCGCGCCGACGGCGTGGATGCGTGCATTCCGACGACCAGGGCAAGCAGGAACAGGATCGAAAGGCTGGTCCGACGCATGACAACGGCTCCCCCATCAGGCTATCACGCGACCTTAAGCACGATCTTTCGGTTCGTCACGATCATCCCGTCGTTTTCTCCCCACCCGCCTCACTTCCCACTCCAGGGTCACCCCGAACTTGGCCGCGACGTCGGCTCGCACCGCCTCGCCGAGGTCTTCGAGATCGGCGGCGGTCGCCTCGCCGGTGTTGATCAGGAAGTTGGCGTGCAGAGGCGAGAACATGGCGCCGCCATACGGTTTGCCGCGCCAGCCGGCGGCGTCGATCAGGCGCCAGGCGGAGTCGCCGGGTGGGTTCTTGAACGTCGATCCGCCGGTCTTCTCGCGGATTGGCTGGGTGGTCTCGCGGCGCTGGGTGATGTTGGCGATGGCCTGGCCGAGGACTTCGGGATCGGCGCGCGGGCCGTGGAAGGCGGCGCCGGTCCACACGAGGCCCGCTGGGGTGTCGCTGTGGCGATATGCGTAGCCCAGCTCAGCGGCCTGGAACACCCGCCTGGCGCCCGCGCGGTCGACGCCCCAGACGGCGGTGACGGCGCCGGCGGTTTCGGCGCCATAGCATCCGGCGTTCATGGTCACCGCTCCGCCGACGGTTCCAGGGATGCCGGCCAGGAACTCCAGGCCGCCGATGCCGGCCTTGGCGGCGGCGCGCGCTACGGCGCTGTCGAGCGCTGCCGCCCCGACAGTGATCGCGCCGGCGCCGCCATCGACAGTG
This sequence comes from Caulobacteraceae bacterium, assembly GCA_025352085.1. Taxonomy (GTDB): domain Bacteria; phylum Pseudomonadota; class Alphaproteobacteria; order Caulobacterales; family Caulobacteraceae; genus Acaudatibacter. The sequence goes on along the minus strand of JANXUA010000112.1, from coordinate 8,128 downwards.
ACGCCCGCGAAGGCCCGCCCGGCCAGGCGCACCACCACTCCCGCGACCCCGCCGTCGCGCACGATGACGTTGGAGCCGACGCCCAGAACGGTCAGGGGAATGTCGGTGCGAAGGGCGCTCAGGAAAGCGGCGAGGTCGTCCTCGTCCGCCGGCAGAAACAAAACCTCCGCCGGCCCGCCGACCCTAAGCCAGGTGAAGGGCGCCAGAGGTTCGTCGATGAGCAGCTTGCCGCGAACCGCGGGCAGGGCGTTCCGCCAGCTCACCCGAGAGCGTCCAGTTGCGCCGGCAGGGCGTGCGCCCAGGCGGTGATGTCGCCGGCGCCCAGGAACACCACCAGATCGCCGTCCTTGGCCTCTCCCGCGATCAGGGTGGCCAGACCGGCGACATCCTCAAGCGGCAGGACCTGGCGGTGGCCGTGGCGGCGTACGCCCTCGACCAGGGCGTCGCGGTCGGCGCCCTCGATCGGCGCCTCGCCGGCGGGATAGACGTCGGCGACAATGACCACGTCGGCGTCGTTGAAGCAGCGGCAGAAGTCCGAGAACAGATCGCGCAGCCGCGTATAGCGGTGCGGCTGCACCACCGCGATCACCCGGCCGGACGTAACCGCCCGGGCGGCGGCCAGGACATGGGTGATCTCCACCGGGTGGTGGCCATAGTCGTCGATCACCCGCACGCCGCGCGCCACGCCGGTGGTGGTGAAGCGGCGGCGCACGCCGTCGAAGCCGGCCAGTCCGGCGCGGATGTCCGCGAGCGAAACGCCCAACTCGCGCGCCACCGCGATGGCCGCTAGGGCGTTGAGCACATTGTGCCGCCCGGCCATGGGCAGAGTCAGGCCGGGAAGACTGATCGGTTCGCTGTCGCTCGGGTTTATCAACACGTCGAAGGCCGCGCCGGCCGGCCCCATAGTCATATCCAGCGCGCGCACCTCGGCCTGCGGGTTGGTCCCGTAAGTGATCAGGCGGCGGTTCTCGATACCGGCGGCCATATCCTGCACGTCCGGGTCGTCGATACACAGGGCGGCGAAGCCATAGAACGGGATGTTCTGCACGAAGTCGGCGAAGGCCCGTTTCAGGCCGGCGAAATCGCCGTGATGATCCAGATGCTCGGGATCGATATTGGTGACGACGGCCACGGTGGAGCGCAGTTTGAGGAAGGTGCCGTCGCTCTCGTCGGCCTCGACGACGATCCACTCGCCTTCGCCGACTTTGGCGTTGGCGCCGTAGGCGTTGATGATGCCGCCGTTGACCACCGTGGGATCCAGGCCGCCGGCGTCGAGCAGGGCGGCGATCATCGAGGTGGTGGTGGTCTTGCCGTGCGTGCCGCCGACGGCGACCGAAAAGCGCAGCCGCATCAGTTCGGCCAGCATTTCCGCGCGCCGCACCAACGGAATGCGCGCCGCGCGGCCGGCGCTCATTTCCGGGTTGTCGGCGCGGATGGCGCTGGAATGCACAATGGCCGACGCGCCCTCGATATGCGTCGCGGCGTGACCGATGAACACCCGCGCGCCCAGGCTCTCCAGCCGCTGGGTGTTGGCGCTCGCCTTCGCGTCCGAGCCCTGCACGATGTAGCCTTGGCGCAGCATGATCTCGGCGATCCCGCTCATGCCGATGCCGCCGATGCCGATGAAATGGACGGGACCAAGATCGAACGGGGCGGGGCTGCGGTGCATGATCTGGAGCTAGCGCAAATGCGGCCAGGGGGAAACAGGGGGTATAGTGGAGGCGCCTGTCATCATGACCGTAATCGGGAGCCCAGCCATATCCGGCGTGATCCGCCCCCAACCCGCTTGATGGAACTTCGGTTCAACTGGCCGGTTAGGTGATTCGTGGCCAAGCGGATGTCCAAGCGGTTACCCTATCGCAGAGACGCGCGCGCCATGTCGGTCGCAACCACGCGCCCGGCCTTCACGCTCGTAATTCGCGGGAGCGACGGACATGAACACCAACCTTGAGCTTTTTGTCGTTCTGATCATCGTCGTTTTGGCGGCGGTGGGGCTGACGCTGATCATGAGAAATCGCAAGACGACCAAGCTGCGCGGCCGGTTCGGACCCGAATATGATCGTACAATTGAGCAAAGCGGCGGTCGAGGGCAGGCCGAAGCTCAATTGCAGGATCGCGAAAAGCGCGTCGACGCTTTCGCGATCAAGCCGCTTGGGGCCGGCGACAAGGAACGCTTCGGCGTTTCGTGGCGCAGGGCCCAGGAGGAATTCGTCGACGACCCCGCGCGCGCGGTGACCCACGCCGACGAATTGCTCGGCGATGTCATGTCGACCCGCGGCTATCCGGTGACCGACTTCGAACAGCGATCCGCCGATCTTTCGGTCGACCACCCGGTGGTGGTTCAGAACTATCGGGCGGCGCATGAGGTCGCGCTGAAGCACGGGCGCGGCGAGGCGGGCACCGAAGACCTGCGCCAGGCGATGATCCATTACCGGACCTTGTTCGACGAACTCGTCAACGGACCGGAGCCGGCCCTCGCCAAGGCGTCCTGAGCGGCCGACACACCGTTCGAGCTTGAAAGCCGACCGGACCCTTGATCCAATTCCATAATTCTATAATAATGGAAATATGGAATCAATAGATGCCATCAAGCGTCTCGCCGCCCTGGCGCAGGACAGCCGTCTGGCGGTGTTTCGGCAGTTGGTCAAGGCGGGCAAGGAAGGCCTCGCCGCCGGCGACATCGCCCGCTCGCTCGGCATTACGCCCAACACGCTGTCGGCACAGCTGACCATCCTCACCAACGCCGGATTGGCGACCAGTCGCCGCGACGGCCGCTCGATCATCTACGCCGCCGACTATGACGCCATGAGCGCGCTCCTGATTTATCTGACGGAGGATTGCTGTCAGGGCCGTCCAGAAGTCTGCGCCGGCCTCGCGGACGTCGCTGGTCGCGCCGTGTGCGCAAGATAGGAGGCGACCATGCCCGATCAAACTCACGCCCCGTTCAATGTTCTGTTTCTCTGCACCGGCAATTCCGCCCGCTCCATCATGGCTGAAGCGCTGCTGAACCGCGTCGGCATGGGCAGGTTCAAGGCTTTTTCGGCCGGTTCCCTGCCAAAGGGCGAGGTGAATCGCCACGCCCTCGACCTCCTCGCCAGTAAAAATTTCAGGACCGACGCGTACCGATCGAAAAGCTGGGAGGAATTCTCCGGTCCCGACGCGCCGAAACTCGATTTCGTTTTCACCGTTTGCGATAACGCCGCCGCTGAGATGTGTCCGGTGTGGCCGGGTCAGCCGATGACGGCGCGTTGGGGCATCCCCGATCCCGCCGACGCGACTGGCAACGACGCCGAGATCGGATTGGCCTTCGCCGATGCGTTCCGTAGGCTGAATAATCGCATCAATCTGCTGGTGAACCTGCCGATCACGAGCCTGGATCATCTTTCCCTGCAACGACGATTGGACGCCATCAGCGGTGCGGATGATGGGATCTCGGCCGAATGAACGACGACCCGCATGCGTTCGATCTCGCCCGCCGCCTGACCGCCGAGGCCCTGGGAACGGCGCTCCTGCTGGCCGTCGTCATCGGCTCGGGGATCATTGGCGAGCGGCTGGCCGGGGGAAACGTGGCCATCGCCCTACTGGGCAACACTTTGGCGACCGGCGCCGGCCTGGCCGTGCTGATCACCATTTTCGGGCCGATCTCCGGCGCGCACTTCAACCCGGCGGTCACCCTGGTGTTCGCGCTCAAGCGAGAAATCGGCGCCGGCGCGGCGCTCGCCTACGGCGCGGTGCAGTGCGTCGGCGCGGTCCTCGGCGTATGGGCGGCGCATCTGATGTTCGCCGAGCCGGTGCTGCAGATATCCGCCAAGCTGCGTGACGGTCCGGCCCAGGGCTTCTCCGAAGGCGTCGCCACCTTCGGCCTGATCGCGACGATATTGGGCTGCGTGCGGTTTCGGCCCGACGCCACGGCGACGATGGTCGGGCTCTATATCACCGCCGCCTATCGGTTCACCGCCTCGACCTCCTTTGCCAACCCCGCCGTGACGCTGGCTCGCGCCCTGAGCAACACCTTTGCCGGCATAGCGCCGACCTCGGCGCCGGCCTTCATCGGCGCGCAGATCGTCGGGGCCCTGGCGGCGGTGGCGGTGTTCCGGTGGTTGTTGCAGGCTCGGGGAGCACCGCGCGCCAGCGGTCTTGGACCAGGCGAGCCCTCCCAGAGCTGAAAATTTTCTTCGCAATATCGTTTTGCGCGCCGTCTTGCGATAACCGGTGCGCACTTGGCGATATGGAGGCAGTGTTCGTGAACCTGCTCGATCCCTTGATTTTGGCGCGCGCACAATTTGCGTTCACCATGGGCTTTCACATTATTTTCCCGGCCTTCTCGATCGGGTTGGCCAGCTATCTGGCGGCGCTCAACGGCTTGTACCTCAAAACGGGGCGGGCGGTGTTTTTCGACCTGTTCAACTATTGGAAGAAGATCTTCGCCGTCGTCTTCGGCATGGGCGTCGTCTCCGGCATTGTGATGAGTTACTAGTTCGGCACCAACTGGAGCGTGTTTTCGGACAAGGTCGGCCCGGTCATCGGGCCCTTGATGGGCTATGAAGTGCTGTCGGCCTTTTTTCTCGAGGCGGGCTTTTTGGGGGTGATGCTGTTCGGCCGCGAGCGCGTCGGCGAAAAGCTGCATTTCCTGGCGACGCTGATCGTCGCTATCGGCACGCTGTTTTCAGCGTTCTGGATCCTGTCCGCCAACAGCTGGATGCAGACCCCGGCGGGCTATGGCGTCAACGCCGCCGGACAATTTACGCCGGTCGATTGGTGGGCGGTGATCTTCAACCCATCCTTCCCCTATCGGCTCACGCACATGGTGCTGGCCGCCTATCTAACGACGGCGTTCGTGGTCGGCGCCGTCGGCGCCTGGCACCTTTTGCGAGACAGGAAAAACCCCGCCGCCCGGGTGATGTTTTCCATGGCCATGTGGATGACGGTCCTGGTCACCCCGCTGCAGATCGCCGCCGGCGACGCCCACGGCCTCAACACCCTGGAGCATCAGCCGGCCAAGGTGATGGCCATGGAAGGGCACTACCAAAGCCACCCTCATGGCGCGCCGCTGATCCTGTTCGGCGTTCCCAACTCGGTGGGCCGGCGCATCGACTTCGCTGTCGAAGTCCCCAAACTTTCATCGTTGATCCTCAAGCACGACCTGAACGCCCCGCTGGCCGGGCTCGACACCATACCGCTGGATCGGCAGCCTCCGGTCGCAATCGTGTTCTGGAGTTTTCGCATCATGGTCGGGCTGGGCGTGGCCATGCTGGGCCTGGGTCTGTGCAGCCTCTGGGCGCGGTTGCGTCGGCGGCTTTACGACGCCCCTTGGCTGCATCGCGCCGCCGTGGCGATGGGCCCGGCGGGTTTCGCGGCCGTTCCCGCCGGCTGGCTTACCACCGAGGCCGGTCGTCAGCCCTATACCGTCTATGGCCTGCTCACGACGGCCCGGTCCGTCTCGCCGATCGCCGCGACCGCCGTGGGCGCGTCGCTTATCGCCTTCATCGTGGTCTATTTCACCCTGTTCGGCGCCGGTGCGTTCTACATTTTAAGGCTGATGAACACGCCGCCCAGGCCGCACGAACCCGAACTTTCGCCCGACGAACCCATCCGCGCGGGCGGCCTGCTGCCGGCCATGGCGATGGATGCGGCAGGCGCCCTCAGCCCCACGGACGGGGGAGCGCGGCCATGACCGTCAATCTTCCCTTCATCTGGGCCGGGCTGATCGCCTTCGCGGTTCTGGCCTATGTGATTCTGGACGGCTTCGATCTGGGCGTGGGCATAATTTTTCCCTTTCTGAAGGGCGAGGCGCATCGCGACGAGATGATGAACTCGGTCGCCCCGGTTTGGGACGGCAATGAGACCTGGCTGGTGATGGGCGGCGGCGGCCTCATGGCGGTGTTCCCGCTGGCCTTCGCCATCATTATGCCGGCGCTGTATGCGCCGATCATCGTCATGCTGCTGGGGCTGATCTTCCGCGGCGTGGCGTTCGAGTTTCGCTGGAAGACCCGGCGCGGTCAGTTCCTGTGGGACTGGGCCTTCGCGGGCGGCTCAACCGCCGCGGCCTTCGCGCAGGGGATCGCCCTGGGCGCCCTGGTGCAGGGCATACCGGTGGCCGGCCGGGCCTATGCCGGCGGCTGGTGGGACTGGCTGACGCCCTTCAGCCTTCTTACAGGGCGCGCGCTGGTGGTCGGCTACGCCTTGCTGGGCGCGGGCTGGCTGATCTGGAAGACCGAGCATCACGTCCAGGATCGCGCCCGGGCGATGGCCTTGTGGCTTGCCCCGGCGACTCTGGCCTTGATCGGCGTCGTCAGCGTCTGGACGCCCTTTCTCAACGCGGCGTACTGGCGCCGCTGGTTCGCCTGGCCCAATGTTCTGCTGACCGCGCCCGTGCCCTTCCTGGTTGGGGTCGCCGCCGTCGTTTTGATGCGAGGCTTGATCAAGCGGCGCGAGGCCAGTCCGTTTCTCGCGTCACAGGCCTTGTTCGTGCTGTGCTTCGTCGGCCTGGGGGTCAGCTTTTATCCGCATATCGTGCCCAACAGCGTCACCATCTGGCAGGCCGCCGCGCCGGCCCGCAGCCTGGCGTTTCTGCTGGTCGGCGCGAGCGTGCTGATCCCGCTCATTCTCGCCTACACCGCCTATTCGTACTGGGTGTTTCGCGGTAAGGTGAATGTCGCCGGCGGATATCACCGATGATGCGCGCGCCGAATCCGGCATCGTTGCGGCGCCGGCTGGCGTGGTTCGTCGGCATCTGGGCGGCAAGCGTCGCCGCGCTCGGCGTCGTCGCTTACGGCATCAAGGCGTTGATCGGGTAGAGCGCCGCCTGTCGCGCCTACCTCGCCGTCGCCTCGACCAGGTCGGCGAGGCGCTCGGCGGCGTCGGGGCGGGCGACGCCGCGGGCGGCGGAGGCCATCTTGGCCAGGCGACGCGGGTTGGTGAGCAGGATCTCCAGGGCGCGGGTCATCTGCGGTTGGGTGAGGGCGTCCTCGCGGGCGATTTCGGCGCCGCCGGCGTCGGCCAGAACCTGGGCGTTCTCGCCCTGGTCGTCGTCGAGGGCGACCTTGAGCGGGATGAGGATCGACGGCCGGCCGGCCACGGCCACCTCGCTCACCGTCGAGGCGCCGGCGCGGCCGATCACCAGATGCGCGCGGGCCAGGCGTCCGGCCATGTCGCGGAAAAAGGGCGCGATCTCGGCCTGGACCATGGCGTCGGCGTAGACCCGCTTGGCGTTATCGAGGGATTCGGGGCGGGTCTGTTGTTCCACGCGCAGGCGAAGCCGCAGGGCGTCGGGCAGTTTGGCAATGGCGGCGGGCAGGAGCTCGGAGAGCAGGCGCGCGCCCTGGCTGCCGCCGGTGATCAAGAGGCGCACCTCGCCGTCCACGCCGGGGGGCTCGTAGGCCAGCTCGGCCAGATTGCGGATCTCGGGCCGCACCGGATTGCCTACGACAACGGCCCGCGCCCGGGTCTCAGAGCTGGCCTTCTTCAGGATCGGAAAGGCCGTGGCGACGGCGGTGACATAGGGGGCGAGCAGGCGATTGGCCTGGCCGGACACTGCGTTCTGCTCATGGATAATGGTGCGCCGGCCCTGGGTGATGGCCCCGATCAGGGCCGGCAGGGACGGATAGCCGCCGAAGCCGACCACGATCGACGGATTCAGACGGTGCAGCGCCCCGCGTCCCTGCGCCACGCCGCGCAGGATGGTCAGGGCCGCGCGCACCGCGCCGATCGGATCGCCGCGTCGCGCCGTGGCAGCTTCAAGGGTGACGATCTCCTCGGCGGGAAAGGCGTGGGCTAGGCCCTGCACCCGGTCGTCGGTGGCCAGGATGATGCGCCAGCCGCGCGCGATCAGGGCTTCGGCGAGGGCCTGGGCGGGAAAGAGGTGGCCGCCGGTGCCGCCCGCGGCGATGACGGCGACCTTGCGCGGCGCGGCCGGAAGACTAACCAAATGAGCCGGCCTTGGCGAAGCTGTCGCTGGCGGCGTAGGCGCCGGGACGCCGCCGGGTCAGGGCCAAGGCGAAGCCGAGGGTCAGGCCCATGGCCAGCATGGACGAGCCGCCATAGGAGATGAACGGCAACGTCATGCCCTTGGTCGGCACCAGGTCGAGATTGACCGCCACATTGATGAAGGCCTGCACGCCGACCAGGA
>JANXUA010000076.1 GCA_025352085.1 Caulobacteraceae bacterium | reverse complement strand
ATCCTTTGTCATGTATACACTTCCCCCATGAAGGGGAGGGCGCTTTCAAGTCACGTCGCCGTCACGACGATCAATCCCGTGCCTTCGCTGACCTGCTGGCCGACAGCGGCCGAGACCTCGCCCACCTCGCCGTCGAACGGCGCGGTCAGCGTGTGTTCCATCTTCATCGCTATCTCGCCGAGTTCGACTTCCGCTATTCGAACCGCTCAGCCTTGGACGTCGAAGACACCCAGCGTACGGACCGCCTGCTGACAGCCATCGAAGGCAAGCGCCTCACTTGTCGGCGGACTAACGAAGCCCGTTACGCTTAGGCAGAAGGCGAGGCGTATCCTCATTCTACGAAAGCACCGGAAGGGCGCTTGACTCGTCGCGCGCACCTTTCGATGCTTCCAAAATCGTCAACCAAAAGCGGGCCTATTCAGGTGAGCGACCATCCTCAAACAGAAGATCTATTTCACACAGCGAAGGGGGTCGCAGTCCTTGTGACCTGCGTCGTTCAAACTCTGAGTGAATCCGAACCAACCTTTCAAGAACGGTTCCTAAATCGGATCGGCGAGGCTTATTACGAACTTCGGGACAACTCGGAAATGAGCGAAGTTCGCGGGCTCGAACTATTGTCATGGACGCGCGAACTCCTCACAGGATGGGATCGAATCCATGGTCAAAGAAAGCCATTCCTCGGCGGCCGCTAACGTTTCGGTGTCGGTTTCTCTGACTCGGGTAGCTTGTGCGGCTTATGCGGCGTCCGCACGAGATTGCCGACCGCCCGACTGAAGCGCGCGTCGGCTTCCGACTCGGGTAATTTGTCCGGGTCTTAGGAGGTATTAGGCATGAACTACTATCCGCATGGCGACGACGGAAGAGAAAGAGGTTACATCGCTTGCGGCAAGATCACCACAGGATGGGGACCTGTCGAACTGGCCATCGAAATGGTCATTGTCATCCTTAGAAACCGACAAAAAGCGCCCGTTGAAAACCATGCTTTCGTCGATTTCCCCGTCTCGTTCTCCAGGAAAGCGCGCGAGATCAGGGACCGCCTCCGCGATGACAGAGCGGTGTTCGAGGACTTGCGGCCGCATGTCGTTAGATTGCTCGCTGAGGCTACCCAAATCCATGCGCGCCCCGACTTGATTTGCCACAGCGATTTTCAGGGTGTCACCGGGGAAGGGGGCAGCGAACTGATCTTCTGCCATTCGGAACAGAAGCGAGGATTTAGCGCTGTATGGAAGCACCTGACGTTCGATCAAATGGAGGCGGATTTCAAACGCATGCCAGAACTTGCGGATGAGTTTGGGAAGATCGCCCGTCAAATTCTCGAACGAGGACTACTACGTGGCGCGCCTCCCTTTGTGCCCGTCAGTCGGCATGACGATCCTGCTCCCACTGAATGATGATGTGGGAAATGGCCTCAACTAACTCGTCCTCCGACACCGGCCCGTCACGCAAAGCATGCTCATTAGAATGAGTATCCTTTGTCATGTATACACTTCCCCCATGAAGGGGAGGGCGCTTTCAAGTCACGTCGCCGTCACGACGATCAATCCCGCGCCTTCACTGACCTGCTGGCCGACAGCGGCCGACACCTCGCCCACCTCGCCGTCGAACGGCGCGGTCAGGGTGTGCTCCATCTTCATCGCTTCGAGGGTGACCAGCGCCTGGCCGCGCTTGACCGCCTCGCCCGCCTTGACCGACACGGCGACGATCTTGCCGGGCATGGGCGCGCGGATGGCGCCGTCGCCGCCGGCGCGGTCGGTCAGGCCGCGCGTCGGCGGGCGGGCGGTGAAGCGATAGACGTCGCCGGCCTCGAACACGATCGCGGCGCCGTCCGTGATCAGGCCACCCGTCGATCCGGCTTCGCCGCCGAGAACCGCATCGATCGCGCGTTCCCCCAGATAGAGTTGCGCGGTGGCGATTGGGGCGGCGTTGAGCCGCAGGCCTCGGGCGGCGCGCCATGGGGAATGGTTTTCGTCCGTGTGCGGATCGAGGCGTCCCAGCAAGGTCGTCGCGGCGCGGCTCAAGGTCCCGGATGAAGGTTCGGGCGTGGCCGCGAGCGTGTCCAGGCGCGCTTCAATGAAGCCGGTGTCGATCTCGCCGGCCAGAAAGTCCGGGTCCGCCAGCGCGCGGGCGAGAAAGCCGGCGTTGGTCTTGACCGGCCAGACCTCGACGCCGGCGCAGGCGGCCGCCAGACCGGCCGCCGCCGCGACCCGCGTGTCGGCGTGGGCGATCAGCTTGGCGATCATCGGATCGTAAAACGGCGTCACCGCGCCGCCCTCTTCAACGCCGGTGTCGCTGCGCACGCCGCCCGGCCAGCGCAGATGGGTGAGGGGCCCGGTCGACGGCAGGAACCCGCCCGCCGGATTTTCCGCATAGAGCCGCGCCTCCATGGCGTGGCCGTTGAGGGCGATCTCACCCTGTTTCAGCGGCAGCGGCTCGCCCGCCGCGACGCGCAACTGCCATTCGACCAGATCGACGCCGGTGATCGCCTCGGTCACCGGGTGTTCGACCTGCAGGCGGGTGTTCATCTCCATGAACCAGATGCGGTCGGCGCGCAGGCCGGCGCTGGCGTCGGCGATGAACTCGATGGTGCCGGCGCCGACATAGTCGACCGCCCGCGCGGCCTTGACCGCCGCGTCGGTGATCGCCGCGCGGGTGGCGGCGTCCATGCCGGGGGCGGGCGCCTCCTCGATCACTTTCTGGTGGCGCCGTTGCAAGGAGCAGTCGCGCTCGTAGAGATGGACGACATTGCCGTGCGTGTCGCCGAACACCTGCACCTCGATATGGCGCGGGCGGCTGACCCAGGTTTCCAGCAGCACCCGGTCATCGCCAAAGCTGGCGGCGGCCTCGCGCTTGCAGCTCTCCAGCGCGGCGGCGAAATCGGCGGCCGCGTCCACCT
>JANXUA010000040.1 GCA_025352085.1 Caulobacteraceae bacterium | reverse complement strand
ACCTGTCCTACCGTTGGGACGGTCCTATATACGCCGCAATACAGAGAGCTATCTGAGCAGAGATCAGGCAACTCAAAGGCGTATTGCCCTTCGCGCGCCGGTCGTTCGAGGTCTCCCTGGTCTGGATGGGCGGAAGCGCCTGTGTCCATGTCGCCCATCCCGCCTTCCCAGAGATCACTCAGGCCGGCGCCCAGACGCGGCTCCTCAGAACCTCCATGGAGGCCGTCGCAAAGCCCGCACCGAGTGCGGGCGTCAATCGTGTCCCACCAGGATCATCCCAAAAGTAGACGTTCCGACCTTCGATCAGAACCCACACCGCCCCTACTGCGGCGCCCGAACCTTGTTCGCGTCCACGCCGCCGGAGAACGTATCCGCGATCCCCGCCCCGGGCGCCATCGCCCCGCCCTGGTGCTCGATCGTTCGCCAGTGGGCGACGTTCCTGGCGTGCTCCTCCAGGGTCGAGGCGAAGACGTGGCCGCCCGTGCCGTCGGCGACGAAATAGAGGTCGTTCGTCTTGTCCGGATTGAGCGCGGCGACCAGGGACGCCTTGCCCGGATTGCCGATCGGCGTCGGCGGCAGGCCGGCGACCTGATATGTGTTGTAGGGTGTGCGTTTGGCCAGTTCCGAAACCCGCAGGCTGTGGCCCAAGGGGAGGCCGCCGCTCAGGCCGTAGATCACCGTCGGATCGGTCTCCAGACGCATACCCTTGTCCAGGCGATTGATGAAAACGGCGGCGATGCGCGGGCGCTCGTCGGCCTTGGCGGTTTCCTTTTCGACGATCGAGGCGAGGGTGACGGCCTCGTCGGGCGTCTTGAACGGCAAATTCTCGGCGCGGCGGGTCCAAAGATCGGCCAGCAGATCGGCCTGCGCCACCTGCATCCGCCGGGTCACCGCCACACGGGTTTCGCCGCGTCGAACCTCATAGGTTTCCGGCAGGATCGAGCCTTCCGGGGCGGCGTCGACTGGACCTGTCAAATCGTCCCTGCTGGCGAGAATGTCGGCCACGGCCTGAGAGCTGAGGCCCTCGGGAATAGTGACGAAGCGGCGGGCGACGGCGCCGGATCGGATCACCCGGATGATCTGGGCTACCGACGCGCCGGATCGGATCACATAGTCGCCGGCCTTGAGATGGGGCGCCGCGCCGGTGAACTCCGCGGCGATGACGAAGATCGCGGGAGATCGGATGACCCCCGCCCGGCCGAGCGCGCCGGCGATCTTCGCGACCCCGGCCTTTTGCGGCAGGATGACTTCCGTTGAGGCGCCGTTGCGGGCCTTCGGACCGGGCCCCTCTAACATCCAACCGGCGGCGACGGCCAGAACGCCGATCAGCGCGACCGAAATCACGAGAACGATCCGGCGTCCCCGTCCAGCTGCCTTTTTCGCAAGCCGGCGGCGCCGACGAGGTCGCCGTGTCACGGCGCGCGCTTGAACACGACCGAGGCGTTGGTGCCGCCAAAGCCGAAGCTGTTCGATAGGGCGACATTGATGGTCATGGGTTTGGCGACGTGGGGCACGAGATCGATCGGTGACTCGACCGATGGATTGTCGAGATTGATCGTCGGTGGGGCGATCTGGTCGCGCAGGGCGAGGATGGAAAAGATCGCTTCAACGGCGCCGGCCGCGCCCAGAAGATGCCCCGTCGACGACTTGGTCGACGACATGGTGGTCTTGGCCGCGGCATTGCCAAATAAGCGCTCGACCGCGCCCAGTTCGATCTCGTCGCCCAGCGGCGTCGAGGTGCCGTGAGCGTTAATATAGTCGATGTCGGCCGGCCCGATGCCCGCCTGACGGATCGCCGCCTGCATCGCGCGGAAGCCGCCGTCGCCGTCGTCGGCCGGCGCGGTGATGTGGTGCGCGTCGCCCGCCAGACCATAGCCGATTACCTCGGCGTAGATCTTGGCGCCGCGCGCCTTGGCGTGTTCAAGTTCTTCGAGCACCAACACCCCGGCGCCCTCGCCCATCACAAAGCCGTCGCGGTCCTTGTCGTAGGGGCGCGAGGCGCGGCTCGGCGCGTCGTTGAAATGGGTCGACATGGCCCGGCAGGCGATGAAGCCGGCTATGCCGATCTTGCACACCGCCGCCTCGGCGCCGCCGGCGACCATCACGTCGGCGTCGCCGTGCTGGATGAAGCGCATGGCGTCGCCCACCGCGTGGGCGCCCGTCGCGCAGGCGGTGACGACCGAATGGTTGGGACCCTTGAAGCCGTGCTTGATCGATACCTGGCCCGAGGCCAAGTTGATCAGAGCCGAAGGAATGAAGAACGGGCTGACCCGGCGTGGGCCTTTTTCGTGCAGTTCCACGGCCGTGTCGGCGATTGTGGAAAGCCCGCCAATGCCCGAGCCGATATTTACCCCCGTGCGGCAGCGCCCTTCTTCGTCGGTCGGCGCCCAGCCGGAGTCGCGCACCGCCTCGTCGGCGGCGGCCACCGCATAGAGGATGAAATCATCGACCCGCCGCTGATCCTTCAGACTCATCACCTGATCGGGATCAAATGCGTGGGGGAAATCGACGCTTCCGCCGCCGCGGCCATCGACGCGCGGCACTTCGCAGGCCACCTGACAGGCATAGTCGGTCGGATCAAAGGCGGTGATCCGCCCCGCGCCGGATTCTCCGGCGAGAATGGCCTTCCAGCTCGGTTCAACCCCCCACCCGAGGGGGCTGACCATGCCCAGGCCCGTGACGACGACGCGGCGCATGGATCAGAACCGGCGTGGCGGCGCGATCAGGCGCCGACCTTGCCGCCGATGAACTTCACCGCGTCGCCCACGGTCTGGATATGTTCGGCGGCGTCGTCGGGAATTTCGATGTCGAATTCCTCTTCGAAGGCCATGACCAGTTCGACGTTGTCCAGGCTGTCGGCGCCCAGGTCGTCGATGAAGCTGGCTTTTTCGGTCACCTTGGCCGGATCGGCGTCCAGGTGCTCGATGACGATCTTCCGCACGCGCTCAAGAATGTCGGACATGAAGGCTGGATCCTCTCAGAAAAGATTGACGCCCAAAGATCGCGCGCGGCGACCGGGGCGTCGGTCAGATGAATGTCGGGAATCCCGATTAGCACGGACCTTTGCGAGACACTAGCGGCGGCGCAATCGGTTTGCCGTCCCCCCAAGATGCGCGCTATGGCGGGATTGAGCCAGAGGATTCGCCACCGCATGACCGATTCCCAGATCGCCACCGCCCCCGCCCAGGACCGCGCCTTTCTCGGCCATCCCAAGGGCCTGGGCTATCTCGCCTTCACCGAGGCGTGGGAGCGGTTTTCCTACTACGGCATGCAGTCCCTGCTTGTGCTGTACATGGCCAAATATCTGCTGCTGCCGGGACATATCGAGCACATCGCTTTCTTCTCAAGCTTCAGGCGTCTGTTCGGCAACCTGGAAGGGCCGGCGCTCGCCTCCACGATCTTCGGGACCTATGCGGCCCTTGTCTATTTCACGCCGACCTTCGGAGGCCTGATCGCCGACAAGCTGATCGGCAAGCGTCGCGCCGTGCTCGCGGGCGCCCTCTTGATGGCTCTGGGCCATTTCATGATGGCGTTTGAGGCCAGTTTTCTGTTCGCCCTGCTCGCCCTGATCATCGGCTCGGGTCTGTTCAAGGGCAATCTCGCCAGCCAGATCGGCGGCCTATACGAGGAAGGCGACCTGCGCCGGGCCGACGCCTTTCAGATCTATTATCTCGCGATCAACGCCGCGGTGATCCTCTCGCCGCTGGTGACGGGCACTTTGGGAGAAAAAGTTGGCTGGCACTGGGGTTTCGGCGCAGCAGGCGTGGGCATGCTCATCGCCATCGCCGTCTATCTATCGGGGCGGCGCTATCTGCCGTCGGAACGTCCTATTGTCCGTACGAGGGCCGTTGAAACGCCCCAAGACAAGATGACGCGCGACGACTGGATCGCGCTTGGCATCGTCATCCTGCTGATCCCGACGCTGGCCATTTCGCTCCTGCCCAATCAGGAGATTTTCAACGCCTACCTGTTGTGGGGCGATAAATCCTTTGACCTCAACTTTTTCGGAACCAAGCTGCCCACGACATGGCTGATCACCCTGGACGCCATTGTTTCGGTGAGCTTCCTCGCTGGCGTCCTGCTCTTCTACCGTTGGTACGCCAAACGCTGGCGTGAGCCGGATGAGATTATGAAGATGATCATCGGATCGGTGTTCGCCATCGCCGGCATGCTGTGCCTGTTCATGGCGGCCGCGACGCAGGCTCCAGGCGGCAAGATCGGCATGTTCTGGCCGGTCGCCTTTCACGTCCTCAATTCGATCGGTTTCGCCCACGCCCTGCCCGTTTCCCTGGCCTTATTTGCAAGGTTGGCGCCCAAACAGATCAGCGCCACGGTTGTCGGTATGTATTCCATGGCGTTCTTTCTCGCCAACGCCCTGGTCGGTTGGATCGGCGGCTGGTTTACCCTTATGCCCACCACCACTTTCTGGCTGATGCACGCTGGATTCGCCGGTGCGGCCGGGCTGGTGTTCGTGGTGCTGAAATTCGCCCTGGCCAAGCGGTTACGGGTGGCAACGCCGGTCGAGGCGCCGGCGGCGGCCTAGATCATCGCCATGCCGCCGTTGACGTGCAGGGTCTGTCCGGTGACATAGGCTCCCGCGTCGCTGGCGAGATAGACGCACGCCGCCGCGACGTCGGCGCCGACGCCCAATCTGGCCAGCGGGATCGTGCCGAGGATCTGTGCCTTTTGCGCCTCGTTGAGCGCGTCGGTCATCGGGCTTTCGATGAAGCCGGGCGCGACGCAGTTGACGCTAATGTTCCGGCTGGCGACTTCCTGCGCCAGGGCCTTGGAAAAGCCGATCATGCCGGCCTTGGAAGCCGCATAGTTGGTCTGGCCGGGGTTGCCGGTGACGCCGACCACCGAAGTGATCCCAATGATCCGACCGGCGCGGCGCTTCATCATGCCTCGCAAGGCGGCGCGCGACAGGCGAAAATAGCTTTCCAGATTGACCTGTAGGACGGCGGCCCAATCCTCGTCCTTCATGCGCAGCAACAGGCCGTCGCGGGTGATGCCGGCGTTGGCGACGAGGATGTCGAGCCCGGCTCCGGCGGCGGCCTCGGCAGCGCCGATCAGGCCGTCGACAGCCGCCGGATCGGAAAGGTCGCAGGCGACGCACGACGTGCGGTCGCCAAGCTCGCCAGCCAGTTCATCCAGCGCCGCCTGCCGCGTGCCGGAAAGCACGACGTGCGCGCCCTGGCCGTGCAGAGCGCGGGCGATGGCGCCGCCGATGCCGCCGCTGGCGCCGGTGACGAGGGCGGTCTTGCCGGTAAGATCGAACATCAGACGTAAACCCCTAAGACATCAGAGCGATTGGGCGAAGGCTTCGAGGTCCGCCGGCGTATTGAGCGCCGCGCACATGGCATCAGGCGCGACTCGCTTGGCGATGCCGGTCAACACCTTGCCGGCGCCGGCCTCGGCGAATTGGGTGACGCCACCCTCTCCGGCCAGCCATTCCATGCTCTCGCGCCAACGCACGCGCCCGGTCATCTGCTCGACCAGCAGGCGGCGGATGGCTTCGGGATCGAGCGTCGGGCGGGCGGTGACGTTGGCGACGAGGGGCGCCTTGGGAGCCTGCAACGCCGTTTCGGCCAGGGCCCGCGCCATCTCGTCGGCGGCCGGCGCCATCAGCGGGCAGTGAAACGGCGCCGACACGTTCAGCAATATGGCCCGCGCGCCCAGGGCCTTGGCCGCCTCGATCGCCAGATCGACCGCCGCCTTGGCGCCGGAGATGACCACATTGCCGGCGTTGTTGTCATTGGCGACCACGCACACACCTGCTTTCGAGCCTTCCAGCGCGGCGGCTTCGGCTAGGGCGACATCGCTCTTGGGACCGATCAGCGAAGCCATCGCCCCCTCACCCACCGGAACGGCGCGCTGCATGGCCTGGCCGCGCAGTTTTAAGAGGCGCGCCGTGTCGGCCACGCTGATCGCGCCCGCCGCCGCCAGGGCGGAGTATTCGCCGAGCGAATGGCCGGCCACAAAAGCGGCGCGCTCGATCCGCACGCCGAACTGCCCATCCAGTACGCGCATCACCGCCAGACTGACCGCCATCAGGGCCGGTTGGGTGTTTTCGGTCAGGGTAAGTTCCTCAATCGGCCCCTCGCGCATCAGGCGAAACAGCTTTTGGCCCAAAGCGTCGTCGACCTCCTCGAACACCGCGCGGGCTTCGGCGAAAGCCTCGGCGAGCTCCGCGCCCATGCCGACGGCCTGACTGCCCTGACCGGGAAAGAGAAATACGAGGCTCATACGGCGGCGTGTCCCTAGGGTTTCGTTCGGCGAATCCGATTGATTCGAAGGGTTACTGCAATCGTACTGGCGTCGAAAGCCTGGAAGGGCGCATAGTCGGGCGCATCATCGATTGGAGCTTCCCAAATGAGCCGCCGTATCCTTCTCGCCGCCGCCCTGCTCCTCGCCGCCCCGCCCGCCTCCGCCGCTCTGAAAGTCGGCGCCGCCGCGCCCGATTTTTCCGCCCAGGCCTCGCAGGCGGGCAAGCAATTTCCCTTCAAGTTGTCGGACGCTCTGAAGAAGGGGCCGGTGGTCCTGTACTTTTTCCCCGCCGCCTTCACCTCGGGCTGCACCATCGAGGCGCACGAATTCGCCGACGCCTCGGCCGACTACACGAAATTGGGCGCGACACTGATCGGAGTCACGGCCGGCAATATTGATCGCCTGACCGAGTTTTCGGTCAGCGAATGTCGCTCGAAATTCGCCGTCGCCGCCGACCCCAAGGCCAAGATCGCCAAGAGCTATGACTCGACCATCGCCATCTGGCCCGGCCATTCGGATCGCACCTCCTATGTGATCGCGCCCGGCGGCAAGGTGATTTTGAGCTATTCCGACCTCAAGCCGGACGAGCACGTCGCCAGAACCCTGGCGGCGGTTAAGGCCTGGCGCGCCACGCACCCGATGTAGGTTAGTGGCGCGGGGTCACGGAATCCATGGCCAGTCGCGCCGTCAGCACGCCCGGATCATAAAGCGATCGCGCTTCGTCGCGCGTGATCGCCGACATCCACCCATCTGACCGCGCCAGAAAAATCGCGAGGCGCTCGCGCGCGTTGGTTGGACCGGGGCGCCGCATGCTCTCCAACGCCGCGGCGAGGTCCAGACCGGCCTGGCCAAGCTGACTCCGCGTCGCCGCCACGTCCGCGCCGGCGTAGCGCTCGGCGATATCGCCTAGTTGGGACCGTGCTGATTCGACCATGACTGCAGCGGTCGGTGCATCGCCGCGCGTCAGGGCGGCCTGGGCGGCGCGCACCGCTCGGCGCACGTCCTCGGCGGCGCCTGACGCGCGCATCGGCGTCGTCGCGGTCGGCCCGCAGGCCTTGGGATTGAGCGCCCGGACATAAGCGACCAAGTCGTCGAGGACGGCAGGCGCGATTGGGGGACCGTCGAATTCCTCGATGACCAGACCACGGATGAAGATCTTGAGCGCCGGCGAGCCCTCCGCCTGGGATATCTTCAATCGATCTTTTGGGCCGCCGAGGTCGGGAATGGGCCTCGGATCGTCGATATCGTCGCCGCGATGGGCGCTGAACAGGGATGAGGTGACGTCCGCCGTGCCAGGCGCACCGGAGACGCCCGGGAAATCAAAATCAGGATTGGTTCGACCATTGCGGTGGCAGGTCGCGCAGGCGATCCCGGCCCGCGCCGCCTGACCGCCCAAAAGGAGGGGCGTGCGAAACGCCGCGCGGCCGATCTCGACCCGATAAGTGTCTTCGGTGTTACGCGAACGGGTCAGGCATTCCACCGGCGTGTGCGTCAATATCCGCGCGACGTCGACGCCCGGCGCGAGCCAGCGCATGGCGTGCAGCGGCGGGGGCTCTCCCGGCGCGGCGGCTATTGTCAAAACGGCCGTAGCGGCGAGCGCCGCCGCCCCGCCGACGTTCAGGAGCCCGGATCGCCGTTGTGGTCGATCCAACGTCGCAACTCCTCCGCCTCGACACAGCCGAACGCACACTGGGCGTCCAGGCGCGCGAGCATGACCTTCGCGCCGGGCAGATCGCCTTCGATCACTTTCAGTTCGCCATAATATTCCGTCGCGCCGCGATGGGTCGGGGCGATGGCCAGGGCCGCGCGATAATGCGCTTCCGCCTGATCCAAGTGGCCCAGTTTGCGCCAGACGTAGCCCTGATAGGTGAGGACGTCGGGGTGAGCCCCAAATGCCGCTTCGGCCTTGTCGAGGGCGACCAGGGCCTCGGCGTAGCGCCGCTCATTGATCAGGCTGACCGCGCGGACATAAGCCGCATCACCGTCAGGGGCAAAGATCAGGCCGCCGGGGGTAGTTAGAGCCGCCGCCGGCGCGCCGGCGGGCGTGGACGCCTGCTCCACCGCCGTGACGGCCGCTTTCAGCGCGGCGGCGTCAGCACAGGTGTCCGCACAGGTCGTGGCCCGCGCCTTAAGTTTGGCCAACTCCGCGTTCGCCCTGTCAGTCAGCTTGAGCGTGACCAGGGTGAGCGCGTATTCGCGCGCGGTGTCGATCGATCCTGGTTCGATTTTCAACGCCCGCTCAAATGCCTTCGAGCCGCCCTTCACGTCGCCCGCGCCGACCTTGGCCATCCCCAGCATGTGCCATCCGTGCGCCTCACCGGGCGCGGCCTCGGTGACATGGCTGAAATTCCGGGCCGCGTCCTTGAACTTGCCGGCCTGATAGGCGGCCATGCCGTTCTGATATTCCACCGCCGGATCGTATTCGGGCGTCGTCATACTCGGCATCGAGCCGCCGCCACCACCGCCGCCACCGCCGCCTCCGGACGCGAGGGCGCCGCCGAGGGGCGCCGCGACCGCCAGCAATCCGGCTACGCCCGCCAAACCCAATCGTTTCATAGGCATGAGTTTAGTTTCCACCTCCCGCCGATTTAAGCTCACTATGATCCGCTGCGGCGAGGTTGCAAGCGGCGCGCGCGCACCGTTAATACGCATCCGCGGGCCGAGGGTTCATGCCGGGCGGCGGCGATCATGGGGCGGAGACAACACGTGGCGACACTGTCGAGCGAAGAGAGCGCCGCCTTGCGCCACTCCCTGGATCGATTGCTGGCCGATCACGGCGCTGAGGCCGATGTCCGTCGCGTGATGGAGACGCCCAGTGGCTATGACACCAATCTTTGGCGACGATTGGCGGAGATGGGCGTCGTCGGTCTGATCATCGACGAAGATTACGGCGGATCAGGCGCCGGGCCGGTCGAGCTGGAAATGGTCATGGAAAGCGCCGGCGGCGCCCTCCTATGCGGCCCGCTACTCGCCAGCGGCGTGCTGGCCGCCGAACTCCTGCGAGCACTTGGCGATGACGCGGCGCGGTCGCGCCTTCTGCCGGGCATTGCGGCCGGGACAACCATCGCCACCGTCGCCATGACCGGCGATCACGGGCTGTGGACAGCCGATGCGGTGGACGTGCGCGCGGCGAAGTCGGGCGAAACGTGGCGTCTGGACAGCGTTGGCGGTTTTGTTCTGCACGGCCAGAACGCGGACGTCATTCTGGTCGTGGCCAATGGTCCCGATGGCCTGGGGGTATTCGAGATCGAACCGGGGGCGCCCGGCGTCGATATCAAGGCCATGCCGACCTTTGATCACACACTGCGACTGGCACGTATCGAGTTCAATCAGGCCGAGGCCCGGCGTCTCGACGCCAAGGTTCCTGTTTGGGACGCGGTTCAGCGTGCGCTCGACCTGGCGCTGGTTGCTCTAGCCGGCGAACAGGCGGGCGGCGCGCGGCGCTGCCTGAGTTTCACCGTCGACTACGCCCGTTCGCGCATCCAGTTCGGCCGCGCCATCGGCAGTTTTCAAGCGATCAAGCACATGGCGGCCGACCTGCTGCTGGAATCGGAGTCGGCGACCTCGGCGGCGCGGCACGCTGCCGACAGGCTAGCGCAAAACGCCTCCGACGCCCCCGCCGCGATCAGTCTGGCCGCGTTCGCCTGCGCCGACGCCTTCACCACCGTGACGGCGACCAGCATCCAGATGCACGGCGGCGTCGCCTTCACCTGGATCCATCCGGCGCATCTTTATCTGCGCCGCGCCCGCGCCGACGCGCAACTATTCGGGAGCCCAAGCGCGCATCGCGAACGCTATCTGCAGGCGTTGGGAGGCTGATGATGACCGACGAAGAACTCCGCGAAGAGGTGGGCGCCTGGCTCGCCGCCCACTGGAAGCCCGCGGCGCGCGAGACGGGCGCCGACAGCATGGCCCCGCGCAAAAGCGCCTGGATGGCCAAGGTGGTCGAGGCCGGATGGGCCGCGCCGCGTTGGCCGAGGCAGTGGCTCGGGCGCGGGCTCGACGATCATCAGGCCCGCATCGTTGAAATGGAATTCGCCCGCGTCCGGGCGCCCGGCAGCGGCCAGGATCGCACAAATCTGTGGGCCAACACCCTGCTCGCGCGCGGAACCGAGGCGCTGAAGGCCAGATTGATCGCACCCCTGCTGCGCGGCGAAGTCGGGATGTGCCTGCTCTACAGCGAGCCGGGGGCCGGATCGGACCTGGCCGGGGTGCGCACCCGCGCCGATCGGATCGACAATCATTTCGTTGTCAACGGTCAGAAGGTGTGGACCTCCTCGGCCGCCACCGCCGATTACGGCATGCTGATCGCCCGCACCGACTGGGACGTTCCCAAACATCGGGGCATCAGCTTCTTCTTCCTGCCGATGAAACAGCCGGGCGTCGAGGTTCTCCCCCTGCGCCAGATCACCAACGAGAGTCACTTCAACGAAGTCTTCATCACCGACGCCATTGTCCCGGCGGAAAACCTGCTGGGGGAAATGGGCGAAGGCTGGCGAGTGCTGCAGACCGCCCTGGCCTATGAACGGTCGGTTATGGGCGAGGCGGCGCGTGGGCCGCGCAGCGGCGTGGCCGAGACCAAGGGTGAGGAAGTGCTGATCGCCCTGGCGCGCGAAGCCGGCGCCCTTTCCGACCCGGTAATGCGCCAGGATATCGCCCGGGCGATCGGCTATAGAGAGCTCAATGCCCTCAACACCGCCCGCGCCAAGGCCGATCTGGCGCAGGGCACGTCCTCGCCGATCATGAGCCTGGGCAAGCTGGCCATGTCGCGGATACTGCACGAGGAGGCGCGCGTGCGCACCGCGATCCTCGGCGCCGGCAGCCTGATGGAAGGCCCCGATCATCCCCGCGCGGAGGACGCCAATTTCCTCGCCCTCAACGCCTATTTCACCTCGATCGGTGGGGGCACCGACCAGATCCAGCGCAACATCATCGGCGAACGCGTGCTGGGCCTGCCCAAGGAGCCGGAGATCGATCGCGATATCCCCTTCCGCGAGGTGCGTGGGGGATAGACCGCCGCTCACCCTTCGCTACACATGTTAGGCTCAGATCCCACGCCAAGGACGCCGAAACGCCATGACCCAACGAACCGGACGCTGCCTATGCGGCGCAATCAGCTACACGCTCAAAAGCGAGCCGGTGATGATGGCGGTCTGCCACTGCACCCACTGCCGGCGCCAGAGCGGCGGGGTCTTCTCCGCCAACATCATGGTCGCCGAGGCCGAGTACGTCCAAAGCGGCGAAACCAAGGTCTATCAGGACAAGGGCGACAGCGGCCAGGCGGTGTGGCGGCACTTTTGCGGCGACTGCGGCTCGCCGATCCTTTCGAAGGTCGGCGCCATGCCGGGCATGGTCATCGTCAAGGCCGGCACGCTCGATGACTGGTCGGGCCTGGCGCCGACCGTCGAAGTGTACACCGATCACGCCGCAACGTGGGTGACGCCGGTCGAGCACGCGCGTCGCTTCGCTCAAGGCGCCATCTGAGCCGCGCATGAAGGCGGTGTCGGTCCCGGATTATCGCGAGCTGGCCCGGCGGCGCCTGCCGGCCTTTCTGTTCGAATACATCGACGGCGGTTCCTTCGCCGAAATGACACTGCGCGCCAATCGCACCGACCTGGAGACCCTGGCCCTGCGCCAGCGGGTGCTTCGCGACGTCTCGGCGATCGATCTGACCACCACATTGTTCGGCGAGACGATGAGCATGCCCGTAGCCCTGGCGCCCATCGGTCTGGCCGGCATGAACGCGCGACGCGGAGAAACCCAGGCGGCGCGCGCGGCCAAAGCCGCCGGGGTTCCCTTTACCCTCTCCACCGTTTCGGTGTGCCCTATCGAAGAGGTCGCCGCCGCGACCTCGGCGCCGTTCTGGTTCCAGCTTTACATGGTGCGCGACCACGCCTTCATGCGCGACGTGCTTCAACGCGCCAAGGCGGTCGGCTGCACGACGCTGGTGTTCACCGTCGATCTGCCGACGCCCGGCGCGCGCTATCGTGATTTTCACTCCGGGCTAAGCGGTGCGGCGAACTTCGCCGGGACGCTTCAGCGCGGTCTGCAGGCGGCGACCCATTCGCGTTGGGGGTGGGACGTCGGCGTGATGGGGCGGCCCCACAAGCTCGGAAATCTAGCCGGGATTTTGGGCAAGTCCAGCGGCATCGAAGACTTCATGGCCTGGCTCGGCGCCAACTTCGACCCGAGCGTCACCTGGAAGGATCTCGAATGGATCCGGGCCGAATGGAACGGCGCCTTCATCATAAAGGGCGTGCTCGATCCCGCCGACGCCCGCCTCGCAGCCGACAGCGGCGCCGACGGCATCGTGGTCTCCAACCATGGCGGGCGCCAGCTCGACGGGGCCCTTTCC
>JANXUA010000024.1 GCA_025352085.1 Caulobacteraceae bacterium | reverse complement strand
GGTGACCTTCACGTAACCGCGGGAATCCATGGTTCCGAGGTCACCTGTGTGAAGCCATCCTTCCGTGTCGATAGTCTCGGCGGTGGCCCTCGGGTCGTCGTTGTACCCCAACATCAAGGCATAGCCGCGCGCGCAGATTTCGCCGATCTCGCCGATCGGCAGGACAGTGTTGTTCGCCGCATTGCGGATGGAGACTTCGGTGTGCGGCTTGGCCTGGCCCACAGTCTCGTAGAGGTCTTCGATAGAGTCGTCGGCACGGGTCTGTGTCAGCAGGGGGGAGGTCTCGGTCTGGCCGTAGACGGTGCCGAAATCGCAGCCGAACACCTCTCGGATGCGGCGGATCAGTTCTGGCGGCACCATAGACCCTCCGGCGCCGGCTGTGCGCACCGACGACAGATCGCGCTGGGCCCCAGTCTGGGCCTCGAGCAGCGCCACGAGCATGGTCGGCACCCCCGCTATGTTGGTCACCCGCTGGGCTTCCATGATCGAGAGCATCTTCGGGGGGTCGAACAACTTGGCCAGGATCATGCGGCCGCCGTTCTGGATCGATCCCAGAGTGGCGATGCCGCACCCTCCGGTATGGAACATCGGCATGTAGTTGAGCGTGGTGTCGCCGGGGCGCGCGCCCCGGCGCAGGGCGCCGAACCGGGCATTGTTGGTGATGCCAAGGTGGTGCAGCACCACACCCTTTGGAAAGCCCGTGGTGCCGGAGGTGTACTGAATCTGAACCGGATCCATGGGGTCCACCACCGGCAGGGGCGTGGCGTCGGTCTCGCCGGCAAAAAGGGCGGCATGGTCTTCGAGGTCGACGACTCCACGCAGGCAAGGCAGTTCCGCCGCAACTTCGGCGGCGATTTCGCGCATCGGATTGCCGCGAAATTCTTTCAGCAGGAAGAGACCGACCGACCGCGATTGCTCCAGCACATATTTCAATTCGCGGGGCCGATAGGCCGGATTGGCGGTGACCAGGACGAGACCAGCCAATCCCGCCGCGAACTCCAGGAGCACCCATTCGGGAATATTCGGCGCCCAGATAGCAATGCGGTCTCCAGGCTGGTAGCGGGAGAGAAGGGCTCTGGCGAGGCGTTCGGAATCTTGGAGCAGTTCGGCATAGGTCCAGCGCCGGCCAAGCTCCCCGGCCATGTCGGCTTCGACAAGGGCCACGGCGTCCGGCGTCTTCAAGGCCTGTTCGCGAAGCACGCCGCCAACCGTTGTCGGCAGGACTCTGCCGTCGTCCTGGGCCGGAAAGTACGACTGAGTAAGCTCGACCTTATACATGGCGTTCCCCGCCGCCCGAATATGGCAGGGGTTCAGCCGGCGAGCAAATCGCGGCTGACGCTTTCACGAATCGCCTTCGCGATCGGTGACACGTTGGCTTCCGCTTCCCACTCTGAACCGACCATTCGCGCCGTCCGCTTACGCGAGGCGGGGCGAACGGCCGCTTTCATCTCGGACATTCACAAGGCCCGCTTTCTGGCAGTGTTACCCCACTTGTCAGCTGTGATTGCGCAACCGAAGACGAGCCCATTCGGCGAAATTCGGCGTTGTGTCGGACCGGATCGCTATGAGTTAGCCGAAGGTGGGACAAACACCACTTTCAAGATGAGACAAATGGCGTGTGTCCCGACGTTCTAAAACGTTCTACCTACGAACCCAAATTGAGGGTGCGGCCATGGATGTATCTATTCCCTTCGGTGGTGGCTGCGCGTGTGGTGCAATACGTTACGAATGTACTTCGCTTCCGCTTTTCGTATTTCAATGCCACTGTCGTGACTGCCAACGCGCCACAGGCGGACCTTACGCCGTCAATGTTTGGTTCCGCCTCCCCGACATATCCTTTTCAGCTGAGCCAACGAACTTCGTTGTCCAAGCGGAGAGCGGGCATGCAATCCACCACTATTTCTGCCGCGATTGCGGCTCACCGCTCGGAATGCAACGCGTAGCCGGTATGGCGCGGGGCGTCCGCGCCGCAAGCCTCGATGACCCCAGTTGGCTCATTCCCATGGCAAACGTGTGGACCTGCAAGGCCTATCCCTGGGAACAGCTAGATCCCGGGCTCAAAGCCTTTGAAACGCAACCGCGCGAAGGCGAATGGCCCTCCATTTTCGAAGAGCAAGCACGACGCATCCAACACCATGTGAAATCGACACCCCATGCGTGAGGCGGTGCAGACAGTGTTTGTTGTTTGACGACAGGCCGCAGGCTGAATTGGATCGGGCTTTGCATCCCCAACCGAACGCGGGGACGTCTGCTTCCCGGCGGGATGGCAATGACCGGGTTCCACCCTCTGCGGAAATTCAGATAGTCCGCTTTCTGGCATTCGGCCGTTGGCGCCGACAGGCGGGACGGGGCGGCGATCCGCATCGTCAACCCGGACGCGCTCACATCGCCTTGAGCAGCTCCCGCATCCACTCCCACAAGGCGGGGGTCGACGCGGCGAGCACGCCGGTCTTGTCGTCGTTCGATCGGTAGGGCGAGCCGTCGTAGCGGGCGGCCTTGCCTCCGGCCTCGTTGAGGAAAAGCACGCCGGCGGCATGGTCCCAGGCGAAGGTGCGATTGAAGAACGCGATATCGTTCACGCCCAGGGCCAGCCGGGGATACTGTTCGGCGGCGCAGCGCGCGGTGTCGACGATGGAGCAGGCCGGCTCGAACAGGTTTCGCGCTCTTGCCGCCATCGCCGGCTCGACCGTGGCGAGCGCCGTGGCGACGACGGGCTTCGCCTGACCGCTTCCGAGCGAACGGACGCGCTCATCGTCGACGAACGCGCCTTCGCCGCGAGCGGCGCGGCAGCAGCGGCCGGTGAGCGGGTCGTAGATCCAGCCGGCGATCGTCTCGCCCGCCTCGGCCAACGCCACGATGACGCCAAACGGCGGACGACCCGCCGCGAAGTTGTTCGTGCCGTCAAGCGGATCGATGATCCAGCACAGCGCGTCACCCAGATTCCGCATCAGGGTGGGATCCGAATGCGCCGCTTCCTCTCCGACCACGGCCGCTTCGGGCAGCAGCGCTGAAAGCCCTTCGGCGAGAATGGCCTCGCTTTCGTGATCGGCGATGGTCACGACGTCGTCTGCGGATATCTCGCTGACGTGCTCGGCTTCGAGGCGCCGGTACCTGGGACTTATCGCGACGTCGGCGGCCCGGCGCATGATGGCGGTGACGGAGGCGGTCAGATTGTCGATCATGGGATACTCTTCGCCTGATCCTGGCGACCTTGTCGAGGCGTTGTCGGCGCGGACCCATGAGGGCGAATCGACCCTTGTCGGACGTTGTAGGCGCCCGCGTCGTTCTATTGGGAATCCGCGCAGTCCGACTGATTGTTGCAGACGTACGACGC
Organism: Caulobacteraceae bacterium; assembly: GCA_025352085.1. GTDB lineage: Bacteria > Pseudomonadota > Alphaproteobacteria > Caulobacterales > Caulobacteraceae > Acaudatibacter. The sequence continues at coordinate 2,945 of JANXUA010000024.1, read as the reverse complement.
ACATACCTCGGCGACTGCCGCCGCAAGGCGGCTTTCCTTGGCAATCGCTCCCAGTGCCGCCGAACTATCGCACGCCGGCGTGTGCGGGTGTCAAAGGTCGGCTCACCCCCCATCTCCAAGGTTCCCAAAGTCCGCTGGCCGGCTGGTGGCCATAACCCGACCTCACCTCCGGCTCCAGATTTAGCACTACCCTTCCTAGGCCGAAGTCGGCGCCCGGCGACCGACCCACGGCGCGGCGCGTTCCAGCTGTCCGGCCAGGCGAAACAACAACCCCTCCTCGGCCATCCGGCCGACGAACTGCAGGCCGATCGGCAGGCCCTCAGCGCTCATGGCCAGAGGCACGCTCATCGCCGGCTGGCCGGTGACGTTGAAGGCCTGGGTGTTGGGCATGAAGGCGAACAGGCGCTCGGTGTAACCGGCCAGATCCGGCGGATCGCCGCGCAGGGCGCCGACCGGGATCGGCGGCGATCCCAGGGTCGAGAGCAGCAGAACGTCATACTGTTCGAAAAAGCCCGCGACCGTGCGGCCGTAGGCGTGCGCGGCCTGCAGGGCTTGCACATAGGCCGAGCCGGAAACGCCCTGACCGCGCTGATACATGGCCGCCGTGATGTCCTCGATTTCACTCGCCTCGATGGCCCGGCCGCGCCGGGTCGCTTCGGCGTCGAGGGTCGCCGCGACGCTGGCGGCGATCATCGTCCCGGCTGCGGCGCCCATGGCGGCGACGTCGCCGGTCAAGACCGCTTCTTCGACCGTGTGTCCAAGCGATTCACAGAGGCGCGCGGCGTCCCGCACGGCCTGCGCGCACTGCGGATCGATCACCTCGATCGCCAGACCGCCGGTCATGAAGCCGATGCGCAAACGCCCCGGATCGCGCTCGGCGTCGGTGGCAAAGGGCGTTCTCGGCGCTTCGATCCGATAGGGATCGCCCGCCTGGGGCGCGCACACCATGTCGAGCAGGACCGCGCTGTCGCGCACCGAGCGGGTCACCGCGTGCTGGATGGAGAACCCGCCCCAGCCCTCGGCGGCGGGGGCGAACGACACCCGTCCGCGCGAGGGTTTCATGCCGAACAGGCCGCAGCATGAGGCCGGGATGCGGATCGAGCCGCCACCGTCGCTGGCGTGAGCCGCCGGTACAATGCCGCCCGCCACCGCCGCCGCCGCGCCGCCGGACGAGCCGCCGGGCGTTCGCGCCTGATCCCAGGGATTGCGCGAAGGGCCGAACAGGGCCGGCTCGGTGACCGGCTCCAGGCCCAGCTCCGGCGTGTTTGTCTTGCCAAAGATCACCAGGCCGCCGCGCTGATAGGCCGAGACGATGGCGCTGTCGGCCGGGGGGACGGCGTCCTTGAACAGACGCGATCCGAGCGTGGTCGGCGTTCCGGCCATCTGCGCGCCCAGATCCTTGATCAGATAGGGAACTCCGCCCAGCGGGCCTCCCGGCGCACCGGCCCTCACCGCCGCCCGCGCCTGATCGGCCATCACCCGCGTAACGGCGTTGATCTTTGGGTTGACGGCCTCCAACTGTGCGAGGGCCGCCTCGAGCGCCTCGGCGGCGCTGACCTCGCGCGTGGCGATCAATTCGGCCAGGCCAACCGCGTCCTCGGCCAAATAATCCGATGGGTTCATGGCGCACGCTCCCTTATGCTCGGGCCGCTATCCAAGCACGTGAGACGCCATTCCGCCATGGCCAAGGCCATCGACATCTATATCGACGCGGACGCCTGTCCGGTGAAGGACGAGGTCTATCGCGTGGCGCAGCGCTATGGACTTTTCACGCACGTCGTCGCCAACGCCTATATCCACGTGCCGTCCCACCCAAAAATCACTCGCGTGGTGGTCGAAGCGGGCCCCGACGTGGCCGATGACTGGATCGCCGAGCACCTGCGGGCCGGTGATGTGGTCATCACCAACGACATCCCCCTGGCCGAGCGGGCCTTGCGCGGCGGCGCGGCGGCGATCGCACCGAATGGGCGGGCCTTCACGGTCGATTCCATCGGCTCGGCCATCGCTCAACGGGCGATCATGGAGCAGATCCGCTCGACCGGTGCGATCAGCGGCGGACCCAAACCGTTCGACCGCACCGACCGCTCGCGCTTCCTGCAATCGCTGGATGAGACCATCAATCGCGAAATGCGCAAACGCCGATGATACCGATCACCGACGAGATTGCCCTGGAGGACGGCGAGCTGGAGTTCAGCTTCATCCGCGCCTCGGGCCCCGGCGGCCAGAACGTCAACAAAGTTTCCAGCGCCGTGCAGATGCGCTTTGACGCACGCGGCTCGCCGTCGCTGGCCAACGATGTCAGCACCCGGTTGCAAAAGCTGGCCGGTGCACGCCTGACCCTGGACGGGGTGATCGTCATCACCGCGAACCGTCATCGCACCCAGGAGCGCAACCGCGCCGACGCCGTTCAACGCCTCGCCGACCTGATCGCCAAGGCCGCCGTGGTCCCGGTCAAACGCAAGCCCACAAAACCGACCAAGGCGGCCAAGGCGCGCCGCCTGGACGCCAAATCCCGCCGCGCCGGGGTCAAGAGCCTCCGCGGCAAGCCGGGTGACGGAGACTAGTTGGAAAGGCGCCCGCGACCGGCTAGAGCCTGATGCGTTTAGACGGAACCGATCCAAACGCTTAAATCAGGCTCTACGCTTTTGCATTTAGAGCAGGATTCAGACTTCGGGCGGTTCCGTCTGAAATCATCCTGCTCTAGCGTGGCGCGAATGGAATCAGGGAGACTCCGCATGCGCCTCTACGCCCCGCTCACGGTTCTGACCGCCGCCGTCCTGCTCACGGCCTGCGGCAAGCCCGCGTCCGACGATCAGGCGTCGACCGCCGCGCCGACCCCGCCCGCGGCGGCGACCGCGCCGACCGCCGCGGCCGCCCCAACGCCCGCCCAGACCAAGGCCATCCTCGCCACCCTGCCGGCGGTCTATCAGTCCGCCGATCTCGAC
>JANXUA010000165.1 GCA_025352085.1 Caulobacteraceae bacterium | reverse complement strand
CGTCGCCTGGCCGCCGGCGGGCAGGCGACCGCGCCATAGTTCGGCGCCCGATCCGGCGTCGAACGCGCGCAGATAGTTATCCAGCGCCGCGCCGATGAAGATCAGGCCCGACGCGGTCGCTATCGGTCCGCCGAAATTGGGCACGCCGGCATGCGGCAGCAGGAACTGGCTGCCGGGCGCCAGATCGCGGGTCGTTCCCAGCGCAACCTCCCACATGAGCTTGCCGGTACGCATGTCGATGGCGTGCAGCAGGCCCCACGGCGGCCGATTGCACGGCAGGCCCATTTTTGAGAGCAGGACCTGCCGCCGCATGGCGAACGGCGCGCCCGTCTGGGGCGAGATTTCCACGTCGGGCTCGGCGGCCTTGGCGGCCTGGAACCGCGCCGCCGGAATGAGCGTCACCAGATGCAGGGCGCTGGAAGTGTTCACATAGGCGACCTGCCGCGCCTCGTCGAAGGCCAGCCCGCCCCAGTTCGAGCCGCCGCCGGTAAAGGGATAGAGGATCGTGCCCCGGGTCGACGGCGGGGTGAACAGGCCCTCGTGCCGGGCGGCGGCGATCTTGTCCCGGCACGCCTTCTTTTCCCAGGGGAAGAGTCCGAAGGCGTCGCCCGGCGCGATCACGCTGGGCGCCAGAGGTTTGGGCGCGATCGGAAACGGCTGGGTCGGCGAGAGCGCCTCGCCCGGCGCGCCGTCCTGCGGCACGGGACGCTCTTCAACCGGGATGACCGGCCGTCCCGTGTCGCGGTTGATGGTGAAAAGCAGTCCTTGTTTGGTCGTTTGCAGCACCGCCGGCTGAATCACGCCTCGCCAGGCGACCATGGCCAGGGTCGGCTGGGCCGGATTGTCATAGTCCCACAGGTCGTGATGCACGGTCTTGAACGCCCAGACCTTCCGACCGGTCGCGATATCGAGAGCGACCACGGAATCGGCGTCGCCGTCGTCGCCCTTGCGCAGGCCGCCCCAGAAATCCGGGCTCGGGCTGGTGGTGGGCAGGAAGACCAGGCCGCGGGCGGCGTCGGCGGACATCGGCGCCCAGACGTTGGCGGCGCCGGCGGTGATCGGTGGATTGGCGGAGGCGAGAGGGTCGAAGCTCCAGCGCAGCCTGCCGGTGACCGCGTCGAAGGCGCGAACGGCGCCGGAGGCCGCCTTGACCCGCTGATTGTCGGCGACGGAGGAACCAACGACCACGATCCCGCGAGCGACGACCGGCGGCGAGGTGATCTGCATCTCGGCCGGACTGTTCAGCGCGACGCCGGCGGCGACGTCCACCGATCCGCCGACGCCGAAGCCGGCGCAGACCTTGCCTGTCGCGGCGTCCAGCGCAAACAGACGCCGGTCATTGGTGGCCAGATAAATCCGCGCCGCGCAGGGCGCGTTCGCCGTTGCGGCCGGATCGCGCCAGAAGGCGACGCCGCGCGCCGTGAACCCCTCGCCATAGTGGATCTCAGTGTCGATCCGGGGGTCGAACCGCCACATCGCCTTGCCGGTCGACGGATCAAGCGCCATGACCTCGTCGAACGGCGTGGTGACGAAAAGATGCCCCTCGGCCATGATCGGGGTGTCTTCAAACGCCGCGCGTTTGACGGCGCCGGCCTTGGAAACGAGGTCACCGGTGGAAAAAACCCACGCAACCTTGAGGTTCTTCACGTTGTCGGGTGTGATCTGGCGGGCGGCGGAGAACCGCTGGCCGCCCTCGTCGGAACCGTAGAACGCCCATCCCCGATCCGGTTCGAGCGGCGCGCGGGCGACCGGGCGCGGCGAACACGCCGCCAGCGCGGCGGGACCCATCAGCAACAGAAGGCGGGCGAGCGGACGCATCAGCTGGCCAGACTAGGGCCCAGGTCGGCGCGGTTCAACAGGTCGGGCCGGGCTTCGTCGCGGCAAACCCGCGCGATGGTGAATCTCGCGGCGCGGTGGGGTATGGAAGCGCGTCCGCGCGCGGGCGACCATCCTGGACAGGGTCGAATTAAGTGAGTTCGGACATTTCTCATCGATTTTCCATCGCCCCGATGATGGACTGGACGGATCGTCACTGCCGGTCGTTCCATCGCGTCCTCACGTCGCGCGCGCGGCTCTACACTGAGATGCTGACCACCGGCGCGGTGCTGCATGGCGATCGCGAGCGCCTGCTTGGCTTTGATCGCGGTGAGCATCCGGTGGCCTTGCAACTTGGCGGATCGGATCCGGCCGATCTCGTGGTCGCGGCGCGGATCGGCGAGGATTTCGGCTATGACGAGATCAATCTCAACATCGGCTGTCCGTCCGACCGCGTGCAGAGCGGGCGTTTTGGTGCCTGCCTGATGCGCGAGCCCGACCTGGTCGCCGACTGCATGGCGGCGATTATCGCGGCGGTCGATATCCCGGCGACGGTCAAGTGCCGCCTGGGGGTGGACGATCAGGTTCCCGAAGAGAGCCTGTTCGCCATGGTCGACGCCTGCGCCGCCGCCGGCGTGCGGGTGTTCGCGGTGCACGCGCGCAAGGCGTGGCTGTCGGGCCTCTCGCCCAAGGACAACCGCGACATTCCGCCGCTCGACTACGATCTGGTCTATCGGCTGAAGCGCGAGCGCCCGGATCTGACGATCGTGATCAACGGCGGGGTGCCCAGCGTGGCCGCCGCGCGGGAGCATCTGGCCCACGGCGTCGATGGCGTCATGCTCGGCCGCGCCGCCTATCACGAGCCGGCGCGGCTTGGCGAAGCGGATCGGGCTTTGTTTGATCCGGCGGCCGACGTCGTCTCGCCGTTCGACGCCGTGGAGCGGTATCTGCCCTACATTCGCTCGGAGCTGGCGCGCGGGACCCGTTTGCCGGCCATGACGCGGCACATGCTGGGCCTGTTTCACGGCCTGCCGGGCGCGCGGGTCTGGCGGCGGACACTGACGGTGGACAGCATCGTCCCCGGCGCCGGTGCGGAGGTGGTGGAGCGGGCGCTTGACGCCGTGCGCGAGGCGGCGCTCCGCACCCGCGATCTGCGGGCGGCTTAGGGGGTACATCCGGACGCTTGGCGCCTGGTGAGGCTCGAAGGCCGCCGGCGTCGCGAACGGTCGGATGTTGGAGCCAAGCAAAGGGCGGGAGCGGCCCAAGGCAGATGTTTTGGGTGCGGAAGGGCCAAGCCATCTGGTTGACGGCATTCTTCAGTTGTCCGGGCGCACTCAGACGGTTCGCAAGTGAACGGGTGCAACCGACCGGTGGTTATTGATTGTCCCGCCGACTTGTGCAGAGCATGGTGCGCCACAAGCAAATCAAACCAAGGATATATCAAGATGAAAATGTCGTGGGCTGGCCTGTCTTGTGCCTTGGCAATTGTCGCGGGTTCGTCCTCGGCTCAAGATCGAGATGAAAATCATGGGGCGGACGCGGAGCTGAGACGTGCAAACCAACGTGAAGTCGCGGCCTTCATGGCGACCGACCCTGTCGCCCTTGAGCGGCTCTGGTCCAAGGACTTTGTGGTCACCAATCCGCTGAACAAATTCGCCACCGCTCCGCAGGTGCTCGCGATGGTCAAGGGCGGAACGCTCTCGTTTAAATCTTACGAACGCACCATTGAGTACATCCACCACTACGGCAACATCGCGGTGGTGATCGGCGCTGAGAAAGTCGAGTGGGCTGGCAAGATGCCTCTGGCCGGCAAGCTGTTGCCGCTGCGATTCACGGCCGTCTGGCTCTCTACGCCGTCAGGTTGGCAAGAGGTCGCTCGCCACGCCAACCTGGCGCCGAGCCCCTAGGGGTTGATTTCCGCTTCCCGACCATCGGCGTTCTTCGGAAGGTTCGCGATCGGGAGCGGAGGTTTCGAACGCGGGCAGAGTCGCCACTGAAGTCGGCGCCGGGCGTTGAAGTCTTTCCGCTAGGCCGCGCCCATCATCGCCAGCTTCTCCGGGGCAATGCGGCTTTTGCGGCCCGGCAGTTCCGCCATGACGAGGGCGCGCGCCTCGTCGGTTAGGCGTGACCATCCGGCGACCTCGCCCAGGGTTCGGTAACAGCCCAGGCAAAGTCCGCTTTCGCCATCGACGACGCAGACCTGCACGCACGGCGTGGCGATGAGGCGGGGAGGGGCGTTCATGCGCGTTTCCATGCCCAATTCGAAGGCCCGGCGCAAGAAAATCCGACCACGTTCGAATTCAATATTAAGAAATATTCATGACATCGAATACACATTAATCCCGTTTAATAAATCATAATAAACACTAATTAATTTGAATTACGTTTCTGAATACAGGATGAACGCTTCATTCAAACCCCAAGGAGGAACGGGTCATGTTCATCGGTAAAACCATTCTTGCTTTCGCCGCCGTCCTGTCGACCGCGGCTGTCGCTGAGGCCGCCCCCGAAGCGGATGTTCCGCAAATGACGGTTCACATCGGCGATCTCAATCTGGCCACGAAATCGGGCGTCGCCACGCTCTACAGCCGCATGCAGTCCGCCAGCCGGGCCGCCTGTGCGTCGTACGGCGAAGGCCATTCACCCGCCGACGTTCGCAACAACCGGTCCTGCCGCGACGATCTGATCTCGCAGGGCGTCGAACAAATGCACTCCAGCGCGCTTGCGGCTCTCGCGTCGGCCGATCCCAAATCGATCCAGGTCGCGTTTCATTAGATCTGACTGGTTCGTCGCTGCACCTCGGGCCCGACCTTGAGGTGCGGCGACGCCGGTCGCCTTGGTTATCTTTAATATTACGTGAATTACATTAAGAGAAATATATATCAATAACGTGTAATGAAGCAATATTTACTATAGTTGATTTGAATTTCGGCGATGAATATGGAATGAACGGCGACATTCAACCCCAAAGGACGAGCGGGTCATGTCCGTCAACACCATCATCGTCGCTTTCACTATGGCCGCCGTCGCTCTGCCGGCGTCGGCCGCGTTCGCCACGCCTGACCAATTCCCAATATGTGGCGGCCGCCCGCTTTGACGGCCTGGCGTCGGCTAAGGCGCTCGGGGCCGGCGACGCCGCCATGTTCGACGCCCTTGTGAAGGCGGAAAGCCGTACCCGCGTGGCCGAGATTCTCGAGCGTGCCGACGTGGCGCGCTACGACGCTCTGCGGCAGGCGAACCACGCCGACGCGACGGGCAAGCTGGGCTTGATCGCCGAGCGCGGCGGCCCCTGTCAGGTTCTGGCGCACAACGCGGGCGAGGCGTCGGCCTCCATCGCCGGGTCGCATTCCAACGCCGACTGACGCGCACGGTGGGACGATCAACGGCGCCGGGGCGACCCGGCGCCGTTTTTGATTCTCGGCACCCGGTGTTTATAGGTGTTTCCTTGGCCAACGGTTCTTGGCAACGGGGGGGGCTGCCCCTTATGATCGATGATCAGTCGCGCACGGGTTGCAAGAGGAAACACCATGGATCTCGATTTTTCGGCCGACGACACCGCGTTTCGCAAGGAGGTGCACACCTTCATCGCGGAAAACTATCCGAAGGCCCTGCGCGCGAAGCAGCAAAACGAGGAAGCCCTGACCAAGGAGGACTATTTCTCCTGGCACCGCATCCTGGCCAAAAAAGGCTGGTCCGCGCCGGCGTGGCCCAAGGAATGGGGCGGCACCGATTGGACGCCGACGCAGAAATACATCTGGTCGGAGGAGTTAGCCAAGGCCGAAGCCCTGCCGGTCCTGCCGTTCGGCGTGACCATGGTCGCGCCGGTGATCTACACCTTCGGCACCGAGGAGCAGAAGGCGCGCTTCCTGCCGGGGATCCGCGACGGGATCGAATGGTGGTGCCAGGGCTATTCCGAGCCCGGCGCCGGCTCCGATCTCGCCTCGCTGAAGTGCAAGGCCGAGCGCTTCACCGCCGATGACGGCAAGGAATATTATCTGGTCAACGGCCAGAAAACCTGGACCACCCTGGCGCAGCACGCCGATTGGGGCTTCTTCCTGTCCGCACCGACCCGACCGCCAAGCCGCAGGCGGGCATCAGCTTCCTGCTGATCGACATGAAGTCGCCGGGGATTTCCGTGCGGCCGATCATCACCCTGGAAGGCGGCCACGAGGTCAACGATGTCTTCCTCGATAACGTGAAGGTGCCGGTAGAAAACCGGATTTACCATGAAAATCAAGGCTGGACGTGCGCCAAGTCGTTGTTGCTGCACGAGCGCTCCGGCATAGCCGGCGTGGCGCGCTCGAAGCGCGGGCTGGAGCGTTTGCGCCAGATGGCGCGCAGCGAACTGGCCGACGACACCGGCCCCCTGCTGGCCGACCCGTTCTTCAAGCGCAAAGTCGCCGAACTGGAGATCGACCTGACGGCGCTGGAATACACCGAACTGCGCACCCTGGCCGGCGAGAGCGCGGGCAAGGGACCCGGACCGGAATCCTCGATCCTGAAGATCAAGGGCACCGAGATCCAGCAAAGGCTGACCGAGCTGACCCTGGAGGCGGCGGGCCATTATGGCGCGCCTTATCTGCGCAATGCCCCGCACAACCTGGGGGCGGTTGGCCCCGATGACGCGCACGGCGTCGCCGGCGCCTATTTCAACGTGCGCAAGACGTCGATCTACGGCGGCTCCAACGAGATCCAGCGCAACATCATCGCCAAGGTCGTGCTGGGCCTCTAGCGGCCGCCCGATTCACCCTCTCCGCCCGACCACAACGACAGAAAGACGCCGTCCCATGGATTTCAGCTTCACCGACGAACAATCGATGCTGCGCGACTCGGTCGCCAGCTATCTGGCCGATCACTATGATTTCGACACGCGCCGCGCGTCGATCAATTCGGCGGACGGCTGGCGCCCGGCGGTGTGGAAGGCGTTCGCCGAGGATCTGGGCATATTGGGCGCGTCCTTCTCCGAGGACCACGGCGGTCTGGGCGGCGGCGCCACCGAAGTGATGGTGGTGATGGAGGAGTTCGGCAAGGCGCTGGTGGTCGAGCCCTATCTGGGCACCGTGGTGATCGGTGGCGGTTTCCTGAAACATGGCGCGCCAGCCGGCGCGGCGGACCTGATCGGGAAGATCATCGAGGGCAAGGCGACTTTCGCCTTCGCCTACGCCGAACCGCAGGGCCGCTACAATCTGAGCGATCTGAAGACGACGGCGACCAGGAAAGGCGCCGGTTATGTGCTCAACGGGATGAAATCGGTGGTGGTCGGCGCGCCGTGGGCGAGTCATCTGATCGTTACCGCCCGTACCGGCGGCGGCCAGCGCGAGGCGCAGGGCGTTTCGGTGTTCGTGGTCGATAAATCCACCGCTGGACTAATCACCCGCGACTATCCGACCGTCGACGGGCGCCGCGCGTCCGAGGTCACCTTCGAGAATGTCTCAATCCCGGCCGACGCCCTGATCGGCGCTGAGGGCGCGGCCCTGCCTCTGGTAGAGCAGGTGGTCGACGAAGCCATCGCCGCGACCTGTGCGGAATCGCTGGGCGTCCTGCGCCGTCTGCACGAGGGCACGCTGTCCTACACCAAGGAGCGCAAGCAGTTCGGCGTGCCGATCGCCTCATTCCAGGTGCTGCAGCATCGCATGGTCGACATGTTCATCCAGCTCGAACAGTCGATTTCCATGACCTATATGGCGCACATCAAACTGGGCGAAAGCGCCGCCGAGCGGGCCAAGGGTGTTTCCGCCGCCAAGGTCCAGATTGGCCGCGCGTGCCGGTTTGTCGGCCAGAACGCGATTCAACTGCACGGCGGCATGGGCATGACCGACGAAATGGCCATTGGCCACTTTTTCAAGCGCGCCACGATGATCGAGGGTGAATTCGGCTCGGTCGATCACCATTTGCGACGCTATGAGGCCTTGTCCCTCGATAAGGCGGCGTAACGCGTTCCTTCCGGTCCTTCAGCCATGACCCATTTGGCGCCCCTCGCGCCCGACATCGACCGCGCGCTCGCCGAGCTTGTCGAGGAATTCGATGTGCTTGGCGATTGGGAGGAGCGCTATCGCTATGTCATCGATCTGGGACGGGATCTGGCGACGCTGAGCGACGCCGAACGCACCGACGCCAACAAGGTGCGCGGCTGCGCCAGCCAGGTCTGGCTGGTGACGCAGAAGGATCAGAACGGGTTGATGCGGTTTCGCGGCGATTCCGACGCCCATATCGTGCGCGGTCTGATCGCTATCCTGATGCGGCTCTATTCGGCGCGCACGCCGGAGGAGATTCTAGCCTTCGACGCCAAGGCGGCGTTCGCCACCCTGGGCCTGAGCGGCGCCCTGTCTCAGCAGCGCTCCAACGGCCTGTTTTCGATGGTGCAAAGAATCAGGCGCGACGCCGAGGGCGCGCGCCTGAATTGAGACTCGAGAGGACTGGCGGCGGCCGAAGCGAAGCCCCCCACACTGTCCCTGATCGTTGAGACAATGCCCCCCGGGAGACCGCTTCGCCGCGCTTTCAACTCACTTGCGCTTGGCGGCCTTCGGCGCCTGACGGCCGCCCTGACCCAGACCCATTTGCTTGGCCAACTCGGAGCGGGCTTTCGCATAATTCGGCGCGACCATCGGATAGTCTTTGGCAAGACCCCATTTGGCGCGATAGTCTTCAGGGCTCATGTTATACTTGGTGCGCAGGTGGCGCTTCAATGATTTGAACTTGCGGCCATCTTCCAGGCACACGAGGTGATCTGGCGTAATCGAACGCCGAATCGGCACAGCCGGTTCTTTCGGCGTGGCTTCAACAGTCTCATTGCCCGTCGCGATGCCGGCCAGAGCGCGGTGAACGCTTTGAATCAGGGCCGGAAGATCGGCGGTGGCAAGAGTATTGTTTTCGACGTAAGCGGCCACGATCTCCGCCGTCATCTCGATGATCTCTGACTTGTCGTCCATTCTATCGTCTTTCGTTGTCTTGCGCACCCGCGCTTGGGTTCAGGCCCTCGTCGGCATTTGTCGGCTATTATGAAAGAATCGTGACAAAAACAAGGGGGGTTATTCAGGTTAAAGTCGAATTCAGCGCGAAACCTTCATATAAATCTTTATTTTTGGGGACAAAATCGTAAAACATTGTCAATTGAAGTCGTGCGCTTTCCAATGTGGCCAAATGTCGGGGAGATCACTCGATACCTTGTTTGGGTAGTTCGGCGTACGTTTTTCAAGGAATGCGGTAACGCCCTCGCGCGCATCGGCAGACGCCCCGCGCGACTGGATCGCGCGACTGTCGGCTTGGTGAGCTCGCATCGGTTGATCGGCGCCGGCCATGCGCCAAATCAACTGCCGGGTGAGGGCGATGGACACCGGCGCTGTATTGTCAATGATTTCGCGCGCCAAAACCCGCGCCGCCGGAAGTAAATCGTCCGGAGCGTGCATTGAACGCACGAGGCCCTTGTCCAGGGCTTCCTGAGCCGGGAACACGCGGCCGGTATAGCACCACTCGAGGGCTGTCTGGACGCCAACCAGTCGGGGCAAAAACCAAGATGACGCCGCTTCCGGCGTAATGCCGCGTCGGGCGAACACGAAGCCGAATCGCGCCTCGCTCGAGGCGAGTCGGATATCCATGGCCAGCTGCATGGTGACGCCGATGCCGACCGCCGGGCCGTTCACGGCGGCGATGACCGGCTTGAGGCTGTCGAAGATGCGCAAGGTCACCCGTCCGCCGCCATCGCGATGTACGCCGCCGACGCGGGCGTCGACCCCGGCCCGCTCGGGGTCTGCTGACTTGTCGTAGTCGAAGGTGGCGCCGCCGGCGGCGAGATCCGCGCCGGCGCAAAAGCCGCGCCCGGCGCCCGTGACGATCACCGCCTTCACCGCGTCGTCGGCGTCGGTGTGATCGAAGGCGGCGATCAGGTCCTTCATCATCTGCCCCGTGAAGGCGTTGAGGCGATCGGGTCGATTGAGGGTGATGGTCGCGATCCCCTCGTCCAGGGAGTAGAGCAGAGTCTCGAAAGTCGGAGTCGTCATAGGTCGGTCCAATTACAGGGGTTGACGTCTGGGCGCCCTTTACGAAGTCCGCGCGGGCAGGTCATAACACCGGCCACGATAAGCAGATTTCGGGAGGAATCCATGCCTGTTTGGATTGAGTTGGTCTGACATGCATCCGTCTCAGTACGCCCAGTCCCAGCCCGACAAGCCTGCCTACATCATGGCCGCCACAGGCGCGACGGTCACTTATGGCGAGCTTGAGGCGCGCTCGAACCAGAGCGCCCATCTGCTGCGATCGCTGGGTGTGAAGGCCGGCGACGGCGTAGCCTTCTTCATGGACAACAGCCCGCGCTATTACGAACTTTTGTGGGCCGCTCAGCGCAGCGGCATCCGTTTTACCTGCATTTCCTCGAAGCTGACCGCCGGCGAGGTCGAATACATTGTCCGCGACAGCGATTCCAAGGTGCTGGTCGCGTCGGCTGGGGTTTCAGCGGTGGCGCTCGAGGTCGCGCCGTTAATCGCGGACGTGTTTCTGTTCATGGTCGATGGCGCGACGGCGCCGTTCATCGATTTGGAGACGGCGCGAGCAGGCTTTCCCGCGACACCGATCGCCGATCAGAGCCCCGGATCCTCAATGCTCTACTCATCGGGGACGACGGGCCGGCCCAAGGGCGTCAGGCGTATCAGCGGCCTGACCGCGCCGGGCGCGCTGGATGAACCCAATCCCTTGGCCATGCTTGGCCAGGCTCTCTACGGCATGGATTTCGACACCATCTATCTGTCGCCAGCGCCGCTCTATCACGCCGCGCCGCTGGGCTGGTCGATGGCGGTGCAGTCGCTCGGCGGCACGGTGGTGATGATGGAGAAGTTCGACCCGGAAGCGGCTTTGGCGTTGATCGAAAAATATCGCGTGACGTGCGCGCAGTGGGTGCCGACGCATTTTGTGCGCATGCTGAAATTGGCCCCGGAAATCCGCGCCAAATACGACATGTCGTCGCTGAAAAGCGTGTTTCACGCCGCCGCGCCCTGTCCGGTGCCGGTCAAGGAACAGATGATCGCCTGGTGGGGACCGATCATCAACGAGTACTACGCCGGCACCGAGGGCAACGGCTTTTGCGTGATCAATTCCGAGGAATGGCTGCGAAAAAAGGGCTCGGTCGGGCGCGGCCTGACCGCCGAGATCAAGATCTGCGACGAGGACGGCAATGAGGTCGGCCCGCGCGTCGAGGGCGGGGTATATTTCGCCGGCGGCGGTGAATTCGAATACCACAACGCCCCGGAAAAGACCGCCGAAAGCCGTAACAAGAACGGTTGGTCGACGCTGGGCGACGTGGGCTGGCTGGATGAGGACGGCTATCTCTTTCTCACCGACCGCAAGAGCTTCATGATCATCTCCGGCGGGGTGAATATCTATCCGCAGGAAATCGAGAACCTGCTCATCGGCCATCCGAAGGTTGCCGATGTCGCCGTCGTCGGCGCGCCGCATGAGGAGATGGGCGAACAGGTGGTCGCGGTCATCCAGCCGGTGGATTGGGCCGACGCCGGCAACGCCCTGGCGGCCGAGCTCAACGCCTACGCCCGCGCCCACCTCTCGGGGGTCAAGGCGCCGCGGCGGATCGATTTCATGGCCGAACTGCCCCGCCACGCCACCGGCAAGCTTTACAAGCGCCTGATCCGCGACGCCTATTGGGGCAAGGCCAACGCCACCATCGTCTAGGGCGATCGCGCCCGCCTTCAACCCGCCACTCTTCAAGGAACTCAAGACATGTCGCCCATCGAATTTTCGGATCTGCCTTCGTTTGTCGGCAAGGAGGTCGGCGTGTCCGACTGGTTGCAAATCACCCAGGAGCGGGTCAATCAGTTCGCCGACGCCACCGGCGATCATCAATGGATCCACGTCGACGTTGAACGGGCTACGCGCGAGATCGGCGGGCCGATCGCGCACGGCTTTCTGACCCTGTCGCTGATTCCGCACCTGGCGGCGGGCATGCTGCCGGTGAAAGGCGTGACGCGCGGCATCAACTATGGTTCGGACAAGGTGCGCTTCACCAATATGGTGCGGATCGGCAAGCGCGTTCGCCTGCGTCAGGTCCTTCTGGCGGCCGAGCCGAAATCCGGCGGCGTGCAGCTGAAAAACCAGTGCACGATCGAGATCGAAGGCGAGGATCGCCCCGCCCTGGTCGCCGAAACCATCACCGTGCTGTTTGGCGGCTAACCCTTGATGCCGTCAATGCGCCGCCGGGAACTTCTCCGTGGCGCCGCCGCGATTTCGCTCGCCGCGACGTCGCCCGGTCGCGCGGGTGAAAAGTCGGTTTCCCGCGCTGGACGGGCCCGACCATCGGACGCCAGATGGCCCGACGTGGCGGCGTGGGCGGGGCTCGGCCGCGCCGTGGCGGGACGGCTTCTTGAACCGGCGCCCCTCTTGGCGCCCTGTCGGATCGACGCGAAGGGGGCCGAGTGCGCGAGCCTGCTGAAGTCCCTGCGCAATCCGTATTTCATTGGCGATCAACCCCTTGGAACCCAGGTGTCGGGCTGGCTGGATGCCTGGACCCCCGGACGCAGCCCCTATGTGGTGGCCGCCCAAACGCCCGCCGATGTCGTCGCGGCGGTCAATTTCGCCCGGATCCATAACCTGCGCCTGGCGGTAAAAGGAGGCGGGCACAGCTATCAAGGCACGTCCAACGCCGACGACTCCTTGATGATCTGGACCCGCGCCTTGCGCGCGGTCACCGTTCATGACGCCTTTGTCCCGACTGGTGGCGACGATCTGGGGTCGGGGACGCCGGCGGTGACGCTGGACGCCGGTGCGATGTGGATGGACGCCTACGATGCGGTCACGACCCAGGCCGGGCGGTATGTGCAGGGCGGCGGGTGCGCCACGGTCGGCGTGGCGGGCCTGATTCAAAGTGGCGGCTTTGGATCGTTCTCCAAGCGCTACGGCCTTGCCGCCGCCAGTCTGTTGCAAGCCGAGATCGTGACCGCCGACGGTGTTCTGCGCACCGTCAACGCGCGCCGGGACCCGGACCTGTTTTGGGCCATCAAGGGCGGCGGCGGGGGCCCCGCGCGGGGTTGGTGGGACGCTCAAGGCCGCCGCAAGCGTGGATCGACAGCCATGCTGTTTGATGAGCGACCCTCCGCGCCGCCGCATCACGCCTGGTGGGCCGACGATCAGGAACAGGTGGGCGCGTTCCTGCACGGCTATGACTCGATGTGGCTATCCAAAGCCTTGTTGGCTCCCGCCGGTCGGCCGCGGCTGGGCGAGGCCCTGTTCAACGCCAGCCGTCACATGAGCGTGGCCTTGCATTTCAACAAAGGTCTGGCCGGCGCTCCCGAAACGGCCCTCGCGGCCACGCGCGACACCGCGACCCATCCGGGGGTGTTGGACGCTTTCGCCTTGGCGATTATCGCCACCGGCGGCCCGCCGGCCTATTTCGACCTGATCGGTTACCCGCCTGATCTCGGGAACGCCCGGCGAAACGCGGCCAAGGTCGCCGCGGCCGCGGCGGTGCTTCGCGCCGTCGCGCCGGGCGCGGGATCCTATGTTTCGGAGAGTGACTACTTCAACGCCGACTGGCGGGCGGCGTTCTGGGGGCCGCACTATCCGCGCCTGCGCGCGGTGAAGGCGAAATACGACCCAGGCGGCCTTTTCATCGTTCATCACGGCGTGGGCAGCGAGGACTGGAGCGCGGACGGCTTCACCCGCTTGACCTGATGCGACCGCTGAACCGAAACCTTGGCCTGACAGGCCGCCGGGCGCGATCGTGGCGCCCGAACGAAAGCGGATCATGAACGTCATTCCTCGCAAGCTTGTCCTGATCACCGGCGCCTCGGCGGGCCTCGGCGCGGCCTTTGCGCGGGCCTATGCGGCGAGGGGCTATGATCTGGCCCTGGTGGCGCGGCGAGTGGATCGCCTGGACGCCCTGGCGGCGGAGCTCACCGCCGCGCACGGCATTGAGGCCTTTTCCATCGGCGCCGATCTGGCGGTTTACGAGATCGAGAAGATGGTGCTCGACGCCGTCGCCGCGCGCGGCCGGCTGGTCGATGTGCTGGTTAACAACGCCGGTTTTTCCATTCCGCAAAGCTTCGCCGCCGTGCCGTGGTCGCAGCAGCAATCCTTCCTGATGACTCTGGTGGTCAGCGCCTGCGGCCTGGCGCACGGCGTGCTGCCCGGCATGGTCGAGCGCGGCGACGGCGCGATCATCAACGTAGCCTCTCTGGCCGGCTTTTCGCCCGGCATGGCCGGCCACACCCTCTATCCGGCGGCCAAGAGCCTGGCGATCAAGTTTTCCGAAGCCCTGGCGTGCGAATACCGCGCCAAGGGCGTGCGCGTCACCGCCCTTTGTCCCGGCTTCACCCGCACCGAATTTGCCCTCGCCAACGGCACTCAGGCGGTGATGGACGCCTCGCCGCGTATGTTCTTCCAGCTGGCCGAGCCGGTCATCGAAACGGCCATCCGCGCCAATGAGCGTGCCAAGGTGGTGGTTATACCCGGCTGGCACAACAAGGTCGCCGCCTTCCTGTTGCGCCACCTGCCCGAGGCGTTGGTCAAGGCCGTCCTGGCGGCGGGATCGAAACGGTTTCATCTGGACTAGAGCCTGATGCGCTTGCACGGAACAGTTGCGGACGTTGAATCAGGCTCTACACTTTTGCTTCTAGAGCAAATTATCTCCTTTCCAGACGATTCCGTCTGAACGGGGTTTGCTCTAGCAGGGGAAAGCCCATGCCGTCGCACTACGACATCGTCATCGTTGGCTCCGGCGCCGGCGGCGCCACGCTGGCCCAGCGTCTCGCGCCGACCGGCAAGTCCATCCTGATCCTGGAGCGCGGCGATCCCCTGCCGCGCGAGGCGGAAAACTGGGACCCGCAGGCGGTCTTCATCAACCATCGCTATCGCACCAAGGACCAATGGTTCGACAAGAGCGGCCATCCTTTCACGCCCAACAGCTATTATTGGGTCGGCGGCAACACCACCTTTTACGGCGCGGCCCTGCAGCGCCTGCGCAATCGCGATTTCCAGCAGACCCAGCACGCCGGCGGCGTCTCGCCCGCCTGGCCGATCAGCCTGACCGATCTGGCCCCATATTATACCGAGGCCGAAAAGCTGTGGCAGGTGCACGGCCAGCGCGGCGTCGACGCCACCGAAAACGGCGATGAGCCGCCGTACTTTTATCCACCGATCACCCACGATCCGGGCATCGCCCAGTTGAAGGCGCACTGGGAGGTCCAGGGCTGGAAACCATTCTCCCTGCCCGTCGGCGTCAAGCTCGACGAGGCCCATCCGGCCACTTCGCCGTGCATCAAATGCAAGACCTGCGGCGGCTATCCGTGCCTGCTGCGCGCCAAGTGCGATGCGCGCACGCTGGCGATCGAACCCCTGCTGGCGACGCCGAACGTCACCATCCTGCCGGGCCGAAAGGCGATCCGGCTGCAGACCGATGGCTCGGGCAAGACGGTGCAGAGCGTCGTCTGCCAGACCGCGAACGGCGAGGAGACTTACAGCGGCGATATCGTCGTGGTCGCCGCCGGCGCGGCCAATACCGCGGCGCTTCTGCTCGCCTCGCACTCACCCGCCCATCCCAACGGCCTCGCCAACGGCTCCGATCAGGTCGGGCGCAACTATATGTTCCACACCCTGACGGCCATGGTGTCGCTGACCCCCGCGCCGATGGACATCAGCTTTCCCAAGACCCTGGCGGTGAACGATTTTTACTGGCGCGATCCGCGCGGCGGCTTCGAGTTCCCGATGGGTCACATCCAGATGCTCGAATACATGAGCGGCCAGACGCTGGAAGGTCAGGTGTCCGACTGGATCCCGCCCGCCCTCATCCCCGTCCACATCGCCGACGCCGTCGCCTCGCGCATGCTCTCCATGCTGGTGATTTCCGAGGACCTGCCGATGGCGGACAATCGTGTCACCCTGCGGCCGGACGGCCAGATCATGCTGGCCTATGACCACAACAATCTCGAAGGGCACGAGCGGCTGGTGGACGCGCTAAAGGATTCGCTGGACGGTTTCGTCGACCACGCCCACCCGATCTCGCATCATCATTTCCAACTCGATTCCCTGCTGCCTCTCTACGGCACCGCCCACCAATGCGGCACCGTTCGCTTCGGCGCCGACCCCAAAAGCTCGGTGCTCGATCCGTGGTGCAAAGCGCACGACCTCGATAACCTCTATGTGGTCGACACGTCGTTCTTCGTGACGGCCGCGGCGGTCAATCCGACATTGACTACCGTGGCCAATGCGATGCGGGTGGGGGATCATTTGAAGGAGAGGTTGGGAGGTTGAGGGGGTAAGCCTTTCAGGTTGGGCAGAATTGTGAATCTGTCACGTTTTCTACATGGCTCGCGGGGGTTAGCCGAGACCACACCCTGCGGCAGTCAATCCAGCGAAGAAGGCCACGGCGCTAAGGAGCCCAAATGTCGCGGCCGCGATCGGCAATTCGGTACCCGCATCAGGTTTCGGCGGCTCTGTAGTCGCAGTCCGCAGCTAAGAATAACAAGCGAAGATTGCGCACAGAACGGCAAGAAAGGTTCCGAAACCGAACGCGATCAACGCCCAGCGGAGCAGACTGCTATCGAACCTGAAACCCGGCCAGCGGCTGCGCCGACATTTCCGTAGAACGTCAGCAAGCCGGCAGCGGCGGCACCGTTTACAAGCAACAGCGAGCGAACGGCGTTCGCGCCGAGGTCGATAGCGCCCTTGAGATTGATTTCACTCCAAGTCGTACCGTCCCCGCGATCCTGCAATCGCGGAACTTTACCGATATGATGTGATAGGCGCAAAAAGCCCCCGTCATCGCGCCAATGTTACCTTCAGGAACGAATACGGTGATTGGAGCATCGTTTCTATCGTCATCGTGCAGATTCGCGCCTCCGCTCCTCCAGAAATTCGTCGCTCGTCTGATCGTCGCGGACATGCGCTCGATAAAAGGCTTGCGCCCGAGCAACGCTCAGCCGTTCGTCGACATAAGAACGATCGTCGCGATCGTGCTCGCCAGCGCCACGAGAACGATCGTTACGATCGCGCTGGCCATCAGAACCGCGGTAGCGTCCGAGTTTTTGGGGCCGTGCCGCGCCAGGCGCACGGCCGGTGTTCTCACGGTAGTGGTCATTGGCCCGTCCCCCATTGACTCATCATGAGCGGCATATTCGACAGCACTGAGACAAGCCGTGCGAAAGCCACAATCGATCGGTAAACCAATTGTTAAATATTGTAATTGCGATGAAATGTCGCGGCGGTGTGAGTTTCGCCGGCTGACGGGCAAAAGGCCTATATTCGAATCCAGATATCGAGAGCGCCGTTATTGTCGGGCGGGGCGGGCGGCGGCATTCGCGGTTCGGTCTTGAATCGCGGCGATATCGAACGCGCCCGCGGTATTATAAGCCCACGAACACCGCGAACGTAAAACGCCGCCTAGCCGTTGAACGCCCGCACCGCCTGGATGATCCGGTCCTGCGTTTCTTCGTCGAGGTCGGGGTGCATGGGCAGGCTGAGGACGCGGGCCGCCGCGGCCTCCGTCACCGGCAGACCGCCCGGCGCGGGATAATCGGCGTAGCAGGTCTGTTGGTGCAACGGCACGGGATAGTAGGCCGCCGTCGGAATGCCCAAGGTCTTCAGGTGCGCGGCCAGGCCGTCGCGGTTGGAGTGTTCGATGGTGTATTGCGCCCAGGTCGAAACGCCGCCTTGGATCACCTTGGGCGGCACGGCTACGCAGCCCTTGAGGCCGTGCGCATAGCGGTCGGCGACGGCGCCCCGCAAAGCAATTTCCTTGGCGAACACCGATAGTTTCACCAGCAGGATCGCCGCCTGCAAGGTGTCGAGGCGGCTGTTCATGCCGACGCGGGCGGAAAGGTATTTCGCCTCGTGCGCGAATGTCTGGCCGGCCAGATCGGCGGGCGTCGCCTTGCCGTGGATGCGCAGGGAATCCATCCGCTCCCAAAGCGCCGCGTTGTTGGTTAGCACCGCGCCGCCGTCGCCATAGGCGCCCAGCGGCTTGGCCGGAAAAAAGCTGGTGGTCACGGCGTCGGCCCAATGGATCGGGTGCCGGCCGTTCAGCGTGCAGCCGAAACCCTGCGCGCTGTCGGCAATCAATTTGAGATCGTGCGCGCGGGCGATGGCGGCGATGGCCGGATAGTCGGCGCTCTGGCCGAACAGGTCGACGGCGATGATGGCGCGCGGTCTCAGTTTGCCTTCGGCCTTGATTGCCCGGATCGCGTTCTCCAGCGCCGCCGGGTCGAGGGTGTAGGTGTCGGGGCGGATATCCACAAACACCGGCGCGGCGCCGGTCCACGGCATGATCTCGGCGGTCGCGGTGAAGCTGAAGCTGGGGCAGAACACCGCGTCGCCTAAGCCCACGTCCCAGGCCATCAGCGGCAGGGCCAGGGCGTCGGTGCCGTTGGCGCAGCTCAGGGCCAGTTTGGCGCCGCAGAACGCCGCCAAGGCCTGTTCGAAGGCCGCGACTTCGGGGCCCATGACATAGGCGCCGTGATCGAGAACCACGGCGATCGCCGCGTCGAGCTGCGGGCGCAGACGCCGCTGCTGGGCGGCCAGATCGATGAAGGGGAGGGTCATGTCGAACTCATAACATGCGAAGGTAATCTTGACCTGCGCGCGATCATATTGCATTATGCAATGTATCGTCTGGTTTGCCCATTGGGCGGGTGATGCGCCGCCGTGTCGAGCTGTTACAGGAGGCAAGCGTTGAAAACCGCCGCCCCTCGGAATGGAGATATTCACAATATCTAGGTATTACAATTCACTAAAGGTTTCTGATTGTAGGCGAGACCCGCCAGAAGGCCACCCAATCACCGCCAAGCAACCGCCTTTGGACCGCCATTCAACCGCCAAAACATGCCAAAAAACCGCCAATTGACCGCCAATTGACCGCCAATTTACCGCCAATTCACCGCCGGCCTACCGCCAGAACCCGCCGTCGACGCGTCGGATCGCTGGACCCCGCCGACGAACCCCGATAGTCGCGGCTCCAACATGATCCTGGATTTCTGAAACAGTGGCGCCGCCCCTTCTCGCCCTGCGCGACGTGCGTCTCGCCGATGGCCCGCGCTGGCTGTTCGACGGCGTCGATCTGGCGCTGGAGGCGCGGGCGCGCGCTTGCCTCGTCGGCCGCAACGGCGCCGGCAAATCGACCCTGCTGCGCATCCTCGGCGGCCTCACCGCCGTCGATTCCGGCGACCGCTTTCTCAGTCCGGGCCTGAAGGTGGTGCTGGTGAGCCAGGAGCCGGCGATCACCGGCGCCACCCTGCTGGATTTCGCCGTCGCCGGTGGTGCGGCGGCGCACGAGGCGGAGGCGTCGTTGATGGCGTTCGAGATGGACCCGGCGCGCTCGACCGTGGGTCTCTCCGGCGGCGAGACCCGCCGCGCCGCCCTGGCGCGCGCCTTCGCCGAGGCGCCCGACGTCCTCCTGCTCGACGAGCCGACCAACCATCTCGACATCGTCGCCATCGAAGCGATGGAGGCGCGCCTGACCCGCAGCCGCGCCGCCATGCTGATCGTCAGCCACGACCGGGCGTTTCTGGAACGGGTCACCAACACCTCATTCTGGCTGGAGGGCCGGCGGGTGCGGCGGATGGACGACGGTTTCGCCAAATTCGACGCCTGGGCCGAAAAGATCACCGCCGCCGAGGCAGAGGAGGACCGGCGGCTGCAAAAGTTCGTCGAGCGCGAACAGAACTGGATGAGTTTCGGGGTCACCGCTCGACGCGCGCGCAATGAAGGGCGCCGCCGACGGCTGGTCGCCCTGCGCGCCGAAAAGGCCGAGCGCCTGCGCCTGGCGCGCGGGGACATGACCCTGACGGCGGCCAGTGTCGCCGCGCCGTCGGGAAAACGGGTGCTTGAAGCCAAGGGAATTTCCAAGGCCTACGGTGGCCGACCCCTGCTGGCTGGGTTCTCCACCCGCATCCAGCGCGGTGACCGGGTCGCTGTCGTCGGCCGCAACGGCGCGGGCAAGACCACCCTGGTGAAGATCCTGTTGGGCGAGACCGCGCCGGACGCCGGGTCGGTGCGGCTCGGCGCCAATCTCGACATCGCCTATGTCGATCAGGCGCGGGCGGACCTGACCAACGACATGACCTTAACGCAGGCTCTCGCGCCGCTGGGCGGCGATCAGATCATGGTGCAGGGCCGGCCCAAACATGTGGCCGCCTACGCCAAGGATTTCCTGTTCCGCGACGATCAGTTGCGCCAGCCGGTGACCAGCCTTTCCGGCGGCGAGCGCAACCGGCTGCTCCTTGCCCGCGCCTTGGCCAAGCCGTCCAATGTGCTGGTGCTCGATGAGCCGACCAACGATCTGGACATGGAGACCCTCGAACTTTTGGAAGACATGCTGAGCGACTACGCCGGCACCTTGATCCTGGTCAGCCATGACCGCGATTTCATTGACCGGCTGGCGACCTCGACCATCGCCCTGGATGGTCGCGGAAAGGTGGTCGAAACCCCCGGCGGCTGGTCGGATTTTCTGCAGCAGAACCCGGGCTTTCTCGCCGTCCCGGAAAGCGGCGCGCCGCCGAAACGCGCCAAACCTACCCCGCCGCGCGCATCGCCGCCGGCGGTCAAGCTGTCGTTCAAGGATCAACATCGCCTGACCCAACTCGAAGCGCTGATGTCCAAACTCGCGGATGCCATCGCGCGGTATGACGCGGCGCTGCATGATCCCGATCTCTACGCCCGCGACGTCGCCGCCTTCACCCGCACCTCGCACGCCCTGGACAAGGCGCGCGCCGATCTCGCCGCCGCCGAGGACGAATGGCTGACCCTTGAGGCCCGCCGCGAGGCGCTGGGAACGTGAAGATGGGCGGCGTGTCTTGGCGCGGCGCCAACGGCGGCTTAACGTCGCCCTTCATTTCGAGGATGTCGTCGATGAAAACCGCTGTCTGTCTCGCGCTCGGTCTGGCTCTTCTCACGGCGGCGTGCGCGCCGAAACCGGACGCCGCCAAGTCGCCGGGGGCCGTCAAGACCATCCGTTTCGCCACCGACTGGCGCGCCGAGGCGGAAATGGGCGGATATTATGAGGCGCTCGCCAATGGCGAATACGCCAAGCGCGGCCTGAAGGTCACCATCATCCCGGGCGGTCCGGGCGTGAACGTGCCGCAACTGGTGGCGTCCGGCGCGGTCGACATGGGCATTGGCTCCAACGCCTTCATCGTCATGAATCTGGCCAACGAGCACGTGCCGGTGCGCGCCGTCGCCGCCTTCATGCAGAAGGACCCGCAGGTCCTCATCGCCCACCCAGACGCCGGGATCGCCTCATTGGCCGACATGAAGGGTCACCCGATCCTGCTCTCCGACGCCTCGGTGACGGCCTTCTGGGTGTGGCTGCGGGCGAAATACGGTTTCACCGACGACCAGGTGCGCAAATACACTTTCAACAACGCCCCGTTTCTGGCCGACAAGCGCCTGGTGCAGCAGGGTTATCTGACCTCCGAGCCCTACACCCTTGAAAAGGAGGCGCACATCAAACCCGCTGTCTTCCTGCTGGCCGATGACGGTTACCCCGGATACGCGGGCATGGTGCTGGCGTCCGACAACCTGATCGGCGCCGATCCGGTGGCCGTGCAGGCCTTTGTCGAAGCCAGCGCGGCGGGCTGGAAGGCCTATCTGCACGGCGATCCCAAGCCGGGCGACGCGCTGATCCTCAAGGACAATCCGGAAATGTCCCCGGACGTCCTCGCCCAGGCGCGTGCGAAGATGGTCGAATACGCCATTGTCGATTCCCCGGACGGCGTCGGCGCCATGTCCGACGTCCGCTGGCAGGCCTTCTTCAAAGTGGCGTCGGAGCAGGGCGTCTATCCGAAAACCCTTGATCCCAAGGGCGCCTATACGCTGAAGTTCAATCCGGCGGTGGGGAAGTAGGCCGGGTGGCGCCACCCGTCGCGTCCCTGAGCGCCGTCGAGGTCGACTATCCGGGTCGCGGCCGCGCGCTCGGGCCATTCGATCTGACCCTTACCGGCGGCGAGATCGTTGCGCTGGTCGGCCCGTCGGGCTGTGGTAAGTCAACCGCGCTGCGCCTTCTCGCCGGCCTTGAGGCGCCGACGCGCGGGCAGGTGCAGCGGGCGGCCGGGCGCGGCGAAACCTCGGTGGTGTTCCAGGCCCCGACCCTCGCGCCATGGCTGAGCGCGACGGCCAATGTCGCTTTGCCGCTGGCGCTGGCGGGTCTCGCGCGCGGAGAGGCGCGGCGGCGCGCGCGCGAGGCTTTGGCGCGGGTCGGTCTGGCCGGGGCGGAAGACGCCCGCCCGGCGGAGCTTTCCGGCGGCATGGCGATGCGCGCCTCGCTCGCCCGGGCCATGGTGACGAACCCCAAGCTCCTTTTGCTCGATGAACCTTTCGCGGCCCTTGACGAAATCACCCGCCGCGCCCTCGCCGACGATGTTCTGGCCCTGTGGCGCGAGACGCGCCCGGCCATCGTCTTCGTCACCCATAATGTCGAGGAGGCGGCGTATATGGCCGGTCGCGTCGTCGTCATGACCGCCGGACCGGGGCGGTTTGCGGGCGAAACGACCATCGATGCGCCCGTTCCGCGGCCCGCCGGCTTTCGCACCACGGCCCTGTTTCGCGACGCGGTCGAGACAGTATCGGGCCATCTCGCCTCGGGCATGGCGGCGGCGGCGTGAAACGCCTTTCATCCCTGCTGGCGCCCCTTGCCCTCGTGGCCGTTCTGCTAGGCGTCTGGGAGGCGACGTGCCGGCTGAATCACACGCCGCAATATCTACTGCCGCCACCGTCGGCGATTGTCGTCGCCCTGATCCAGAACGCTCGGATCCTGGCGCTATCGGCCTGGCGTACCCTGGCCATGGCGCTGGAGGCCTTGGTCGCAGCGGGCCTGTTCGGCGGCGGCCTGGCGCTGTTGGTGACGCTCAGCCGCACGCTCGACCGGGCCGTTCGCCCGCTGGCCGTGGCCCTGCAGGTGACGCCCGTCATCGCCATCGCGCCTCTGATCGTGATCTGGGCGGGGGTCGACCACCCCGATCGGGCGATCATCGCCCTTGCCGCCATCGTCGCCTTCTTCCCGATTTTTTCAGGCACGGTGCGCGGCTTGACCTCGGCCGATCCGGATTTGGAGCGTCTTTTCGACCTCTATGGCGCGA
Organism: Caulobacteraceae bacterium; assembly: GCA_025352085.1. Taxonomy (GTDB): domain Bacteria; phylum Pseudomonadota; class Alphaproteobacteria; order Caulobacterales; family Caulobacteraceae; genus Acaudatibacter. The sequence continues at coordinate 19,898 of JANXUA010000165.1, read as the reverse complement.
GGCCCGTGCAGCGCCTGACGCGCCTGCGCCTTCCCGCCGCCCTGCCGTTCATCATCGAGGGCGCCAAGGTCGCCTCGGGTCTGGCCATCATCGGCGCGGTGGTGGCCGAGTTCGTCGCCGGATCGGGCGGCGCCCAGGGCCTCGCCTGGCGGATTCTGGAGGCCGGCAACCGGCTTGAGACCGCCAAAATGTTCGCCGCCATCGTCGCCCTGGCCCTGATGGCCGCCGGCGTTCATCTTGTGTTTCAGAACCTGGAGCGGCGCGGGCTGAAATGGTGGCGGGGGCGTTAGGTCAGCATGGGCGGCAGATCGGGATCGGCTTTCGCCATTGCCCGCTGGTAGGCCGGACGCGCGCCGATGCGCTGCAGATAGGCGCGGATGTTCGGATAGGGCGTCAGATCGCGCGGCGCGAAGGCGCGCATGGTGGTTAGCGGGAAGAGCATGATGATGTCGGCGGCGGTGAAGTCGTCACCGGCGAAATAGGGCGCCTTGCCGAGGCGGTCTTCGACCATGGCGTGGGCGGTATCCGCCCGCGCGCGCAGGGCTTTCAACAGGTCCGCATCCCCGCCGATCATGCCGACCACCATATCGACCATGCCGGCGGGCATCATCGAGCCGTTGGCGAAGTGGAACCAGAACAGATAGTCGGCGTAGTTGGGCTTGTCCGGCCCGACGACCAGGGCGCCCTTGCCGTATTTGGTGAGGATGTATTCCATGATCGCGCCGGTTTCGCCCAGCGTCAGGTCGCCGTCATTGATCACCGGCGCCGTGCCGAACGGGTGCAGGGCCTTGTAGGCCGCCGGCGCCATGCGCGTCATCGGATCGCGGTCGTATTTCACGAAGGTGTAAGGCAGCTCCAGTTCCTCGCACAGCCAGACGATGCGATCCGATTGGGATATGCCGAGATGGTGGACGGTGAGCATGGCGAGGATCCTTCGTTGAATTCGACGGTGACTAAAGCAGGTTCATTTGCCCGCGAACAGGGCCGCTATTTCGGATTCCGTGCTGATCCGAAACGCGCCCGGCGTCAGATCGCCTGGTAAATCCAGGCCGCCCATCCGGTCGCGGTGCAGGCCGGTCACATGGTTGCCGACCGCCGCGAACATCCGGCGGACCTGATGGTAGCGGCCCTCGGTGATGGTGAGGTAAGCGGTGGTCGCCGCCAGCGGCTCGAGCCGCGCCGGGGCGAGGGGCGCGGTGTCGCCTTCCAGAACCAGGGTCCCGGCGGCAAAAAGCGCCGCTTCGCCGCCCTCCAGCGGCCGATCCAGGGTGACGTGATAGCGCTTGGCCACATGATTGCGCGGCGAGATCACCCGGTGCAGCAGTCCGCCGTCATCGGTGATCAGGAGCAGGCCGGAGGTGTCGGCGTCGAGGCGTCCGATGGTGGAGAGGACCGGATCGCGCGCGCGCCAGCGGTCGGGCAGAAGCTCATACAGGCTGCGGCCCGCCTCGCGGTGGGAGCACACCACGCCCAGCGGCTTATGGATGATCAGGGTCAGCGGGGAGGGGGGATCGAGCGGCGCGCCGCGCACGGTCATCCTTTGCGCAAGATCGGCGGTGACGGGCAGCCTTTGGCCAATGTCGCGCAGGGTCTTGCCGTCCAGCAGGACGCGCCCGGCGCCGATCAGGCCCTGCACCTCGCGGCGCGTGCCGTAGCCGAGATTGGCGAGTAGCCGGTCCAGCCGCGCGGTCGGCGCCTTGATCATCGGCGCGCCTCGAACACCTTGTAGCCGCCGCCGCGCGCCAGAAAGGTCACCGTGGCGAAGCTGCGTTCGAGCGCGGCTTCGTACGGCAGGGCGACGTTGGCCACGAGTCGGCAGACGCCGCCCTTGCGCAGCATGGCCGCCGCCGTGCCGATGAAGGTCTGCCCCAGATGTTTGTCCTCGCCGCCGCCCTCGTGAAATGGCGGGTTCATGATCACGAAGTCGAGGTCCGTCAGCGTCGGCGGAGGCTGGCGCAGATCCTGTTGCAGAAAAGCGGCGCGCGCATCGGAGATGTTGCGTCGCGCCGCGTCGATCGCCCGCCGATCGAGATCGATGAGGGTGAGGGCGGTCACTTTAGGGGAGGAGAGGACGGCGCGCGCCAGAACACCCATGCCGCAGCCGAGATCCGCGCCGCGTCCGGCGAACGCGGGCGCGGTTTCCAGCAGAAGCGCGCTGCCCGGATCGAGACGGTCCCAGGCGAACAGGCCCGGCTGCGACCATAGATCGATACCCTCGATGAGGCGCGGCGCGCCGGCGGTGATGGCGCCCGTCAGGTCAATCGGGTCGGCCGGGCGGCGGGCGGCGCAGATGCGATGGTGCCTGCGCGAGGTCTCGTTGACCGCGCAGCCGAAGCCTTGCAGTTCCTTGCCCAGACGCGATCCGCCCTTGTCCTTGGGCGCCAAGGCGACCAGCGCTCCATCCGGCGACAGCGCCCGCAAGGCGTGGGCGAGGACAGAGCGCCGCTCCAGCGTCCCGGCCGGCGCGGCGACGACGATGCGGTCAAGCGACCCGTCGGCGAGATCCTCGACGGCCCGGGCGCCGGGAACGAACGGCGATAGCTGGATGGCGTCCGCCGCGTGGGCGGCCAGTGCGGCGGCGGGGGCGCCGTAGACGGCCTCGCGGTTGGTCACCCCCGCTCCTTGGTGCGCTCGAACGCCACCTTCGGGAACCGTTCGGAAAGATAGCCGATCTCCCAGGCCGACTTGGCGAGGAAGACCAGCTGGCCATCGATGTCCTCGGCCATGGCGCTGCGGTGTTTGGAGATGAAATCCTCCAGGTCGGCCTTCGCGCCCACCAGCCAGCGCGCTTCGGCGTAGGGCGCCGTCTCGAACACTACATCCAGCGCATATTCGCCGCCGAGGCGATCGGCCATGACCTCGAATTGCAGCTGGCCCACCGCGCCGACAATGAAATCGGCGCCCAGGGTAGGGCGGAAGAGTTGGGTGACGCCTTCTTCGGCCAGGCCTTCCAGCGCCTTCTTGAGGTGCTTGGCCTTCAACGGGTCCTTCACGCGCACCCGCTGCAGGATTTCCGGGGCGAAGTTGGGCAGGCCGGCGAAACGCAAAGTTCCCGATTCAGACAGGCTGTCGCCGACGCGCAGAACCCCGTGGTTGGGAATACCGATCACATCGCCGGCGAAGGCTTCCTCGGCCAGCTCGCGGTCGGAGGCGAAGAACATGATCGGCGCATTGACACTCATCTGCCGGCCGGTGTTCTGCACCTTCAGCTTCATGCCCCGGCTGAACCGCCCTGACGTCACGCGTACGAAGGCGATGCGGTCGCGGTGGTTGGGATCCATATTGGCCTGGATCTTGAATACGAAGCCGGAAACCTCGTCATCGCCCGGCGCGGCGTGGGTGTCCTCGCCACCACGCTTGGCGGCGACCAGCCCGGGCGGGGGGGCATAGGCGCCCAACGCTTCCAGCAGCTGATCGACGCCGAAATGGCGCAGGGCCGAGCCGAACAGAACCGGCGTCATGTGGCCTTCGAGAAAACTCTGCGGGTCGAAGGGCTTGGCGGCCTCCTGCACCAGCATGGCTCCCTCGGCGGCCTCCTCGCGCTCGTCAGGGTCCAGGAGGCCGTCCATGGCGTTGGAGTGAAACGCCACCGCCTTGGGGTGTTCCGACGCATGGCGTTGAAACGGCAGGAACCGATCATGGCGCAGATCGATCATGCCCTTGAAGCGATTACCCGATCCGGCCGGCCAGTAGAGCGGCGCGGGGTCCAACGCCAGTTTCGCGCCGATCTCGTCCAACAGGGCGAAGGGGTCGAGCGCCTCGCGATCCATCTTGTTGATGAAGGTGATGATCGGGATGTCGCGCAGGCGGCAGACTTCGAACAATTTGAGGGTCTGCGGCTCGATGCCCTTGGCGGCGTCCAGCACCATGACCGCCGCGTCGGCGGCGGTGAGGGTGCGATAGGTGTCTTCCGAAAAGTCCTCATGGCCCGGCGTATCGAGCAGGTTGAACATCAGACCGGCGTGATCGAAGGTCATGGCGCTGGCGGAAACGGAAATGCCGCGCTCGCGCTCGATCTTCATCCAGTCCGACCGCGTGCGGCGTTGCTCGCCGCGCGCGCGCACCGCGCCCGCTGCGCGGATCGCGCCGCCGGCCAGGAGCAGGTTCTCGGTCAGGGTGGTCTTGCCGGCGTCGGGGTGGCTGATGATGGCGAAGGTGCGCCGGCGTGCGGCCTCGGCGGCGGGAGAGGAAGATGACATGCGCGGGCGATAGCGCGGGTCGCCGCGCGAGGCAAACCGTCGAACCCTCAAGCCATGGCGTCCGGGGCCGTTGTGCTCCATATGTTCCGGGATGGATTCGCCCGACTTGACCCCCCCGGCAGACCTTCCCGCGCCGCGCATTTCCGATCTGGCGCGCGTGGATGGCGGCGGCGATGCGCTCGCGGGCTTGAACCCGGAGCAGCGCGCCGCCGTCGAGGCGACCGCGGGGCCGGTGCTGGTGCTCGCCGGCGCCGGCACCGGCAAGACGCGGGTGTTGACCAGTCGGCTGGCGCACATCCTGACCACCGGCAAGGCCAGGCCGTGGGAATTGCTGGCGGTCACCTTCACCAACAAGGCGGCGCGAGAAATGCGGCACCGCATCGGCGAGATGATCGGTCCTTCCGCGGAGGGCCTACGCTGGCTGGGCACCTTCCATTCAGTCGCCGCGCAGATCCTGCGTCGGCACGCCGAGCTTGTGGGCTTGAAATCCAGCTATACGATCATCGACGTCGACGATCAGGAGCGGTTGATCAAACAGCTGTTGATCGCTGAGAATATCGATCCAAAGCGTTGGACGGCCAAGCATTTCGCCGGCCTGGTTGATCACTGGAAGAACCGCGGCTGGACGCCCGACAAACTGCCGCCGGCCGAGGGCGCGCATTTCGCCAACAATCGCGGCGCGGCGCTGTATGCGATGTATCAGGACCGGCTGCGCATCCTCAACGCCTGCGATTTCGGCGACCTGCTGTTGCACAATCTGACCCTGTTCACGCGGCACGCCGATGTGCTGGCCGACTATCATCAACGCTTTCGCTACATCTTGGTGGACGAATATCAGGACACCAATGTCGCCCAGTATCTGTGGCTGCGGCTACTGGCGCAGAAGCGCCAGAACCTGTGCTGCGTCGGTGACGACGATCAGTCGATCTATGGCTGGCGTGGCGCCGAGGTGGACAACATATTGCGCTTCGAGCGGGATTTTCCGGGCGCCAAGGTCGTGCGGCTGGAACGCAACTATCGCTCCACCGAGCATATTCTGGCGGCCGCGTCCGGCCTGATCGCGGCCAACAAGGATCGGCTGGGCAAAACCCTGTGGACGCGGGCGACCGGCGGTCAAAAGGTTCAGGTGCGCGGCGTTTGGGACGGCGAGGCGGAATCGCGCCTGATCGCCGAGGATATCGAGCGCTGGCGCAAGGATCGGCGCTATCGCGAGGTCGCCATACTGGTGCGCGCCTCGTTCCAGATGCGAGCGTTCGAAGAGCGGTTCGTCTTGCTGCAGATTCCCTACACGGTGGTCGGCGGGCCGCGCTTTTTCGAACGCGCGGAGATCCGCGACGCCCATGCCTATCTACGCCTGGTGCAATCGCCGGACGACGATCTCGCCTTCGAGCGGATCGTCAACACGCCCAGGCGCGGGATCGGCGACGCCACGGTGCAAAAGCTTTTGACTCTGGCGCGGGATCGCGGCGTCTCGGCCGGCGCGGCGGCGTTTGATCTGGTGCGCAGCGATGAACTGCCGGCTCGCGCGCGGACCGCCCTTGGCAACTTCCTGCGCGACATGGAGCGGTGGCGTGGGCAGATCGACGCCGTCCCCCACGCCCGCCTGACCGAAACCATTCTCGAAGAGAGCGGCTATGTCGACGCCCTGCGCCTCGATAAGGGCCCAACCAGCCAAACGCGCCTGGAAAACCTCAAGGAACTCGTTCAGTCGATGGGGGCGTTCGACACCCTGTCGGCTTATCTGGAGCACGTTTCTCTGGTGATGGACCTTGATCGCGGCGCCGGGGACGACGCGGTGCAGATCATGACCCTGCATTCCGCCAAGGGGCTGGAATTTCCGCTGGTGTTCCTGCCCGGTTGGGAGGAGGGGGTTTTCCCCAGCCAACGTAGCCTGGACGAGAATGGCGATCGCGGCCTCGAGGAGGAGCGGCGCCTCGCCTATGTCGGCCTGACCCGCGCGCGGGACGAAGCGCGGATTTCTTTTGTCGCCAATCGGCAGGTCTATGGCCGCTGGACCAGCCAGCTGCCCAGCCGCTTCGTCGACGAACTGCCGTTGGCCAACGTCGAGGCGGCGTCGGAGACCGGCTACTATGGCGGCGGACCCGGTCTGCGCGAAACCGCCTCGCGCTGGGATGAAACCCACTACGGGTCGGGCTACGACAGCCCCGGCTGGAAGCGCGCCCATTCACGCGGCTATGCCGGCGGTCCCACGGGACGCTCGGCGGCGATCGAGGGCGAGGGCCGTCTGGTGGCGATCTCCGATCCCGCCGTCGCCAGCGCCTACGCCCGGGGCGATCGGGTGTTCCATCAGAAATTCGGCTACGGCGCCGTCACCGCCGTCGAGGGCAACAAACTCACCGTCGCCTTTGAACATGCCGGCGAAAAGCGGGTGATCGACAGCTTCCTGCAGCGAGGCTGACCGGCCGCGGCCCGCGCGTTCCTCGACAACGATTGATCTGCGCTCCAATCCGTCCGACAGTTCGTTTCCTCAGGGGGGACACGTCATGCCGTTATCGGTCATCGGTTCGGGGCTCGGGCGCACGGGCACCATGTCGCTGAAGCTGGCCTTGGAGCGACTCGGATTCGGTCGTTGCTACCACATGATCGAAGTGTTCCAGGCGCCACCGGCGGCCGGCTATTGGGAGGCCGTCGCCGATGGCGGCAAGCCTGATTGGGAGCAGATTTTCGAGGGCTTCGGCGCCACCGTCGATTGGCCGAGCGCGACGTATTACAAGGAGCTGGCGGCCGCCTACCCAGAGGCCAAGATCATCCACACTGAACGTGATCCCGAGGCGTGGTTCAAATCAACCCAGGCGACGATCTTCGCCCGCGACCTCACCGCCGAGCCCACCAATCCCTTTGAATCGATGATCTGGAAGGTGATCGGCGACATGTTCGAGCGGCGCATGCACGAGCGCGACTGGGTCATCTCGGTGTTCAATCGCCACAACGCCGAGGTCCGCGAAGTCATCCCCGCCGATCGCCTGCTGATCTACGAAGTCGCCCAGGGTTGGGAGCCCCTGTGCGCCTTTTTGGGTGTTCCCGTCCCCGCCGAACCCATGCCGAAGGTCAACTCAACCGAGGAATTCCAGACCCGGGTCGCCGCGATGACGGCCAATCGATAAGGTCGGACGTTAGCCGTCCAGATCCTCGGCCAGGATCGCCATTTCGAACATGAACGAGCCGTCTTCGTCTTCATCCTCGTAGATGACGCCGATGAATTCGCCTTTCATCTCGACCTCGGCGGAATCCTTTTGCTTCGGGCGCGCTTTGACGGCGATGTGCGGATTGCCGAAAGTGCGTTTGAGGTGCGCCTGGACGCGGTCGATGTCGTTCTGGTCCATTTGGCGCTCCGTGGTTGATCTGCGCTCGGATGGTAGTGGATCGACCGGGGTGGGCGCAACCGCGGCGGCGTCGCGACCGTGCGATCCTTCGATTAAAACCTTGAATTTGGCTCATTCTAAGGGCAGAGGTGCGCGTCTGTTCCATGAGTCTTTCTACGGGGCGCGATGTCGCTTGACGCGGCGCGACGCGACCTGGACGGGCTCAAGGGATGGTCTCGCCCCGCCTCTTGCCCCAAACCCCTCGAGTCCTGAATGTTTTCGTCTCTGTTCGGCGTAATCTCCAATGACATCGCCATCGACCTCGGCACCGCCAACACTCTCGTTTATATGAAGGGCAAGGGCATTGTGCTGAACGAACCGTCGGTGGTAGCCCTGCGCACCGCCGGTGGGCGCAAGACCGTCTACGCCGTCGGCGCCGAAGCCAAGATGATGCTGGGACGTACGCCCGGTCACATGGAAGCCATCCGCCCCATGCGCGACGGCGTGATCGCCGACTTCGAAGTCGCCGAAGAGATGATCAAGTATTTCATCCGCAAGGTGCACAACCGCAAGGGTTTCGTGAATCCTAAGGTGATCGTCTGCGTGCCGTCGGGCGCCACCGCGGTTGAACGCCGCGCGATCAACGATTCCTGCCTTAACGCGTCGGCGCGACGCGTCGGCCTGATGTACGAACCGATGGCGGCGGCGATCGGCGCGGGCCTGCCGATCCACGAACCCACCGGTTCGATGGTGGTCGATATCGGCGGCGGCACGACCGAAGTCGCGGTGCTGTCGCTGTCGGGCATCGTCTATTCGCGCAGCGTGCGCGTGGGCGGGGACAAGATGGACGAGGCGATCATTAGCTATATGCGCCGCCACCATAACCTCCTGATCGGCGAAACCACCGCCGAGCGGATCAAGAAGGAAATCGGCACGGCGCGCTCGCCCGAAGACGGCGTCGGCTTGACGATCGACGTCAAGGGACGCGACCTGATGCAGGGCGTGCCGCGCGAAGTACGCATCAGCGAAAAGCAGGCCGCCGACGCCGTGGCGGAACCCGTCTCGCAGATCGTCGAGGCGGTCAAGGTGGCCCTGGAAGCGACGCCGCCGGAACTGGCCGCCGATATTGCCGACAAGGGCATCATGCTCACCGGCGGCGGCGCGTTGCTGCGCGGTCTCGACCTGGAGATCCGCGATCACACCGGTCTGCCGATCACCGTCGCGGAGGATCCGCTGTCATGCGTGGCGCTCGGCTGCGGCAAGGTGCTCGAGCATCCGCGGTGGATGAAGGGTCTGCTCGAATCCAGCCTGTTCTAGAGCGGAGGCTTTGATTGGCCCTGCGCGATAGCGCTCTAGGTGACATAAAGGCGCCCTTGGCGTGGCTAGCCGGCGCGGCCGTGGTCGTCGCAGTGCTCACGGCGCTCGCCTTGTTCGCCGGCAACCGACGCGAAGGTGTTTCGGGCGCGCTCCAGGCCACTCGCCGCGCGGGCGACAGTGTCATCGCGCCCGTGAGCGGCGCCCTGTCCCGACCGATCGTTTGGGCCGGCGAGGTGTCAAACACGATCCAGGACTATGCGTTCGCCGCCAGACAGAACCGCGATCTGAAGCGCGCCCTCGTCGCCGATCAGGTGTGGAAAGACGAAGTGGGCGCCCTGCGGCTTGAGAACGCCCGGCTGCGCGCCGTGCTGGGCGTCAAGACCGAGCCGGCCATGCCGATGGTGTTCGCCCATACGATCCTTGACGCGCGCGGACCGTTCGCCAACACACGCCTCGCGGACGCCGGGTCTGCCCAGGGGGTCATCGAAGGCAACCCTGCACTGAGCGAGCATGGACTGGTCGGGCGGGTGACCGGCGTGGCCGCGCAGACCAGCCGGATCATGCTGCTCACCGACGTCGAGAGCCGATTGCCGGTCTTGGTCTCGCGCAACAACGGCCGCGCCATATTGGTCGGCGACGGCGGTCCCAATCCCCGGCTTGATTACGTCCGGACGTCGGATCGCTTGCGGGCCGGCGATCGGATCCTGACCTCGGGGGATGGCGGCGTCCTGCCGCGCGGTCTGCCGGTGGGCGTCGCCGTGCTGGGGCTCGACGGCCAATGGCGCGTGGCGCTGGACGCCGACGCCACGCCGATCGATGACCTGCGCATACTTTTGTTCAGGGATTTCTCTCAGATCGCGACGCCGGGCGCGCTGGCGCCCAGCGTCTTGCCCGGCACCAACACCGAGGCCCCACCGCCGCCCGCGTTGACCGTCAAACCGCCGCGCCCGCCCGCGCCGGGCGCTCCATCGGCGTCGCCGCCATGACGCCGACCTCGCGACCTTTGCGGCCAATCCTGTGGGTCGGCGGCCCGATGATGCTTTGCATCGTCGGCACATTGTCGTTCGCCCTGCCGCTCCGGGTCGCGACATTGCAACTGCCCGAGCCGGTGTTCGGCCTCGTGCCGGCCTTCGCCTGGGCGGTCATTCGTCCGTCGGTCGCGCCACCCCTGGCCCTGCTGGTGCTGGGCCTGTTTCAAGATCTGTTGTGGGGGACGCCGCTGGGACTTTGGGCCCTGTGCCTGCTCGGCCTGCACGCCTTGATCCTTCTTGCGCGCGCGTCCTTGTCGGGCCAAAGTTTTTGGGTGCTGTGGGGCTGGTATGGCATAGGATGCGCCCTGGCCTTCGGGATCGGCGCCGCGTTTGAAACGATGGCGGCGGGAACGGTTCCGAACCTGCTCGGCGTCGTCGCCCAATGGTTGGTGAGCGCGGCGCTGTATCCCTTGGCCAATCTGTTGATTGATCGCTACGAAGACGCGGATGTGCGGTTTCGATGATTGAACCGTCGATCTTCATGGACGAGGTGAACGAGCGCCAGGGAACCTTCCAGCGGCGGGCGTTTCTGTTGGGCGGCGGGTTCGGGGTTGGGCTCATCGCCCTGGGCGGACGCCTGGCGCACCTGCAGCTCCTGGACGCCAACCGCTACAAAAAATTGTCGGAGCACAATCAATTCCAGTTCCTGCTGACCCCGCCGCCGCGCGGTTTGATTCTTGACCGCAATGGCGTCGTGCTGGCGTCCAACCGACCGGACTTTCGTCTGCTGTTGGCCAAGGACGACCATGTCGACATCGACGCGACCCTCGCCAATCTGACCACCCTGGTGCCGATGGACGAGGCCAGGCTTCGGCGATTGCGCGCCGATATCGACGCGGCCCCGCGCAAGGCGCCGGTGGCACTGGTCGAGGATATGACCTGGGAGGAATTTTCGCGCATCAACGTCCGCGCGCCCGAACTGCCCGGTGTGACCGCCGACATGGGCGAGGTGCGGGTCTATCCGTACGCCGGGGCCTTCGCGCATGTGATCGGTTATGTCGCCAAGGTCAGCGCCAAGGACGTGACCAAGACCGGCCCCAACGCCGAACCGATATTGCTCAACCCTGGCTTCAGGATCGGTAAACAAGGCGTTGAAAAAGCGTTCGATCTGCAACTTCGCGGCACGGCCGGCGCACGCAAGGTCGAGGTCGACGTCAAGGGCCGGGTCGTGCGTCACGACCCCGCCGGCGATATCGCGGCGATCCCCGGTGCGCCGATCCAGCTGACCCTCGACGCGGACATCCAAAATCGTGGTCTGGAAATATTCGGCGAGGACAGCGGCGCCGCGGTGATGATGGATTGCCGCAGCGGTGACATCCTGTGCCTGTTGTCCGCGCCGAGTTTTGACGCCAATCGCTTCGTCAAGGGCCTAACCAGCGTCGAATACCAGGCCCTGTCCGGTTATGATCGCAAGCCGCTCTACGACAAGGCGCTCAGCGCTACCTATCCGCCCGGCTCGACGTTCAAGACCATGGTGTCCCTGGCGGCGTTGGAGAGCGGCGTGGATCCGGAGCTTAAGCGGGTCTGCCACGGCTCGTGGCCCTATGGCGGCCGCATCTGGCACTGCGACAAGGTGCACGGCGCCGTCAACATGCACGACGCCATCAAGACCTCGTGCGACATCTATTTTTATCAAACGGCCCTGGCGGTCGGGCCGGACAAGATCGCCGCCATGGCCCGGCAATTTGGTCTGGGCGAATTGTTCGATATCGGCATTCCGGGGCAAAGGCCGGGCCTGGTGCCCGATCCCGAATACAAGCGCCGGCATTTTCCGAAAGATCCCGTCTGGCACGGCGGTGAGACGCCCAGTTTCGGGATCGGGCAGGGGTATCTCAACCTCAACGCCCTGCAATTGTGCGTGATGTGCGCGCGCCTGGCCAATGGCGCGACCGCCCTGCAACCGCGCCTGATCCATTCCATCGGCGGCGTGGTGCAGCCGTCGGGCGCTCAGGCGCCGGCTCTGCCGGTGGCCAAGGCGCATCTGGCGCTGGTGCGCGCTGCGATGGCGTCGGTCGTCAACGATCCGGGCGGAACGGCCTACACCAATGTGAACAGTCGTCTCAATCTTGGGCCGATCAAGATGGCCGGCAAGACCGGCACGGCGCAGGCGCATTCCTATGGCGCCGGGTCGCGCAATACCGCCAATCTGGCATGGTCGCTAAAGGATCACGCCTGGTTCATCGCCTTCGCGCCGTATGACGATCCCCGTTACGCCGTGAGCGTTCTGGTCGAGCACGGCGGCTTCGGCGCCGCCGCCGCCGCGCCCAAGGCGGCCGAACTCTTGCGTGTCGCCCTCCTGAAAGACGCCGATATCCGCGCCCGCATCACCGCCCCGCCGCCACCCCCGACGCCCGTCGTCGCCGAAAAGCCGGCGCCGGTGTCCGCGACATGACCGCCAGCGCGATCACCCAGGAGGGCGAACGCGACCGACTGGTTGTCAAACTGGGCCAGATCGACTGGACATTTTGTCTGTTCATCACCGGTATCGCCGCCGCCGGCGCGCTGGTTCTCTATTCGATCGCGGGGGGCTCATGGTCCCCCTGGGCCGGTCGGCATCTCATCCTGTTTGGCGTGTGTTTTGCGCTGATGATCGGCCTGGCTTTGGTTGACCTGCGGGTGTGGTTCGCCCTGGCCTATCCGATCTACGGTATCGGCGTGCTGCTGCTGCTCGCGGTGGCCGTGATCGGCCACTCCACCCTGGGCGCCCAGCGTTGGCTGGATATCGGACCGATCCGCCTGCAGCCGTCCGAGATCATCAAGGTCGGCCTGGTGCTCGCGCTGGCGCGGTTTTACCACAGCCTTTCGGCCCGCAACGCCCGGTTGTCCTGGTGGCTGTTGATCCCCGCCGCGATGATCGGTTTACCGGCGGCTATTGTCGCCCATCAGCCGGACTTGGGCACGGCGATCCTCATCGCCGCCACCGGCGGATTGATCATGATCATGGCGGGCCTCAGCCTGCGCGTTGTCGGCGCTGGGCTTCTCGCCCTGGTAGCGATCGTGCCGCCGATGTTCATGTTCGTGCTCAAAGCCTATCAGCGCGCGCGCCTGCTGACGTTTCTCAATCCGGAAGCCGACCGCACCGGTTCGGGCTATCACATCATTCAATCGAAGATCGCGCTCGGCTCCGGCGGTCTGCTCGGCAAGGGGTTCGGGCTGGGCACGCAGAGCCAGCTCAATTTCCTGCCCGAAAAATCCACCGACTTCATCTTTTCCTCCATGGCCGAGGAGTTCGGGTTTGTCGGCTGCGCGGTGATCCTCGCCCTTTATGCGGGGGTGATCTTCATGGCCCTGCGCATGGCCTCGATCGCCCATTCGCACTTCGGGCGGTTGTCTGCGGCCGGAGTCACGGCCACCTTCGCGCTGTGCGTGATGATCAACGGGGCCATGGTGATGGGACTGGCGCCCGTCGTCGGCGTTCCCATGCCTCTGCTGTCTTACGGCGGGACGGTCATGATCACCATGATGGTCGGTTTCGCCTTGGTTTTGTCCGTCCGCGTCCACCGCTATTCGGAGGTCACGCGCGGCGGCGGGGCGATCCTCTGAAATCCACCGCTAAGCCGTGAGGGCGGCGTCGGTGGCCCGCACCAGGGCGTCGACAATGCCCGGCTCCGTCGAGGCGTGGCCGGCGTCCCAGATCAGGTCGAACCGGGCTTCAGGCCAGGCGGTCTTGAGGGACCAGGCGCTTTCCATGGGCGTGACCATGTCGAAGCGGCCCTGAACGATCCAGCCGGGAATTTCGCGGATGGCCCCGACGTTTTTGATCAGCCAGCCATCCTCGTCCATGAACCCGTTGTGGCTGAAGAAATGACATTCGATACGCGCGAAGGCGATGGCGAAGTCGATCTCATCGAATTTGGCCGGCCTGGCCAGGGGACCGCGCAGGGATAGAGCGTCGCCCTCCCACCGGCTCCAGGCGGCGGCGGCCTCGGCCTGGACCTTTCGATCCGGGCTGGTGAGGCGCCGGTGATAGGCCCCGATCATGTCGCCGCGCTCCGACAGCGGGATGGGCGCGCAAAAGCCTTCCCAGGAATCGGGGAAGATCATCGAGGCGCCGTCCTGGTAGAACCACTGCGTCTCGCGCCGGGTCATCAGGAATATGCCGCGCAGGATCAGGGCCGAGACCCGATCGGGGTGCTTGATCGCGTAGGCCAGAGCGAGAGTGGACCCCCACGATCCGCCGAAGACCGCCCATCTATCGACCTTCAAATGGCGGCGCAGACGCTCGATATCGTCGACCAGGGTCCAGGTGGTGTTGTCGTCGAGTGAGGCGTTGGGCCGGCTTTGCCCGCAGCCGCGCTGATCGAACAGGGCGACATTCCAGCGCGCCGGATCAAAATACCGCCGCATGGTCGGATTGATGGCGCCGCCCGGGCCGCCGTGCAGCACGACCGCCGGCTTGCCGTTCCGCGCGCCGCAGGTTTCGTAATAGATTTCGTGCGGCCCGTCGGTCGCCATCCAGCCGGACCCATACGGCTCGGTCTCGACATAGAGTCCCCGCCGGCCGGCGGTGGACATGGGGGCGGGAGGCTTGGCGGTGCGAGTCATGAATTCCTTCTACAGCCGATTGTCATCCAAACGGAATGCGCCCCAAGCCAAGGCGATCCATCCGGCCATCAGGGCCAGTCCGCCGACGGGTGTTATGGCGCCCAGCCAGCGCGGGGCGCCCAGCGCCATGGCGTACAATGTGCCGCTGAAAATCAGGGCGCCGATCACGAACAGCGTCGCCGCGACCATGCCCGGGCGACTGCCGCGGGGCAGGGCGGTTAGGGCGGCGAACACCGCCAGGGCGTGGACGATCTGATAATTCGCCCCGGTCTTCAGCCAGGCCTGGGCCTGCGGGTCGGCCACGCCATGCGCGGCGAAGGCGCCCAAAGCGACCGAGGTCAGGCCGCTGAGGGCGGCCAGCACAAGCAGGATGCGTCGATTGCGTTTCAAGGTTACCCCTCGGTCACGATTGCATTGAGCCCGCTCAAGGCCCTAAGGCCTTGGCAGGGTTCCAGCGAGGAGACGACCATGGCCTTAACCAAGGGTGACGACTACCCCATCCATCAGACCAGCGAACCCATCGCCTACAGCGGGACCGACCGCAATTTCTATGATCGCTATTTCTTCAACGGTTATGGCGCCGAAGGTGGCGACTTTTTCGCCATGGCGTTCGGCGTCTATCCGCACCTGAACATCGCCGACGCCAGCTTTTGCGTGATCCGCAATGGCGTTCAAACCAATCTGCACGCCAGCCGGTGGCTGAACATGGAGCGGATGGACCTGACCGTCGGGCCAATCGCCATCGACATTGTCGAGCCGCTCAAACAGTTGCGGCTGCGCATCGACGCCCCCGAGCATGGGCTCAAGGCCGACATCCTGTTCGTCGGTCGGGCGTTTCCGATTGAGGAGCCGAGGTTCATTCGCCGGCACGGTCCGCGCATCAGCATGGACCTGACCCGGCTGACCCAGAACGGGCGCTACACCGGCTGGATCGAGCTGGACGGCCAGCGCCGGAGCGTCGACGGCTTTGTCGGCACGCGCGACCGCTCGTGGGGCGTGCGGCCGATCGGATCGCGCGATCCGCAGGAGCCAATCCCGCCGGCGCCGTTCCAGTTCCACTGGATCTGGTCGCCGACCAACTTCGAAACCGGCAGTTTCTTCTTCCATCGCAATGACGACGCCGCCGGCGAGCCATGGAACCGCCGCGCCATCTGGGCGGCCGATAGCGCCACCGCCGATGACTTTCTAGAGGGCGGCGATTGTTCGGTGGCGATCGAGTGGAAGCCCAGCGCCCGTCACGCGGCGCGCGCGGTCGTCAGCGTCAACGATCCGCGCCTGCGGCGCACGGTGGTGTATGAACCGGAGTACGAATTCTTCATGCTGGGACTGGGCTATGGTCATCCCAAATGGACGCACGGCATGGCGCATGGCGAACTGACCGTCGAGCGGGAGGATATGAAACTGGCCGACATCGACGTTCGGCAAATGCACCATCTGCACGTGCAGGCGGTCTGCAAGGTGACCCTTACCGACGACGCCGGAAACCGGCAGATCGGCCGCGGCGTCTTCGAGCAGCTGGTGATCGGCCCGCACGCGCCGTCCGGCTTCAACGACGTCATGGACGTCAAGGATTAGGGCCGCCATGACCCCCCTCGCCGACGCCCTGGCCGCTTATCTGACCCGCACCGCCGGCGCGCCCGTCGCGGTGGAGGCTCTGGCGCGGATTTCCGGCGGGGCGAGCCGCGAGACCTATCGCTATGACGCTGTGATCGGTGGGAGGCGCGACGGCTACATCCTGAGGCGCGATCCGCCCGGCAGCCTGATCGACACCGACAGGCGGCTGGAGTTCCTGGCCATAAGCTCTTTCGTCGGCAAGGGTGTCGCGGCGCCGCAAGTGGTCGCCCTGGAGGAAGACGGCGCGGAGCTGGATCGTCCGTTCTTCATCATGCGGCGGGTCGATGGCGGCGCGGCCGCCAGCCCGTTCAGCGCCGATCCCTACGGCGAACATCGCGAGGCCATTGGCGAGCAGTTCTTCTCGATCCTCGGCAAGATCGCCGCCGAGCCGCTGGCGGGTCTGCCGTTTGTGGAGGTCGCACCCGCGCCCGAGCACTCGGCGTGCTGGCGCCGTGAGCTGGACTATTGGGCGGGTGTCATCGACGCCGACGAACAGCATCCGCAGCCGATCGTCCGCGCGGCCATCCGCCGTTTGCGTCGCGACCCGCCGCCGACCGCCGCCCGCATTTCGGTGGTGCACGGCGACTATCGCTCAGGCAATTTCCTGCATGACGGCAGAGGCAGCATCATCGCTGTGCTGGATTGGGAGATGGCGCATCTGGGCGACCCGCTGGAGGATCTGGCCTGGGCGATGGACCCGTTGTGGTCGCCGATCCCCGACGGTCGGGTGTCGGGCATGATCGGCGTGGCCGAGGCCCTGGCGATCTGGTCGCGGGCGAGCGGGTTGGCGATCGATCCCAAGGCCATGGCCTGGTGGTCGCTGTTCGCGGCGGTCAAGGGCCAGGCCATCTGGACATCCTCGGCCAAGGCCTGGAAGGACGGCGGCTTCATCGAGCCCATCCTGGCTTTTTCCGGCTGGTACACCGCCCGGCGCCACGATG
The DNA here is from genome assembly GCA_025352085.1 of Caulobacteraceae bacterium. GTDB lineage: Bacteria > Pseudomonadota > Alphaproteobacteria > Caulobacterales > Caulobacteraceae > Acaudatibacter. The sequence goes on along the minus strand of JANXUA010000165.1, from coordinate 2,928 downwards.
AAATCCTGGCCGAACGCTTGAGCGCTCTGGAGGTCGCATGACCCCCAGCCTGCCGGACCTGCTCATCGGGCAAGCCGCCGCCCTGACCGCGTCGCAACCGGTCGAAGCCGGCGGTGACTATTTGGCCGGGCGCGTCGGCATGTTGGCCCTGCTTGCGGTCATGATGGCCCAGGAAGCCGAACGCGGCCTTGCGGCGCGGGTGTGGGAGAACGGCGCGATCGGAGACCTGCTCGCCAAGGCCGCTCCCGCCTATCGCCTCGCGCCGGCCACGGATGGTGGCGACCTTTCCTGGAGGGCCCTGGATCAGCGCAACGCCGATCTGCGCCGACTGTTGATCAAGCTTCACGAATTGGTCGAGGCGCGCGGCGACGCGGATCTCGACCGGGAAATACTGGCGCTCTATCGCGCTATGGCGCATGCTCGGCGCTTGGACCTGCCGGCGAGCTGATCACTGAACCGGCGTTCTTGAGGGGGGGGCTGACCGATGGCGTTGGCGGAGGCAATTCCCATCGCACGGCCCCAGCTGGGCCGGACGGTCGTGCCCCTGCTCGCTCTGGTGGTGCTGATCAATTATATTGATCGCGGCAACCTCGCCACCGCCGCGCCACTGATCAAGGGCGAGCTTCACCTCACCAGCACCCAGATCGGGCTGCTCATTTCGGCTTTTTTCTGGAGCTACGTGCCCAGCCACGCGCTGGTCGCCTGGCTGATCGAGCGCGTCAACGCCTATCGCACGCTGGCGCTGGGCTTGGCTTTATGGGGGCTCGCGACGGCGGCTTCGGGGCTGGCGACAGGGTTCGTTGCCCTGCTCGCTCTGAGAGTCCTGCTCGGGGTCGGCGAGAGCGCGGCGTTCCCGTGCATATCTAAGCTTCTCGCCCAGCATCTTCCACCCGAAAGGCTTGGCGCGGCCAACGGGCTGATCATGACCGGCTTGGCGCTCGGGCCGGCGTTCGGAACCTTTTTCGGCGGCCTACTCATGGCCGTTACGGGCTGGCGACCGGTGTTCCTGCTGTTTGGCTGCGCTTCCCTGCTCTGGTTGTGGCCATGGCTGACGACAACCGCCAAGGCGTCCGTGGCGGCGACGCGACATGTCGATGGTCCGGCGCCGTCATTCTTGGCTATTCTACGCCGTTGGGAGGCGCGTGGCGCGTCGCTTGGCCAATTCTGCGGCAACTATGCGCTTTATTTCGTGCTCTCCTGGCTGCCGCTCTATCTGGTCAAGGCGCGCGGGTTCAGCATGACTGAAATGGCCACGCTCAGCGGCCTGATCTATCTGGTCTACGCCGCCAGTACGGTCGCCAGCGGCTGGGCGTGCGATCAATGGATTGCCGCCGGGGCGAGTGTCACACTGGTGCGCAAGAGCGCGATCATCGGCGGATCCCTGGCGATTGCCGGCAGCCTGGTCGCCTGCGCCGTGGGCGATTTGCGGGTCAGTGTCGTCAGCCTGTTCGTCGCCGGCCTTTCGTTCGGCGTAACTGCGCCGGCCCTATTTTGTATCGCCCAAACCCTCGCCGGCCCGCGTGTCGGCGGGAAATGGTTCAGCTTGCAGAACGGCATCGCCAATCTTGCCGGCATCGTCGCGCCGATCATCACCGGAGTTATCGTGGACAGGACCGGAGAGTTTAACTGGGCCTTCGTCATCGCCGGCGCGGTGTCCCTGCTTGGCGCTTTCGCCTGGGGCCTTATGATCCGCAAGGTCGAACCGATCGACTGGGGTGTTCAGGAACCGTCGGCAGGCGCCGTCGCATAGGCGCGCAGGAAGGCGTCCACCGCCTTGGCGGCGTGCTCGCGTAAATGCCTGGGTCGGGCGTCGATCTTCGCGCCCATGACCGCCCGATTGACGACGTCGGCCTCCAGCATGCCGCGCAGATGCATCGACACCATCCACGGATCTACGAGCCGCAGGCGGCCCGCCGCCATTTCGCCGGCCATAAAATCCGCCATTCGCGACCACAGCCGTTTGGCCCCGCGGTCGTACAGCATCTGGCCGATCCCGGATCGCTCGCCTTCCGAAAGGGAGTTACGGCGCACCGACAGTGATCTCTCCGAGAGGCTGCTCTGAAGAAGACTCGCGCCGAAGCGTTCCAGCGTCCGGCGTAGATCATCGGAGGGTTTGAGCATGTCGAAGGTAGCGTTGGCGTCGTCGAACACCGCGTCGAACATGAGGGTGACGAATAGGTCTTCCTTGGAGCTGAAGTAACGATAAAGCGTCGCTTTTGAACCGCCGACCCGTTCGGCCACGGCGGCCATGCTCGCGCCGGCGAACCCCAGTTCGCGGAACACGGCGCCGGCGGCGGCCAATATCGCCTGACGTTTGGCGTCGGTCTTGACGCGCATGACAGATCTCCAAAACGAAACCCGACTGTACACATTTTTCTTGACAGCGCCTAGGGGCGACGGGCATGAATGTCGGGCTCCGAAGTGGGCGAACCCACTCAACAAAGGTGATCGCGGCGTGAGCTCAATCGATTCCAGCGCCGAAGATCTGGCTGAACCGCCCGCGCCGCTAGCGCGTTGGCGGTGGCCGGCGATGATCGCCGGTCCGGTGATCATCCTGGGCATAGTGGCGTATTTCATTCTGACTTCAGGACGCTCCGAGACGACCGACGACGCCTATGTCCAGGCGGCCAAGGCGCCGATCAGTACCGCCATTTCCGGTCGCGTGATCGAGGTCGATGTCGCGGAAAACCAACACGTCAAGGCCGGGCAGGTGCTGTTCCGGCTCGATCCAGCCGATATTCAGGTCGCCGACAAACGCGCCGCCGCGTCCGTCGCCGCCGCGCGCCTGCAGGTGGTGGGTCTGCGCGCCGCCTATGACCAGCAGCAGCTGCTATTGTCGTCCGCCCTGCGGACGGCGGCGTACACCGCTAGGGAGGCGTCGCGCCAAAAGGCCCTCGTGGCGGCCGGGGTCTCCTCGCGAGAACAGGC
>JANXUA010000164.1 GCA_025352085.1 Caulobacteraceae bacterium | reverse complement strand
GGCGCGTGAGGCCCTCGAACGTCTGCGCGCCGAACTGGCCGGCGCCCAGCGCAAGGGCGATCTGCAACGCGCCTCGGAAATCGCTTACGGCGAAATCCCCGACCTGGAAAAGCGCCTGGCCGACGACGAAGCCGCCGCCGAAGCCAACCCCCTTACCCCCGAAGTCGTCGACGCCGAGCAGATCGCGGCCGTCGTCTCGCGCTGGACCGGCGTGCCGGTGGAAAAAATGCTCGAGGGCGAGCGCGACAAGCTGCTGCGCATGGAAGACTCCCTGCGCGGTCGGGTGGTCGGTCAGGAAGAGGCGCTCGAAGCGGTGTCCGACGCCGTGCGCCGCGCCCGCGCCGGCCTGCAGGACGCCTCGCGGCCGATCGGCTCGTTCCTGTTCCTCGGCCCCACGGGCGTGGGCAAGACCGAGCTCACCAAAGCCCTGGCCGAATTCATGTTCGACGACGAGGCGGCGATCACCCGCATGGACATGAGCGAATACATGGAAAAGCATTCGGTCAGCCGGATGATCGGCGCCCCCCCCGGCTATGTCGGCTATGACGAGGGCGGCTCACTGACCGAGGCCGTGCGCCGGCGGCCCTATCAGGTGGTGCTGTTTGACGAGGTGGAAAAGGCTCACCCCGATGTCTTCAACGTCCTCCTGCAAGTGCTTGACGACGGCCGGCTGACCGACGGTCAGGGCCGCACGGTGGATTTCCGCAACACCCTGATCATCATGACTTCGAACCTGGGCTCCGAATACCTCGCCGCGCAGGGCGAGGGCGACGAGACCGAGGCGGTGCGGCCGCTGGTGATGGAGGTGGTGCGCAAGCATTTCCGGCCCGAATTCCTCAACCGGATTGACGAGATCATCCTGTTCAAACGCCTCGGCCGCGAGCAGATGGGCGCGATCGTCAAGATCCAGCTGGCGCGGGTGGACAAGCTTCTGGAGGCCCGCCGGATGGCCATCGCCGTGGACGGCGCCGCCCTCGCCTGGCTGGGCGAGCGTGGCTATGACCCGGTCTACGGCGCCCGGCCGCTCAAGCGGGTGATCCAGAAGGAGCTGATCGACCCCATCGCCCGCAAACTGCTGGCGGGCGATCTCGCCGACGGCGCGGTCATTCAGGTCGGCGCCGGTCGGGACGGCCTGGAGATCGGCCGCGCGACGGTGAACTGAGCAGCGCGGCGCGGTTCGGTCGATTCGTCGGCGCCGCGCGCGGTCAAGGCCGGATGATGATCCCCACCGCGGGATCGGCCTCGCCCCTCACGGTGGCGACGAAAGCATCCCTGGCCGCCGCGAGGCCCGGACGCTCATCGATGCGCAGGACGCCGTCGGTCTCGGTCAGGAACGCGCGCCAGCGTTGGGCGACCGACTCGGCAAACCCCTTCGCGCCCAGTTCCCGGATGGACGCGGTCGCGTGGTTCGGGGCGAAAAACAGGATCGGGGCCGGCCCGGGCGGCGGCTCGCCCGCCGCGCCGGCCGCGCCCACGTGTGTCATGCCCACCAGACAGGAGTAGGCGAGATGATCCCCCATCGCGCGGTGAATGTTCGCCAACAGGGCGGAGTCGCCGGCAAAATCAACCACCACGCTGGAAACCCGCGGCAAGCCGGCCAAGGCCTCATAGGCGATGACGCTGTCATAGAGGCCTGTGCTCTGGACGAAGGCGAGGTTGCGCGGCGAGGTGAGGCCGATCCGGCGGATGGCCGGGGAGTTCGCGCGCGTGACGCTCGCCAGGCCGAGCGCGGTCTTCGACGAGGCGCTGGTGACAATCAGAGCCTCCGCCCCATGCCAGTTTTCCCGCCTGAACATCGCTTCGATCAGAAAGCCGGTCTTGAACAGACCGCCGAACAGCATCCGCTCGGCCTCTCGCGCCGGATCGTGCTCTGGATCGGCGGCGAGACGGCTATATGTGTTGTAGACCGGACTCATGGGTTGACGGTGAGCCGTTGCGTCGACGAACTGACTCGCCGAGACGTTTGTCGGCCGCACGTCGAAGGCGGCGCCCATGGGCAAATAGCCGTGGACCCGCTCTCCGGGCGCGATCTCGGCATGGTTGGATTGGGCCACGACAGCGTGTCCCCACATGGGAACCACGCCCTTGCCGTCGGGGGCCGGGAAGAATTTCCAATAGTTGAAGCTGTCGCCAGCCAGGGCATAGGTGACATTGTTGGCGGTCACGGCAAAACTCTGCACCGCCAGACGGACCGCGCCGTCGGCCAGGGGCGGAAGCTCCTGATCGGTCAGGACGGCTTCGGCGAGGTTGGTTCGATCGACGTGGACGATCTTGGACATGGTCGGGTTCCTTGAAGTTGGGCGGTTTGCGTTAGGCGGCGCGGACTTCCGTCTTGGGCGGAGTCCACGCTGCGATCGTCGTGCGGTGCAGCAGCCGGCGATGACCGTCATAGCCGCCGGTCGCCGCGTGCAGGAGCGAGCGATTGTCCCACATCACCAGCATGTCGCTCTGCCAGCGATGGCGGTAGTGGAACTCTTGGCGACCCTGCCATTGATAGAGTTCGATCAAGAGCGGCGTGGCCTCTTCATCGGCCATGCCTTCGATGCCGATGATGTAACCGAAGCAGCTGAACAGGCCTTCGCGGCCGGTTTCCGGGTGGGGGCGGATCAGGGGATGCAGCTGGGTCCCCTCGGCGTCGGTCGAGGGGCGAATATCCATGGCTCTTTTGCCCTTGTCCGCCGAGCCGTAGATGCCGGTGGGCGCATAGGCGCGTTTGGCCGAATGGATCGCCATGCGCCCCTCGATCCGCGCGCGCAGATCCGCCGGCATGGCGTCAAGCGCCGCGTGCTGGTTCGAAAACAGGGTGTCGCCGCCGACCGGTGGGATGACCAGACCGTAGAGGCAGGTGCCCGCGGGGGGGCGGGCCTGGAAACTCCAGTCGCTGTGCCAACCCTCGGCGAAGATCGGCGCGGTCTCGTCGGCGCCGCGCTCGACGGCGATAATGTGCGGACGGCCCGGGATCGAGGCGATGAACGGATCGTGGCCAAAGCCGCCGAAGGCCAGGGTGAAGCGTTCGAGGTCGTCGTCGGTCAGGGCCTGGCGCGGAAAGGCCAGGACCAGGTGCTCAAGCCACGCGGCGCGGATCGCGGCGACATCGTTCGGCGCCAGCGGCGCGGAGAGATCGACGCCGGTGACCGTCGCGCCGCACGCCTGACCGCTGGGCTCGATGTGGATCGTCATCGCTTCTCTCCCGTCCCGTGAAGGGTTGTGCGCACGCTATCTCAAGGGGAGAGCACCCCAAAACGAAAAACCCCGCGCCGGGGAGGGCGCGGGGTGAATGAGGTCAGGCTTTCGAGGGCCTAGCAGCGATAGCGGGTTTCGCGGACGACATCCTCTTGTTCGTAAGGATCCCAGACCCGGGTGCGTTGGACGCAGATGCGACTGCGGTAGCCATAGCCGTTGCCGTAGTAGCCCCCGCCGTAGCCGTAGCCGTTGTATCCGCTATAGCCACTGCCGTAGTACCCACCATTGTAGCCGTTGTGGTAGTAGCCGCCACCGTAGCCATTGTTGTGGGACGACAGCGCCGCGCCCAGAGCCAAGCCGGCGATGCCGCCGACAATCAGAGCGCCGGCGTCGTTGTCGTGATGGTCCCAGTCGTGCGCGGCCGCCGGCGTCGCCGTGGCCGCTATCGTGCCGGCCGCGATCAGGGCCGCGAGACCGGTGTTGATCAGTTTAATCATCGGAAACTCCATACTGTTCCTGTGGTGAAAGCCAAAACCCGGCGAGACGCCAAGCTCCTCGTATCGAGGAATGAGGCGACCTTATTCCCGCCGGTCTGAACGGAACCTGAACCGCAAGGTCGCGGTGGCGTCAGGTCTGGAGAGGCCCTACGGTGCTCTCCAGCGCAGGGCTCGATGACCAAAGGGGTGCGCCGGCATGACGACCCGCACGCTCAAGGCCTGGGACCTGGCGCTCTATGGCGTCGCCATGACGCTGTCGATTCGCTGGGTGGCGACGGCGGCGGCGGCCGGCCCGGCGGCCTTGCCCTTATGGGCCCTGGCCATGCTCGGCTTCATGGCGCCGCTGGTGATCGCCACGGCGGAATTGACGACCAGATTCAAGGGCGACGGCGGCATCTATGTCTGGACGCACCAGTCGCTGGGCCCGTTTGCGGGGTTTCTGTGCGCCTGGCTGTACTGGACCTGCAATCTGCCTTTCTTTTCGAGCATGCTCTATTTCATCGCCACCGCTCTGGGGGCCGCGGGCGGACCGGACGTTCGCGCGGCGATGGCGCATCCGGCGGTGTTTGTCGCGGTGACCTGCGCCTTGGCGACGGCGGTCGCGGGTTTGCACCTGGCGGGTTTCGGCGCCGGAAAGTGGCTGTCCAACTTCGGCGCGGCGGCGACCGGCGCCCTGTTCGTGCTGTTGATCGTCGCCGGCGGCGTCCTGACTGCGAGACACGGTTCGGCCACGCCGTTCGGGGCCGCCCATTGGACGATCCCGCTGAACGCCGACGGCGCGGCGCTGTGGGCGACCATGGTGTTCGCTTTTGGCGGGCCCGAGGCCCTGGCCCTGCTGCGTGACGATGTTGAAGGCGGCACGCGGCAGATCCTGCGCGTGCTGGTCGTCGTCGGGATCGGCCTCGTCTGCGCGTATATGCTGGGGACCCTGGCCATGCTGGGCATTCTG
>JANXUA010000162.1 GCA_025352085.1 Caulobacteraceae bacterium | reverse complement strand
GCCGACGCGAACACCCGGTGCAGCACTCCGGCGCCGAGCTTCGGCCGCGCGATCGCCCGGCTCGCCCACACCGCCGCGATCCACCAGGTGAAGAACCAGATCAGCCAGAGCCAGAAGACCGCACGTTGGGGAGAAACCATGGGCGGGGGTCCAGTGAATCGGTCTGCAATCCTGCGCCCAACCCGTGCGGCGAACAACATGGGTGTTACCCAACCGTCGCGCTTGACGTGGCCGCCACGGCGCCCACCATCGGGGACGGCAATGAAATCGGAGCGGCGTGGCGGTGTTTGGCGATTGGCGCACCTTCTACCAGGCGACGGCGGAGGCGGCCGCCACCCTCACCGGCCTGGTGTTCGTCGTCGCCACCCTGACGGCCGGACGGGACGTCTCCACCGCATCGCAGGGCGAGAAGCTTTTTATCACGCCGACGATTTTCCATCTGACCTCGGTGCTGGTGGTCAGCGCCCTGGCCCTGACGCCGGGCCAGGAGGGCGATTGCCCCGTGGCGCTGATGACCCTGTGGGCGGCGTGCGGACTGGTTCATACGACCCGGCTCGCCCTGCGCATACGCGCCATTCCCGATCCCGCGCACTGGTCCGATCTTGGCTGGTACGGCGTCGCCCCCTCCCTGACCTTCGCGGCGCTCACCGCCGCCGCCGGCCTGGCGTGGATGCACGTGAACCACGCCGCCTATGGCGTGTCGCTCAGCCTGCTCGTCCCCCTGATCGTGGCGATCCGCAACGCCTGGGACCTCGTCACCTGGCTGGAGGTGAGGCGCGACGGTCCGGGGGATGGGTCGAGGTAGGGGCGGCGACGGCGCTGGTTATGGGATCATCCATCGCGTCCCGGTTTCCCCGATATCCCGTGCCGTTGGTCCCTTCTTCTGGCGCTCCCATGCCGTTCAGAGCGGCGGTCAACACGGTCGCGCCCTAAACTGGCCGCGCGCCGAACGGTCGGTTCAGTCGGAAGATGGAAAAGTTGAGCACGGCGGCGAAGGAGACCCAAAGCAGGTAGGGCGCGAGCAGAAGGCCGGCCATCGGCGACAGAGGCGTCAGGCCGATGATCAGTCCGAGGATCGACAGCCAGAGAAACGGAACCTCGACCAAGGCCCAGTCCGGCCGTTGGAGGTTGAAGAAAAGGGGGCTCCAGAGGGCGTGGAAGACGATGTTCGCGGCGTATAGGGCGGCGATGCGGGCATGGGCGCCGATATCGGTGGTGTGGGTCCAGGCCAAGACGCCGGCCCAGGCGGCGAAGCCGAGGATCAGCGTCCAGGCCGGGCCGAACACCCAATTGGGCGGGTTCCAGGAGGGTTTGCGCAGGTTGCGATACCAGGGCCCGACGTTGGTCGTCAGGCCGCCGAAAGCCAGCAGCAGAACCGTGAGACCCGAAGCGACGATGATGGGGAGCGTCATGAAAACTCCTGCCGGTGCGAAAGCGATCCTGAACCCACAATCGGTCCGCGTGACCCGATGCTGTGGGTCGCATTCTAGGCGGTATAGCCGGCGCCCCCAAGCCTATACGTTAAGTCTGGCCTGTGCGCCGTCGCCTGATGGCAGGGGCGCGGATCGTGGATTTCGGGTCTGTCCAAATCAGAGAATTGGATTCCGGGCGTCGATGTCCCCCTGCGATCGGAGCAATCCAGGTCAGGCTTCGGTGCGGGCCGCGACCCGGATTTTTCGCAGAATGACAAGGTCCGCCAGTCCGGCGTTCGGCTGCACGCCAAAAACGGACGCGGCGGGTTATTGACGCCCGAAGAACGTCATCGCCGGGCTGTTGTCCCGGCCAGGACGGCGGCGATCCGAATTTGGTGGTGCCCAAAACATGGCTCTTCCGGCCCGTGCCTTTATCCCAATTCGCCATCAAAAGGCAATTATATCTTTGACAAACGCAACGGGTGTGATAGATTGAATCCATTGAAGGATTCGACCAATGAGCATTCTCAACCAACCACAATTTCAAGATGAAGCCGCCGCGTTCGCCTATGTGGAAGCGGAACTATGGTCAAACGGTCCGGTCTGCCCGCATTGCGGCGGGTTTGACCGGATCAGCGCCATTACGCCGAACAAGGAGAAGAAGGTTCGCATCGGCCTGAAATTCTGCGGCCAGTGCCGTTGCCAGTTCACTGTGAAGGTTGGCACTATTTTCGAGGATAGCCACCTTCCGATGACCAAGTGGCTGCAAGCGATCTACCTCATGACGGCCAGCAAGAAGGGCGTCTC
>JANXUA010000128.1 GCA_025352085.1 Caulobacteraceae bacterium | reverse complement strand
ATAGGTAATGTCGCTGGCATAGGCCTTCTGACGCTCGCCCTGGGAAAGGCCGTTGACGATCACCCCCACGGTCAGTCCCAGAAACCGATAGATCCGGCCCATCCACTCGGCGTCGCGGCTGGCCAGATAGTCGTTGACGGTGATCAGGTGCACGCCCTTGCCGGCCAGGGCGTTAAGATAGACCGGCAGCGTGGCCACCAACGTTTTGCCCTCGCCGGTGCGCATTTCGGCGATGCCGCCTTTGTGCAGCACCATGCCGCCGACCATCTGCACATCATAGTGACGTTGGCCAAGAGTGCGTTTGGCCGCCTCGCGCACCACAGCGAAGGCCTCGTTCATCATTGCGTCGAGGGTCTCGCCCTTGGCGACCCGCGCCTTGAACTCTTCGGTCTTGCCGCGCAACTCCTCGTCGTTCAGGGCCGACATCTTCGGCTCGAGCGCGTTGATGGCGGGCACCTTGGCCATCATCGCCTTGACCTTGCGGTCATTGGAAGAGCCGATGAGCTTTCTAAGATCGAGCATGGGGGCGAGGGCGTCCGGTGTAAGCGTGATGCGCGTGGCGTGGACGTCCGCGCAGATGATCCTTCAAAAAAGGAACGCCTCGCCGGCTCAAAATCCGTGCGCGCAGCGCGGCGCAGACTTAGGGAGCGAGGGCGCCGAAGTCAACGTAAGGGCCAGGAGTCGTGGGTGCGAGCCGGGACGCGGGCAAAAAGGTCACAGGCGGGCGGCGCGTGCGGTCGGACCGGGGTCAACCGCTTGACGGTCGGGCGGATTGGGTGAGATCACAGGCACACGTGGCGAAAAGCCAAAGGGGAAATCCAATGTCGAATTCGGTTCCATTGTGCGGTCTGGTTGTCCGCCCCGCTCACATGGCCATCCTGATGGCTTCCACCATGTTGGCCGGCACGCCGGTCCTGGCCGCGGAGGCCGCCGGCGCCTCGGCCCCGCCCCGGGATATCGGAGAGGTCATTGTCACTGCCTCCAAACGCGAAGAGAACATCCAAAAGGTGGCGATGAGCATCCAAGCCATCGACACCAAAAAACTCAACCAACTCAACGTCAATAACTTCCAGGACTATGTGAAGTACATGCCGTCGGTGTCGTTCCAGACCTTCGCTCCGGATCAGACGTCGGTGTACATGCGCGGCGTCGCCAGCGGCGATAACGCGAACCATTCAGGCCCCTTGCCGAGCGTCGGGGCCTATCTCGATGAACAGCCGATCACCACCATCGGCGGCACGCTGGACATTCACGTCTATGACATCGCCCGCGTCGAGGTGCTGCCGGGGCCTCAGGGCACGCTCTACGGTGCCAGCTCACAATCGGGCACGATCCGGATCATCACCAACAAGCCCAGCACCGCAGGCTTCAGCGGCGCGATCAGCCTCGAAGGCAATACGGTCGCGCACGGCGGCCAGGGCTATGTGGCCGAAGGCTTCGTCAACATTCCTCTGGGTTCCCGGGCGGCGATCCGTCTCGTGGCGTTTGACGAGCATGACGCGGGCTATATCGACAATGTTCCGGGCACGCGCCCCTTCGCGACTGCGGGCTCGGTCATCAACAATTCCGCCTTCGTGGCCAAGGACTTCAACCACGTAAACACCTATGGCGGTCGCGCGGCGCTGAAGTTCGACCTCAACGACAATTGGACCATCATGCCGACCGTGGTCTTTCAGGACCTGGACGCCCCCGGCGTGTTCGGATTCGAACCATCGGTCGGGGACCTGCAGGTCCAGCGGTTCGCGCCGGACAAATATCATGATCGCTGGGTGCAGGCGGCGTTGAACATCACCGGCAAGATCGGCCGGTTCGACCTCACCTATTCGGGCGGCTATTTCCACCGAAAGGAGACCAGCGTCACGGACTACACCGACTATTCGGTGGCTTACGACCAGCGGTTTGGCTCGGGCTACTACTGGACCGACAACAACGGCGTTCCTTTGGCCAATCCGCAACAGGTGATTTACGGCAAGGATATTTTCGAAAAGGGCAGCAACGAGCTACGTATCGCCTCGCCCTCGACCGATCGGTTTCGCATCATTGCCGGCCTGTTCCAGGAACGTCAGACCCACTGGATCTTGCAGGATTATCAAATCGCCGGCTTCGGCGACAGCGTCAGTGTCACCGGTTGGCCCAACACCATCTGGCTGACCGATCAGAACCGGATTGATCGCGACGAGGCGGTCTTCGCCGAAGCCGCCTTCGATATTACGCCGCAGCTGACTATTACCGGCGGTATTCGCGGCTACCACTATCACAATTCGATCTACGGTTTTTTCGGTTACAGCGCGGGCTACAGCTCGCATACCGGCGAGTCTCAATGCTTCCCCGGTCTGACCTTCCGCGATGCGCCGTGCGTCGATCTCAATCGCTCCGTCGCGGCGTCGGGGGAAACCCATAAGGTCAATCTGACCTACAAATTCGACGACAACAAACTGGTTTATTTCACGTATTCAACCGGTTTTCGTCCTGGCGGCGTAAATCGGCGCTCGGGACTGCCGGACTACGCGGCGGACACCCTGACCAACTTCGAGGTTGG
>JANXUA010000121.1 GCA_025352085.1 Caulobacteraceae bacterium | reverse complement strand
CGCCCGCGCTCCGTCCGCTAGCGCGGCGCGAGGATCATGATCATCTGCCGGCCTTCCATACGCGGTTCGTATTCGACCTTGGCCAGTTCGTCGAAATCGGTGCGCACTTTTTGCAAAAGCTTCATGCCCAGTTCCGGGTGGCGCATTTCGCCGCCGCGGAAGCGCAGGGTGACCTTCACCTTGTCGCCCTCTTCGAAAAAGCGGTGCATGGCGCGCGTCTTCACCTCGTAATCGTGCACGTCGATATTGGGACGAAGCTTGATTTCCTTGACCTCGACGAGCTTCTGCCGCTTGCGCGCCTCGTTCTTTTTCTTCTGTTCCTGGAATTTGAACTTGCCGAAATCGAGGATCTTGCACACCGGCGGATCGGCCGTCGGCGAGACCTCCACCAGATCCAGGCCCGCTTCCGCCGCGGCTTCCAGTGCGGACGAGGTGGGCATGATACCCTGCTTTTCTCCGTTCTGATCGATCAACAGAACGCGTGGAACGCGGATCTCATCATTGATGCGGGGACCGTCCTTGGACGGGGGCGCGGGCATGGGACGACGAATAGGTGGGCCTCCTGGGGGCTGTTTATCGGGCTAGATCATCAAACGGCGACAATAAGTCTATAGCGTATATGACCAAGGCGCCCCTAGTGATCAAGCGCCTCGCGCGATGGGTCATCGACGTTGCGCGCCGCCGGTGTTGCGTTAGGGAGACACTTGGCCACCACCTCATCGACCGAAAGATCGCCAAGATCGGGTGATCTGAGCACCGTCACGGCCCCACGAGGCGCGCTGAGGGCGGGATCGGAGGCGGCGGAAAACAGGGACACGCAGGTTGCGCCGGCGGCGGCGATCAGGTGCATGGGGCCGGTGTCGTTGCCGACCGCCAGTGTCGCCTGAGCGCCCAGAGCGGCGATCTGGAAGAGGTCGGTCGCGCCGGTGAGGTCGCGGACGGCGGGCGCTCTGGCCCGGATCACCGACGCGAGGGGGCGTTCCTGTAACGCGCCCAGAATGTCGACATCATAGCCTCTCGCGACGAATTCGGCGGCGAGGTCGCCGTAGAACTCCGCCGGCCAGCGTTTTTCCGGGCGATGAGCGGCGGCGCCCGGAACGAGCAGGGCCTTCGGTTTCGACGCCGGTTCGGCGACCATGGTTGTGTGCATCCATGAGACATCGGGCGGCGGCGCCGAGAGCGGCGCGACGGGCGCATCCGGCCAGATTCCCGCCTCACGCAACTGGTCGGCGTGCCGCTCCAGGCTGTGCATCTTCAATCGATCGGGATTGCGATGGGGCAGGGCGCAACCGGCCGCGACGCCCGACCAGGCGGGCGGGAACGGTCGCAGAGCCTGAAAAATCAGACTGGTGCGGTCGTTGGTCTGCAGGTCATAGACCCGGTCATAGCGCGCCTTGCGCAACCGAGCGATCAAGGTGAGCCAGCCGCCCAGCCCGGCGGGTCGGCCGTCCGTCTCGACGTTGTCGAAGGACGGGCTCGCGCGCGCCAGATCGGCAAAGGGCGGCGTCGTCAGAAGGGTGATGCGCGCGTCGCGATGCGCGGCGCGAATCCGCGCGAAGGCCGGAAAAGCGAGGATCATGTCGCCCAGGGCCGAAAGCTTGATGACGAGGATCCTTGGCGTCGCCATCACCGAGGCTCTTCGATGAGACGCCGATAGACCGCGAAGGTCGCCGCCGCCATCGTCTCAAGCGAATAGAGGCTTTGCACCCGAGCTCGCGCCGTCTCGCCCATGATGTCGAGCACATCGAGTGGCTTGCTCAACGCCAGGTCCGCCGCCCGCGCCCAGGCGTCGATGTCGCCGGGGGCGGCGAACCACCCCGTTTCGCCCTCAATGATCGTTTCGACCGGACCGCCAAGCGGCGAAGCGATGACCGGAATTTTCATCGCCGCCGCCTCCACGACGCTTCTCCCAAAGGATTCGGCTTTCGTTGACGGCGCCACGACCAGATCGGCGAGGGCGTAGGCGGCGGGCATGTCGGCCACGGCCCCGGCAAAGCGGACCCGTTCGGCCACGCCAAAGTGAGCAGCGATGCCGGTGAGCTCTTTGAGGTATTCGGGCTTGGCCGCGTGGCCGGTCAGAACCAACACGAAGTCCTGGTCCGACATTCGCCCGAGCGCCTCGATCATCACCCGCTGGCCTTTCCAACCGGTCAGACGGGCGGGCAGCAGGATCACGCGCCGGAAGTCGTCGACGTGCAGGCCCCAGGCGGTGCGGACCGCGTCGATCCGCTCGTCCGACACCGTTGCAGGGTCGAAGCGCGCGGCGTCGATCCCCTCGGAGACCACGACCACCTTGCCCGGGTCAACGCCGTGCTCAGCCAGGACGTGATCGCGCGTAAATTCAGAGTTGGCGATGGTGAGATCGCCGCGCGTCATCACCCCGTTGTACCAGCGCTTGAGCGGTGATCGCGCGCCGTAGATGCCGTGGTAGCTTGTGACTACCGGCACGCCGGCGCGGCGCGCGGCGGCGATGGCGCTGAACGCCGGCGCCCGCGAACGTACGTGAACCAGATCCACGCGCTCGCATCGGATGATCGCTTCAAGATGTCGCGCATTGACGGCGATGGTGACGGGATTTCGCGAATCGACGGGCAAGCGGATCAATTCGCCGCCGGCCTCCACCAGTTCACCCTCCAGACGACCACCGCGCGAGGCGACCAGAGACCGCGCGCCGGCATTCGCCGCGGCGCGGGCAATCTCCACCGTCACCGTCTCCACCCCGCCGGCGTTCAACGCGGGCGTGACTTGCAACAGGGTGAAGCCTTGGGGAAGAATGGCCGAGGAAATGGGTTTTGCTCCAACGGGCGGGTGGCCATTTTCTAAAGAACCGGAGCGGCCAGCGCCATGACCGAAACGCAGGGAGTGCTGGAGGTCGATGGAACGGCGCTGGCGTGGCGGCGCGTCGACGGCCGCGCGCCGACCGTGGTCTGGCTGGGCGGTTTTCATTCCGACATGACCGGAACCAAGGCGCAGGCCCTGGCCGAATGGGCCCTCGTGCGCGGCCAGGCCTATGTGCGGTTCGACTATTTTGGCCACGGCGAATCGGCAGGGGCCTTTATCGACGGAACGATCACGCGCTGGCGGACCGACGTGCTCGCCGTCCTGGACCAGCTTGTGGAGGGTCCCGCCGTTTTGGTCGGCTCGTCCATGGGCGGTTGGCTCGCCTGCCTCGCCGCGGTGGCCAGGCCCGATCGGATTAAGGCTTTGGTGCTGCTCGCTCCGGCGGCGGACTTTACCGAAAAGCTGATCAAGCCGGGCCTGCCGCCGGAAGCCCTCGCCGCTTTGGCGCGGGACGGCGCGTGGACCCGACCGTCCGCGTACGATGACGGCGGCTACGCCATCACCGCCCGCCTGCTGGAGGACGGCGCGGGGTGGTCGATTCTCCCCGGCCCGGTTGCGGTCGACACCCCGATCCGCATTTTGCAAGGCGGCGCCGATCCGGACGTGCCCTGGCGCCACGCGCTCGATCTGGCGAACGCCTTCACCGGCGAGGATGTCGTCTTCACCCTGATCCGCGACGGCGACCATCGCCTGTCGCGGCCGCAAGATATCGCCCGACTGATCGCGACGGTGGAGGAGGTGCTATAATGCCCAGATGATCGCCCTCCTGCGCACCATTGATCCGATCAAACTAAGTTCCGTGCGCGCGCTGTTGGACGATGCGGGCGTAGCGACTCAAACGTTTGACGCCGCCGCCGGCGGGCTGTGGCCGTCCGTCATTCCGGTGCGCCTGATGGTCAGCGATGCTGACGTGAACAACGCCCGTCGCCTGCTGCGCGAAGCCGGATTCGCGGAGGCGAAGGACGGTGACTGGGATCTGGCGTCGCCGCGCTGATCGATCGCGCGGCGTCTAACACCAACACTCTCTGTTGATGACCCACCGGGGCGCCCGCGCTCCAAAGGGTCCATATCAACGCGGGTCGGTGTAAGCTTCCAGCATTTCCCGCAAAACCGCCCGGACCCCGCCGTCGGCGTCCTTCAGCGCATAGGCGACGTTGGCTCTCAACAGGCCCAGCTTGTCGCCGCAGTCGTAGGTGGTTCCCGCATAGCGCAGGGCGTGGAAGCCGTCGGTGGCCATCAGGCGCACCATGGCGTCGGTCAGCTGGATCTCTCCGCCGGCGCCGGCGGCCTGGGCGGCGAGGAGGGCGAAGATGGCGGGCTGCAGGACATAGCGGCCGGAGATGAACAGGTTTGACGGCTCCGCGCCCGGCGCGGGTTTCTCCTCCATGCCGGTCATGGCGGCCAGACGACCGTCAAAGCCCGGCGCGGCGTCGCCGAGGGCGACGATGCCGTATTTGTGCGCCTCGCCCGGCGGCGCGGGCTCGACGGCGACGACGTTGCCGCCGACCGCCCGGTAGGCGTCGATCACCTGCGAAAGGGCGCCGGGGGCGGCGTCCATCAGCATGTCGGGCAACATGACCGCGAACGGCTCGTCGCCGATGATGTCGCGGGCGCACCATACCGCGTGGCCGAGGCCCAGCGGCGCCATCTGGCGCACGAAGCTCATTTCGCCGGGGGTCGAAAGTTCGCCGCGCACTTGAGTGAGCAAATCCGTGCGGCCCTTGGCCTCAAGTTGGGTTTCCAGTTCGAAGGCGTGGTCGAAATAGTCCTCGATCGCTGATTGCCCGCGCCCGACAATGAACACGAAATGTTCGATCCCCGCGGCGCGGCCTTCCTCGACCACGTGCGAAAGAATCGGGCGGTCATAGACATTGAGCAGGTTCTTGGGCGTGGTCTTGGCGGCGGGCAGAATCCGCGTCCCCAGCCCCGCCACCGGCAACACCGCTTTTCGAATCGGCTTCATCGTCGAGGTTCTCCTGCCCCGCGCCTACTCGACGGTGACTGATTTGGCGAGGTTGCGCGGTTGGTCGACATCGGCGCCTTTGAAGACGGCGACCTGATAGGCGATCAATTGGATGGGGATGGCGAACACCAAAGGCGCGATCAGGGGATCGCAGGCGGGGACCAGGACGATGCTGACCCCGTCCGGAGCGTGGGTCGCGCCTTCCGCGTCGGTGATCATGATCACCCGGCCACCCCGCGCGATCACCTCGCTCATGTTGGACGCGGTCTTGTCGAACAAGGCGTCGGTGGGCGCGATGACGATGATCGGCGTGGCTTCGTCGACCAGGGCGATGGGGCCGTGCTTCAGTTCGCCGGCGGCGTAGCCTTCGGCATGGATATAGCTGATTTCCTTGAGTTTCAGGGCGCCTTCCAGCGCGAGCGGATACATCGTCCCGCGCCCCAGATAGAGGACGTCGCGCGCCCTGGCGATGTCGTGCACGACCGCGCTGATGGTGTCCTCGCCGCGAATCGTGTCGGCGATCAGACGCGGCGCTTCGAGCAATATGCCGACCAGACGCGCCTCTTCGACCGCGTCGATGCGGCCGCGCTGGCGGGCGGCGGCGATGGCCAGGGCGGTGAGGGCGGCGACCTGGGCGGTGAAGGCCTTGGTCGAGGCGACGCCGATCTCCGGTCCGGCGTGGGTGGGAAACATGACGTCCGCCTCGCGGGCCATGGTCGATTCATGGCTGTTGACCAGGGCGGCGGTGGCGATGCCCCTGGCCTTGCACCAGCGCAGGGCGGCCAGGGTGTCGGCCGTCTCGCCCGATTGCGACACCGCCATCGCCAGGGCGCCGGGCAAAAGCGCCGGCTCGCGATAGCGAAACTCCGAAGCGATCTCGACGTCGGTGGGCAGGCCCGCCAGCCGCTCGAACAGATAGCGCCCGATCATGCCGGCGTAGGAGGCCGTGCCGCAGGCAATGATCTGCAGCCGGTCGATCGCGGCGAAATCGACGCCCGGCGAGGCCACCGATCCGGTGATCGGATCGACATAGGCCGACAGGGTGTGCTGCACGGCGTCGGGCTGATCATGGATCTCCTTTTCCATGAAGTGCCGATAATTGCCCTTTTCAACCAGCGCGCTGGCGGCCGAGACGATGTGCATCGGCCGCTCGACCGCGTGGCTATCGGCGTCGAAGATGCGCGCGGTGTCATGATCGATCGCGACGAAATCGCCGTCCTCAAGAAAGGCGATACGGTTTGTGAGGAGCCCCAGCGCCAGGGCGTCCGTGCCGATGAACATTTCGCCGGCGCCGTAGCCGACCACGAGCGGGCTGCCGCGTCGCGCGCCC
Source organism: Caulobacteraceae bacterium (assembly GCA_025352085.1). Classification (GTDB taxonomy): domain Bacteria; phylum Pseudomonadota; class Alphaproteobacteria; order Caulobacterales; family Caulobacteraceae; genus Acaudatibacter. Next base: position 2,096 of record JANXUA010000121.1, on the reverse strand, counting down.
ATGACGAGACTATCCTCGCCCTCAACCAGAACCGCCAGGGCGTAGGCGCCGGTGATCTGGTCGAGCGCGGCCTTGAAGGCGCCGATCGGATCCTTGCCCGACGCAAGCTCGCGATCGATCAGGTGGGCGACGACCTCGGTGTCGGTCTGGCTTTCGAAATGCCGGCCCTGCGCGATCAGCGCCGCCTTGAGCGGGGCGAAGTTTTCGATGATGCCGTTGTGGACCACCGCGACCCGTCCGGCTTTGTGCGGATGGGCGTTGGCGAGGGTCGGCGCGCCGTGGGTCGCCCAGCGGGTATGGCCGATGCCCACCGTCGCGACGAGCGGTTCGGCGGCGAGCACCGCGTCCAGGTTGCGCAATTTTCCCGCCGCCCGGCGCCGCTCGATCCTGCCGTCGACCAGGGCGGCCACGCCGGCGGAGTCATAGCCGCGATATTCCAGGCGCCTGAGGCTGTCGATCAGGCGTCCCGCGACCGGCTCCACGCCAACGATTCCGATAATGCCGCACATGCTGGGAATTAAGGCCTCTTGAAACGGCGCTTTGATGGAAACCGCGCCAAGGGTAAACGGGAGTTATGGAGAAGACCAACGTCCCTTTATCAGGGGGGTTCGTTCATTCCGGGTAAATCTGCGTTTCGGATCATGTCGGACGCCACAATTGGAAATACCATGAGCAAACGGTCTTATTTCGGCACCGACGGCATTCGCGGTCAGGCGAATTTGTTTCCGATGACGCCGGAAGTCGCCCTGCGCGCGGGCATGGCGGCCGGAAAGCTGTTCCGCCTGGGCGGCGACCGGCGCCACCTGGTGGTGATCGGCAAGGACACCCGATTGTCGGGCTATATGATCGAGCCGGCCCTGGTGGCGGGGTTCACCAGCGTGGGCATGGATGTGCGCCTGTTCGGCCCCCTGCCGACGCCGGCGGTGGCGATGATGACCCGCTCCATGCGCGCCGATCTGGGCGTGATGATCTCCGCCTCGCACAACAACTTCGCTGACAACGGCATCAAGCTGTTCGGCCCGGATGGCTACAAGCTGTCCGACGCCAAGGAATTGGAAATCGAGTCCCATATGGACGAGGGCCTGCAGGAGGGCCTCGCCGGTCCCAAGCAGCTGGGCCGGGTGGCGCGGATGGACGAAGCTCAGGCGCGCTATATCGAAATCGTCAAGGCGACCTTGCCGCGTGAACTGCGCCTCAGCGGCCTGCGGGTCGTCATCGACTGCGCCAACGGCGCCGCCTATCGCGTCGCGCCGACCGCGCTCTACGAACTGGGCGCCGAGGTCATCGAAGTTGGGGTCAGCCCCAACGGCTTCAACATCAACGAGGAATGCGGCTCGACCAGTCCGGCGGCGATGATCAAGGCGGTGCGCGACTATCGCGCCGATATCGGCATAGCCCTGGACGGCGACGCCGACCGCCTGGTGATCTGCGACGAAAAAGGCCGGCTCATCGACGGCGACCAGATCATGGCTCTCATCGCCGCGGCCTGGGCGACGCAGGGCCGACTGACCGGCGGCGGCGTGGTGGCGACGGTGATGTCCAATCTGGGCCTGGAGCGGTTCCTGGGCGAGCGCGGCCTGGCGCTGGAGCGCACCAATGTCGGCGACCGCTATGTCATGGAGCGTATGCGCGGCGGCGGCTTCAACCTGGGCGGCGAAGCCTCCGGACACATCATCCTGTCGGACTATTCAACGACCGGCGACGGCCTGATCGCCGCCCTGCAGGTGCTGGCCGAGCGGGTTCGGTCGGACAAACCGATGAGCGCCCTGGCCCGCCAGTTCGAACCGGCGCCGCAAAAGCTGGAAAACGTCCGCTTCAAGGGCGGCAAGCCGCTCGACCACGCCTCGGTCAAGGCGGCCATCGCCGACGGCGAAGCGCGCCTCAACGGAACCGGCCGGGTGCTGGTGCGCGCGTCCGGCACCGAACCGCTGATCCGCATCATGGCCGAGGGCGACGACGAGACGCTGGTCGGTCAGGTCGTGCGCGAGATCGCCGTCGCGGTGCGGGCCGCCGCCGAATAGGGGCTCATACCGACGGATGACTCACGGGAGCGCGGGCGCCTCGCCCGGGTTCAACGGCGTCGCGGGCGAGGCGCC
>JANXUA010000111.1 GCA_025352085.1 Caulobacteraceae bacterium | reverse complement strand
CTGCAGGAATTCCTGCTGCGGGTGCTTGCGGCCGCCCTGCGGGGGCACCGAGGCGACCGTGCCTTCCATGATCTTGAGCAGGGCCTGCTGCACGCCCTCGCCCGAGACATCGCGGGTGATCGAGGGGTTGTCGGACTTGCGGCTGATCTTGTCGACCTCGTCGATGTAGACGATGCCGCGCTGGGCGCGTTCGACGTTGTAGTCGGCCGACTGCAGCAGCTTGAGGATGATGTTTTCGACGTCCTCGCCGACATAGCCCGCCTCGGTCAGGGTCGTCGCGTCGGCCATGGTGAAGGGCACGTCGATGATTCGCGCCAGCGTCTGCGCAAGCAGCGTCTTGCCGACTCCGGTCGGGCCGACCAAAAGGATGTTGGACTTGGCCAGTTCGACGTCGGTGTTTTTCTGGGCGTGGTTTAGGCGCTTGTAGTGATTGTGCACCGCGACCGAGAGCACCTTTTTGGCGTGTTCCTGGCCGATGACGTAGTCATCCAGCACGTCGCGGATTTCGCGCGGCGTCGGCACGCCGTCCTTGGATTTGACGAAGGTGATTTTGTGCTCTTCACGGATGATATCCATGCAAAGCTCGACGCATTCGTCGCAGATGAACACGGTCGGGCCGGCGATGAGCTTGCGCACCTCGTGCTGGCTCTTGCCGCAAAAGGAGCAGTAGAGCGTGCTCTTGCTGTCGCCACTGGCGGCCTTGGTCATCGTCGCTTCTCACTCTCCGGAACGTCCACGCAAGTTAGGCCCCGATCCGCCGCTTGCGCTCTGGACGTCTGGCCTTCGCGATACAGGCCGCGAAGCCCTGTTCTTGACATTCTCCGATCCTCGCGCGGATCACAACCCTGGAGACGTCTCACACGCCGCCCGCCGCGATGTTGCGTTTGGGACGCCCTCGGGTCAACGGGACGGATGTATATAATGGAGACTCTTACCCAATTACGCCAGTCGAATGCGACAATTGGCCCCGTCGTCGCCTTTGATTTCGATGGCACACTGACGTGCGCGGATAGTTTTGCCGCCTTTTTGGCCTGGCAGGCGGGTCCGCTGCGCCATGCTCTTGGCCACGCGCGCCTGATCCCGGCGGCGATTCGTTATTGCGCCGATCATGATCGCGGACGCCTGAAAGCGGCCGCCGTCGGCGAATTCCTGGGCGGCATGTCGAGAGGCGATCTGGCCGATCGGGCGAACGCGTTTGCAAGCGCGCGCGCCGCCGACCTCCTGCGTCCCGACGCCTTGCAATGCTGGAACGACTGGCGCGCGCGGGGGGCTAGGTTGGTGATCGTCACCGCCTCGCCGGAAATCACCATCGCACCCTTCGCGCGCGCCCTTGGCGCCGACAACCTCATCGGCACCCGCCTGGCTTTCGACGATCAGGACCGGGTCACCGGCGCGCTCGACGGGGCCAATTGCCGGGGACGGGAAAAGGTCGTCCGGCTCAAACAAGTCTTCGGCGACGACGTTGACCTGGCCGCCGCCTATGGCGACTCGGATGGGGACACCGAAATGCTGGCCTTCGCCAAAGTGTCCGGCCTGCGCGTATTCACGGGGCGCCCATGAAGCACGCCGGCCCCGACGCCTTGAGCCGTCTGGCGCCGGCCCTGGCGGGCCTGCGCGCCCTGCCGCAGCTTCGCGAGAAGGGGCCGGGCGTATTCTACCGGCGGTCCAGGGCCTTCCTGCACTTTCACGACGACCCGACCGGCCTTTACGCCGATGTGCGCGCCGCCGATGACACGGGGTTCGATCGCTTCAAGATCGTGGACAACCACCAGGCCGCCTTCGTCGCCCAGGTTGTCGCCAGGCTCGGGCAGCCTTAAGTCGCCGCCGCTTCCGCCGACGCGCGGGTGTCGTAGATGTGGTCGACAATGCCCCAGGCCTTGGCTTCCTGCGCGTCCATGAAATGGTCGCGATCGAGCGTGCGCTCGACCTCTTCGAAGGTGCGACCGGTGTGTTTGGCGTAGATTTCGTTCAAGCGTCGCTTGGTTTTGATGATGTCCTCGGCGTGACGCTCGATGTCCGACGCCTTGCCCTGAAAACCGCCCGAGGGCTGGTGCAACATGATGCGGGCGTTGGGCAGGGCGACGCGCAGGCCGGGCTCGCCGGCCATCAGCAGGAACGATCCCATCGACGCGGCCATGCCCATGCAGGTGGTCGCCACCGGGCAGCGGATGTATTGCATGGTGTCATAGATCGCCAGGCCCGAGGTCACGACCCCGCCGGGCGAGTTGATATACATATCGATCTGCTTTTTCGGGAATTCGGATTCCAGATACAGCAGCTGCGCGCAGATCAGCGCCGACATGCCGTCCTCGACCGGGCCGTTGAGGAAAATCACCCGCTCGCGCAGCAGCCGCGAGAAGATGTCGAACGCGCGCTCGCCGCGGCTCGACTGCTCGACCACCATGGGCACGAGGTTGAGCGCGGTGGGGTGGGAATCAAACATGGGAAGGCCTTTCGCTTGAGGCTCCTGATATCGCCTCGCGGCCGGGCGGTTGCAAGTCCGGGAGATAATTCCTCCCTCCCCCTATGGGGAGGGCGGAGGTTCTACGCCTTGGCTTTGGCCGCCTTGGGTTTGGCGGGGGCTTTGGCCTTGGCCGGTTTGGCGTCGGCGACCGGTTTCGTCACCTTGGACGCCTTGTCCGCAGCCGTCGCCTTGGCCTTTTTCGCCGCCGCCTTCGGCTTGGCCGGCGCTTCGTCGGCGCCATAACCCTCAGGCATGTCATCGTCCTTCAGGAGGTCTTCCTTCGAGACGGTCTTGTCCTTCACCGTCGCGCGGCTGACGATCAGGTCGACGACCTTCTCTTCATAGAGCGGCGCGCGCATCTGGTTTTGCATATTGGCGTTCTGGCGCATCAGGTCGAAGATCTGCTGCGCCTGAGCGCCGTATTTCATCGCCTCTTCGCGCATGGCGGCGCTCAGTTCGGCCTCGGTGACCTGCACATTGTCGCGCCGACCGATTTCGGCCAGGACGAGGCCCAGCCTGACCCGCCGTTCGGCGATCTTGCGGTATTCGCGGCGAAGGTCGTCATCGGACTTGCCGGCGTCTTCCGGCGAGTCCTGGCCCTCGGTCTTGTCCTTTTCCACCTGCGCCCAGATGCCCGCGAATTCGGCTTCGACCATGCGCAGCGGCAAGGGAATGTCATGCTGGCCGTCCAGGGCGTCCAGCAGGGCGCGTTTGAGCTTGAAGCGCGACGCCTGTTCGTATTGGACCTCGACATTGGCGCGGATCGCGTCGGTCAGAGCGGCCAGATCGGAAAATCCCAGCTGGGCGGCCAGGGCGTCGTCGGCGACGGCGGCCTTCGGCGCGCGCACTTCCTTGACCTTGACGTCAAACACCGCCGCCTTGCCGGCAAGGGTCTCCGCGCCGTAGTCGGCCGGGAAGGTGACATTGACCGTGACGTCCTTGCCGGCGGCCACGCCGACCAGCTGCTCTTCAAAGCCGGGTATGAAGCGTCCGGCGCCGAGCACGATTTCGGTGTCTTCCGCCGCGCCGCCATCGAAGGCAACGCCGTCGATTTTGCCCAGGAAATCGACCACCAGCTGATCGCCGTCCTGCGCCTTGGGGGCCTTGCCGCCGCGCGCCTCATAGGTGCGGTTGGCCGCGACGACCTCGGCCAGGGCTTCGCTCAGTTCCGCCGCCTGCGCCTTGTAAACCGGTCGGGTCAGCTTCAGCGTCGAGACGTCCATCGGCTCGAAATCGGGCATGATCTCGACCTCGAGATCGTAGGCCAGGTCGACACCGCCGCCCAGCACCTGCTCCATATCCGACACCGGCTTGAGGTCGGGCGGGGAAGCCGGGCGCAATTGGTTGTCGGCGAGAACTTTCTGCGAGGACTCGTTGATGGTTTTTTCGATGACTTCGCTCATCAGGCCCTTGCCGTAGAGACGGCGGACGTGGGCGGGCGGCACCTTGCCGGGGCGAAAACCTTTGAGCGTGAGGGTCGGCGAGATCTCGGCGATGCGCGCCTCAAGCGCGGCGCCCAGTTCGGTGGCCGGCACCATCACGCCGTAGCTGCGGCTCAAGCCTTCGCTCAGTTTTTCAACAACCTGCATCGTCGTGTCCCAATATTTCAGGGCGCCACCTTAGGGCCGGCGCCAAAGCAAAAAGCCGCCGCCAAGATCGATCCTGACCGGCGGCGCGAAAGGAGGGGGCCTTATGTCACGGCGCCCGGCGCCCCTCAAGCCCCGACGGCCATCGCCAAGGCATCGTAAGGTTTGCAACACCGCCCACATTAAGGATCGACCGGACGCCTCTGCCAAATACGTCATGCGGCCCAAGGCAGCGCGGAAAGCGGCGCGGAAAGGTGCGCCCAAGGATGAGAGCGCGCCGCAGGCACATCGCTGACCTTGTCGTTGGCGGTCAGCCAGCTATACACCTGCCCCAATGCGGGCGTGGCGGAATTGGTAGACGCACTCGGTTTAGGTCCGAACGCTTCACGGCGTGGGGGTTCGAGTCCCTCCGCCCGCACCAGGCCCACTCAGGGCCAGCGCCGAACGGCGCGCCCCTTCACTGAAGGTTCGAGCCGAACGGCGAGGACCGGTGGCCGATTAGCGCC
>JANXUA010000103.1 GCA_025352085.1 Caulobacteraceae bacterium | reverse complement strand
ACCTTATGCCGGATTTGGGCGCCCCACCGCGCCGCGCGACATTTCGTTTGATGGGCGCTTTCCGGCTGGTCGGAGCGAATGGCGAGGCGGTCGCCGTTCCGAGCCGCCGGGCGCGCGGGCTGCTGGCCTATCTGGCCTTGGCGCCGGACCATGTCGCGACGCGCGAACGGCTGTGCGGCCTGCTGTGGGGTGATCGCGGCGAAGCGCAGGCGCGGGCGAGCCTGCGGCAATGCCTTCTGGAGCTACGCGAGGTTATGTCGGCGGCGGGGGTGGACATCCTTGATCGCCGGCGTGAGAGCGTGGCCCTGCGGGTCGACGCCTTCGAGAGCGATGTCGCGGGTCTGGTCCATGCCATCGACGGCCGTGACGGCGCAGCCCTCTCCGCGCTTGTGGAGCTGATCGGTTCGGCGCGCCTGCTGGACGACGTGGACATCGGCGGCCTCTATCGAGACTGGCTTGAGCAAAGCCGTGCCCAGCTGGACCGGTCCATCGGTCTGGGGGTTCTGCACCGGTTGGAGCGACTGGAGGCCGAGCGCGACTGGCGCACCGCGCGCAGTCTCGCCGAGGCCTATCTGCGCCGCGACGCTCTGGATGAGGCGGTTGTCGCCGCCGCCATCCGCGCCGACATCGCCACCGGCCACACCACCACGGCGCATCGCCGATATCAGATACTGCAATCGGCCATGGCCAAGGAGTTCGGTGTCCCGCCGGGACCGGCGACCCGGGACGCGTTGGGCGCCGCGCCGGGCCAGACTCCGCCGGAGCTGGCGATCGTCGATGGCCGCGCGCCCGATTTGTCCACCACGCCCGCGGCTGCGGCGTCGCCGTCCATCCCCTTGGTCATTGTCTCTCTGTTCGAGGCCGAGGAATCGCCCGGCCAGCCGACCAATCTCGCGGCGATCCTGCGTGAGGAGATCCTCTCTGGTCTCTCCCGCTTCCACGACCTTCGCGTGCTCACCGACCCCCGGTCGCTGGATATCGTGGTCGGCGATCCGTCGCCGGAGCGCGCGGACGCCTACGCTCTGGGGGCGTCTTTGCGTGCTTCAGCGGACGGTCGGCGGCTGATCGTTCAGCTTCTGACCACCGGCGAGCGACGGGTTATCTGGTCGGAACGTTTCATCCTTCCGTCGCTCGAAATCATGGAGCGAACCGACGACATCATCGCACGGGTCGTTGGGGCGGTTCTGCCCACGATCGACGCGGATCGGATGCGCAGCCTTCCGCTCGAGGCACCGGACGACCGCTCCTACATGCGCTATCTTTTGGCCCGCGGCGTCGACGCGCGGGCCCGCACCTATGATGAAGCCCGGGCCGCCGCGGACGCGCTTGAGACCATGCTCGCGGACAACCCGGACTCGGGCCGCGCCTTGCTGCCGCTCGCCTTCATGTACAACACCGATTTCTTCCTGACGCGCGCGGGCAGCAGCGGGCCGGTTGAACGGGCGCGGGCGCTGGAGCTGGCCAAGATGGCCTTGGCCCGCGATCGCGCCAACGGCCACGCCTATGTCGTTATCGGCTGGTGCTATCTGCGCCGGCGGCAGTGGGGCCTGGCCAAGACCTACTTTGAGCAGGCGCTGACGCTCAATCCGTTCCACGTCCGACGATTGATGGAGATCGGCTACGGATTTCTGTTTCTCGATGAACTGGACACCGCGCGCGCCCTCCTGGATCGCTGCCTGCTGCTCAATCCGTCGCCCCAGGATGACTATTTTAGCGACCTGGGTTTGCTGTCGCTCGTGAAGGGCGATCACGATCTTGCCGAAAGCTATTTCGAACTCGCGGCCGACCCCGAAATCTGGACCAGCGTCTTCGGCGCGATGAATTCCCAGATGGCCGGGCGCCCCTTCGCCGACAAGGCCAAGGTCGCCGTGGCCAAGGTGCGGGCGATCTGGCCGGGCTCCCGCCCGATGACCGGAGAAGCTCTGATCGAATGGATCTCGTCCCACCACCCGTTTCGGTCGGCGGAGGTGGAAGGCCGGTTCGTGGCAGCGGCAAGCGCGACCTTCGGCGATCTATAGCCCGCGGACCTGAGCGGCGAGGGCGTCGGAAAACATCGTCTGCGGTGGAAACGGGCGGGCGGCAGGCTCGGTTTCATAGAATGAGCGAGCCACCTCCAGGCAGGCCAGAGCATCCTGGCGCTTCAGGTCGACGCGACCGACGGGAAGCCAGTCTTCCAGCGCCTGAGTGGCCCCGCGAGCCGTTCGCATGACCTGCAGAATCGCCGGCCAGGTCCGGTCTTTGTAGAAAAGATGGTTCGCGGCTCGCAACGCCAAGCGCGCCGTCGGCATGTCGATGATCATATCGCGCACTGCGCGCAAGATGGTCGCGCGCACGTTGACCAGAGGCTCGGTCAGCGGACTCCAGTCCAGCTCCTCGGGTCCATGCAGAACGGCCACCTCATCGTCGCCGACGAGATAGCCGCGGGCGTAGGCCTCGTAGATCTGTCCGACGCCAATCATGCCGAACGTGCTGAGCTCGGCGGCGCGCAACGCGCCCATGCTCGCGCCGCCGATGACGGTCACGCTTTGCGCGATCAGGGTCAGAAGCTCCTTGTGGCGGATCGAGGGTTGCTCATCGAACAGACCATCGATCAGCACCACGGCTCTGGGGCGCAGGCCATCAAGGGCGAACGCGTCGCCCGCCGCCGCCGGCGGTCGCCAAACGAACATCGGATCGTCGGATCGGTCCGTCGGCGGCAAGGATGGGCCGGCAAACACGACAACGCGATCTTCGCACTTCATCAATTGAGCCGACATCGCGGCGCCCGGCGCGCTCGGCCATAGGCGCCGAGGCCCGGAACAACGGCCTTGACCACGCACGCCTCGTGACCGGGGCGGGACAAGTCGACAAAGCCAATATCCGGGTAGCCCACCGCCGCCAGGGCCTGGGCGAGGCTCGCGACCGTAGCGTCGAGTGGGGTCAGGCGGGTTGCGCCTATCTCGTCCCACCGTTTGAGGCGACTGGTCACGGAGGGTGGGAAAGCCAAACCAAAGATGTCATCGTGATCGGTCGAAGGAGGGGGTAGATCGTCTCGCACCCCCGAGATCGCCGTAAGACGCGATTGGGCCGCCTCAAGTACGCTGGCGAGGAGTGCGTTTTCCGGGGAAAAGCCGCAGCCGACGCCGACGCATCTGCGCCGCACCGCGGCCCCGGCGCCCGGCTCGAAGATTTCGCAGGCGAACACGTCCAGGGCTACGACCGCCGGCAAATGATAGATCGACATCAGCAGACCGGCCGCTCTCGCCTTGCTGTGCACATCCTCAAACCAATCGAGACGAATGGACGCCGCCTCCACCAGCGCCCGCGAACGGACGGGCGCCGGAGAGGCTCGCCAGGCTTGGTCGGCGTCGCGTTCGATCAGTTCGGTCAGGGCCTTGAGGCAGGCGCCTTCGTGGTCGAAGCGCGCGCCCACGCCATTGCTGGTCCGATCCAGCCGGATGTCGCCCGTCCGCGTATAGTCCAGCGACACCGAATCGTAAGGCGTCCACAGCGTGCGCCCGCTCATCGGCCGACGCGAGCCAACCCAGTTTATGGATTCCGAAGGATCGGGCGCCAGGCGTCGGTCCGAGGCGTAGTCGAGGATCGTCGGCGCCCGTTCGGCCGGGTTGAGTTCCTCAAACGAGCAGGCATACTGCTCGCCGACGAAGGCTTCGGCGTGATCGAACTCGACCGCCTCCATCAGGGCGCCGATCTTGGCGGCTTCCGGCGTGAGGCCCTTGCCCTGATGCACCGACAGGCAGCGTCCCCAGGGCCGGACGGCTTGAAACACATGGATGCCAAGCACGTCCAGGCCGGTCAGATCGGCCAGACGGCTGACGCCGCACGCCTCGGCCTCCGCCATGGCCGCGCGGAGGTCGGTCCTCGCCGTGCTGTTCGAGCGAATGGTCGTCGGCCCCAAGGGTCGGCTTATTTGTCGCTTACAGGCGGCGACACATGACTGCCTGTCGCCTCATAGATCTTCGGGTCGGCCACCCGGATCGCTTCGAGCTTCTTGCTGTGACGGAAGGACTCGACGATCGTCTTGACGCTGCGTTCCTGTTCGTCCGTGAGCTTGAAATCCTTTGGCGTATAATATTCGGCGAAGGCTTCGACGCCGTAATAAACGCCCTTCTCGTGATCAAAGACGATAAAGCGGACGCCGGATGGTACGCCAGTGGCCATTTTAAGTTCTCCAAAATCAAAATCAGATCCAACGGACCAGCGCCGCCTAGTCTGACCCAATCATGCCCGCTTTTAATCGTCCAGCGCGCCTGACTCGGAGGCAATGCGTTTTGACGTTTTTTTGACGGCGATCTGACGCCCGACCGGTGGATATTTTGACGTCATTCGACGCATTTGAGTGGCCACGCCCCATGGGGCCCGTGGCGCTCCTTTCGTGGACCGCGCCGCGAGATGGACCTGGAAAGAGAACCGACATGACCCTGCACCGCGCGATACGCCTCATGGAAGCCCTCGCCGAAACGGTGGCCGCGCAACAGGCCGCCAAGCCGTCGCGGATCAGGGAGCGCCGCCTGCGCCGCCGTCGGATCGCGCGCTGATCGAGCCCGCGGACGTCCTTGTCCGCCCTCCGTGTCACCGCGGAAGGGCGCTTGCCCCCATCAGGTGCACGTCAACCGCCTGGGCGCACTGGCGACCCTCGCGGATGGCCCACACGACCAGGGATTGCCCCCGACGCATGTCGCCACAGGCGAACACTCTGAGCCGCGAGGTGTGGTAGTCATCGACATTGGCGGCGACATTGCCACGCTCATCCAGGGTGACGGTTGCCTGTTCGACCAGGCCCGCCCGGTGCGGCCCCAAGAATCCCATGGCGAGAAGCACGAGGTCAGCCTTAAGCTCAAATTCGCTGCCGGGGATTTCGGTCATCCGCATCCGACCATCGAGATCCCGAGTCCATTCCAGGCGGGCGCATTCGAGGGCGGTGAGCCGGCCGTCCTGGCCCACGGCGCGGCGGGTGGTGACGGCGAAGTCGCGCTCGCACCCTTCGTCCTGCGATGACGAAGTGCGCATCTTCAGCGGCCTGTCGGGCCAGGTCAGGGCCTTGTTTTCCCGCGCCGGCGGCTCGGGCATGATCTCCAGCTGAGTGACCGAGGCGGCGCCCTGGCGGTTGGAGGTGCCGATGCAATCGGAACCGGTATCGCCGCCGCCGATCA